>PKVB01000190.1:0-46482 GCA_003131365.1 Gemmatimonadota bacterium | reverse complement strand
GAACTCCTGCATCAGCGAGATGCCCGGTCCCGCCGTGTTCGTGAAGGCGCGCGCGCCGGCCCACCCGGCTCCGATCGCGATGCCCGCCGCCGACAACTCGTCTTCCGCCTGGATGATGCAGTACCTGGCCAAGCCGGTTTCCGGCTCGGTCCTGAACTTCTTGCAGAACGACGTGAACGCTTCCATTAGCGACGTCGACGGCGTGATCGGATACCAGGCGCCAACCGTTGCACCGGCATAGACGGCGCCGAGCGCGGCCGCAGAGTTGCCGTCGATGATGATCGAGTCGCCGGTGGCATCCATGTGATCTAGATGAAACGGCAGCGGACACTCGAAGTGCGACTTGGCGTAGTCGAAACCCAACTGGATGGCACGACGATTCGCGTCGAGCAGCCCCTTCTTCTTCGAGAACTTCTCGGTCAACATCTGACCGACGACCTCCATGTCCATGCTCAGAAACGCGGCCAGCGCGCCTGAATAGACGATATTGCGAAGCAATGTGCGATTCCGATCACCCTCGAAGTTCTCGACGCATATCTTCCCGAAGGGGATGCCGAGGATCGTGATGCCTTCCCGCACCAGGTCGGGCTCGAGCGGCCACGACGAATCGTAGAGGAGATACCCGCCCTTCCTCACCGATGCGACGTCCTTGGCGTACGTGCTCGGGTTGAGCGTGACGACCAGATCCATCTCCTGGGGCCGCGCCGTGTATCCGTCTTTGCTGACCCGAATGTCGTAGAACGTCGGCAGCCCCTGGATGTTTGACGGGAAGATGTTTTTTCCCGTGACTGGGATGCCCATGCGAAAGATCGTCTGCATGAGCAGGCTGTTGGCGCTGGCCGAGCCCGTGCCGTTCACGGTGGCCATCCTGAATGCGAAGTCGTTGACGCCGCTCATACAACTTCCGCCGAAGCCGGTTCCGACGGTGCAAACGCATACGGCAGCACCAGCGCGAACTTCTTCATGTCCCACGCCGCCGTCGGACAACGCTCGGCGCACAGCCCGCAGTGGAGACAGATATCCTCGTCCTTGACCATCACGCGCTTCGTCTGCGGCAGCGCATCGGACACGTAGAGGTCCTGGGTCATATTCTGCGCGGGCGCGGTGAGCATCGCTCGCAGGTCCATTTCGTTCGCCGCGTTGGGAGTAATCGTGAGACAGCTCACTGGGCAGACATCGACGCAGGCATCGCACTCGATGCAGAGTGTGTTCTCGAAATGTGTTTCGATGTCGCAGTTCAGGCAGCGCTCGACTTCGGTCGCCGTCTGCTCGGGCGTGAAGCCCAGCTCCACTTCGACGCCAATCGCCGAGAAGCGCTCGACCAACTCGGCGTGCTTCATCTTCGAGCGCTCCGACGGATTGAAGTCGTTCGAGTACGCCCACGAGTGCAGCCCCATCTTCGTACTCTCGAGATGCATTCCCTCGGGCGGGCGCTCGTCGACCGGCAGGCCCTGGCAGTGCTGGTGTATCGAGATCGCCGCCTGGTGGCCGTGCTCGACCGCCCAGATGATGTTCTGCGGGCCCCATGCGGCGTCGCCGCCGAAGAACACGCCGCGCCGCGTGGATTCGAAAGTGGTCTTGTTGATGACGGGCATGCCGTGCTCGTCGAATGCGATGCCGATGTCACGCTCGATCCAGGGAAATGCATTGTCCTGTCCGATGGCGAGGATGACTTCGTCGCAAGGAATGATGACAGTGTCGATCACGGTGCTCGTCTGGCGGCTGTTGTCGTTGGTCCAGCGGAGCCGTTCGAACTCCATGCCGACGAGTTTCCCGTTCTCGATGACGAAGCGCTTTGGCGCGTGATTCTCGACGATGCGGATTCCCTCTTCGTCGGCGTCTTCCAGCTCCCAGGGCGACGCCTTGAAGTACGGACGCGACCGCCTCGCCACGACCTTCGTATCGATACCGCCCAGCCGGCGTGAGGTGCGGCAGCAGTCCATGGCGGTGTTGCCGACGCCGATAATCAGGACGCGCGGCGAGATCTTGTCGATGTGGCCGAAGTGTACCGAGCCGAGCCACTCGATGCCGATGTGGATGCGCTCGCGCGCGCCCTCATCCCAGCGGCCCGGGATATCGAGCTCTTTCCCCTTTGGTGCACCGCTGCCGACGAAGATCGCGTCGAAGTTGTTGCTGACGCTCAGCAGCTCCTTGAAGCTCGAGACGGGCGTGTTGTACCGCACCTCAGCGCCCATGTCGATGATGTAGCCCGTCTCTTCGTCGAGCACGCTTTCAGGGAGGCGAAAGGCCGGGATGTTGAAGCGCATCAGGCCACCGGCGCGCGCATACTTCTCGTATATCACGACCTCGTAGCCGAGCGGGAGGAGGTCATTGGCGACCGTGAGCGACGCCGGGCCGGCGCCGATGAGCGCGACGTGCTTTCCATTCCTGATTGCCGGCGCCTTGGGAAGGTATTCCTGGATGTCGTCCCGCAGATCCGCCGCCACTCTTTTCAGGCGGCAGATGGCGACAGGCTTCCCATCTATTCTCCCGCGCCGGCAAGCCGGCTCGCACGGTCGGTCGCAGGTGCGGCCGAGGATGCCTGGGAAGACGTTGGATTCCCGGTTGAGCAGGTAGGACTCGGTATAGCGGCCCTGGGCTATCAGTCGCAGGTATTCCGGCACATTGGTGTGAGCCGGACATGCGTACTGGCAGTCCACAACCTTATGGTAGTTCTTTGGATTCGAGGCGTCGGTATAACAGGACATGCCGGCTCTTCGTACGGGTCTTGTGGATGGTGTATGTTGGAAGGGAGGGGCGCAAGTGGTTTACAGCGCGCCGCGCCGTGGTAACGTAATCGAAATCGAACTAAGCGCTCATTTATGAGGAAGAAGAATGGCAGACATCACGATTGAAGTTCGCAAGAATGGCTCGTACAGAGTGTACGGCGACGTGAATCTCATCGATCACGAAGGCAATCCGATCTCCGTTCCGGAGGGCAAAAGAAAAAGCTCGCCGGAAGGCAAAACGTGGATCTCGCTCTGTCGGTGCGGCGGCTCAGTGATGAAACCGTTCTGCGACGGGACTCACAGCCGCATTGGATTCATCGGCGCCGAGGAAGCGGTCCAGAAGATCGACGCTACTCCCCCATTGCCTTGATCAGCACGCGCTTGGGACGCTGGCCGTCCCATTCGCCGTAAAACACGCGCTGCCACGGACCAAAATCGAGTTTTCCCCCCGTGACGGGCACGATCACCTCGTGACCGACCGTCAGCGACCGAAGATGCGCCGCCGCGTTGTCCTCGCCGGTGCCGGTGTTGTGGCGATAGTCGTCGGGTGACCAGGGCGCGATTCTGTTCTCGAGCCAATCCAAAATGTCCTTCCACAAACCGGGCTCGTGATCGTTCACGAACACCGACGCCGAGATGTGCATCGCCGACACCAGAACCATCCCTTCAGTGACTCCCGCCGCTGCCCGACACTTCTCGACTTCTTCGGTGATGTCGATGATCTCCTGCCGCTTTTCCGTATTGAAGGTCAGGTACGTCGTGTGAGTGTTCACGCGGGCTGATTCTTCCCGAGCAGCTTCGCGTGCCACGNNCGGCGTTGAGCTGGAAGCGCGCTCTCCATTCGCCCAACGTCGTGACGGTCGGATCGAAGACCTGAGTCTCTGTGCCGATCTTTCCTTCAGCGCTCAGTTCCGTGAACCGGTCGCGATTGACCGCTTGAACGCGACCTTTCCCATCACGATAGAAGATCAGTCCGCTCGTGACAAGACTAGCTCCCAATCTCGGCTCCAGCGCCCTGAGCGAACGAAAGAGTCCATCGATCGAACAGCCCGATGCGCCAGCCGTGGACTGATCGACCCCGATGGTGAGAAAGCGGCCGTACTTCCAATCTCGGGCGGCGGTGAGGGGCGCTCCGTGCGCGTGCCATTGCGAGAGAAAGCGATCGACATCGCGAAGGAGAAGATCGGCGGCTGATTCATCGAGATCGTGATCCGCGCCGAATACCCACGTGCGAGCGCTATCCGGAAGGTCTTCGATTTGTACTAACGGCATGTGTAACCTCTCTGTCATCGATCAAAGACAATACCCACTCGTCACAAACCAGCAACGGGTGTAAGGTGAGTTCTTGAAGAAATCGAGCAGCCTTTCACTGACCTTGGTCTCACCACTCTGTGAAGGATGCATGCCGTCTTCCTCGAAGTCAGCCCGCGCCCACCCGAGCCCGTCGGAGCGCGGTGTCGCACCATCCGCCCACATGTATGGTCCCCACAATATCAACGGCGCTGCCTTTTTCGTGTAGTCGAGAGTTCCCGCGCGCGGGTTGGCCGGCAGCCCCCGCATCTCGTTGATCTGCGACTCGATCGCCCACTTCACCGAGAAGCCGCCTTCGTAGGCGTACGGTTCGGGGTTCAGATCGGTCGTCGCATACCCGCCATAGATGCGGCTCGATAAGAACGCGAGGCGGAGATTCGGATAGCGGACCCGAAGCGCGCGTAGAACCATGCCCAGATTCGCGAGGAGGATGTTCGCATCGGCGCTGTCGGCGGGGGCGGAATGAACGCTGTCCGCTTTTGTAGCGAGCGATACCGAAGGCTTCTGATCATCCAGCTTGACCCAAACCACCTGCACCTGATTCTCGCTCAACCCGAGCGGCGCGAGACGCGCAACCTTGATGCGATCGTAGCTGGGCGATGTGGGCGATGTCCACGCCGGAGCATCCTGACCGTCCGCCGCGCCATTCACGATCACCATCGTGTAATGGTTCACACCCGGATCCGCCGCCGCTTTCCCCATGAATGTCCACGGCGCGCAGGGCGGACTCGAGCTCTGCGAGCACCATTCCTGTGTCGCGTTCGACATTCCGATCGAGAGCAGCACGTACTTCCCGAACGGACTCTCGTCGCCATTCACATCGAGGGGCTTGATCGAGTTTCGCCGGGCACGCGCGGCGGAATCGTGGTCAGCGGGGGGCTGGTTGATTCCACCGGGATATATGCCGCCGGCGTTTCCGTAATACGTCCGCGCGAGCAGATCCGTCAAAGGAATCCTTACGGTATCGGTCGGGGGTCCGACGACCACTGGTTTCGGTGGCGGCGGTGGTGGTGGAGGCGCAGCGCACCCGATCAGCGCGCTCGCGAACGCGAGACCAACCAGCATGCGACGTCTGGCCCGCATTACTTACTGAATTTGTTCGGCCTTTACTCTCTTTCGCTCCAGCAGAGCCCGACCCTTCGCTTCCCTCGCGGCCTCGGCTGTGGAACGCTCGCTCTCCATGTGCTGCTCGAGCGCCTTCCACGTCGCCTCGGTCGGCTCCGCGTAGGCGATCAGCACTACGGACAGGTGGTCGTTTCGACTGACGAGCATGTCCTTGTCGAGAGCGACGACAGCGTGCGTATGGTCATCGGCGAGAATCATCGTGCGCCTGGTTCGGTGCAGAACGGCGGGGTAAGCCGGCGTGCTCGCGGTGATGCTGAGGTTCTCGATCGGACGGAACGCACCACTGCGCTCCTGCAAGTACCTGCTGTCCGGCTTGACTACAACCTTGACCGCCATGCCTTCTCTCCAGCGCGAATGTCTCCCTCAATCTACAACAGTAGCGCTTCGCGTGACTCAGCCGTCGGCGTAGAGGTCGTCACGCGTGAGGGGAATGTTCGAATGCCCCTGCACATCAGGCTTCGCCAGCAGGGTCTGGATGATGTTGATAGCCGCCTTGGTGAACGCGTTCGCCGAGGCGGACATGTAAAGCCTCCAGACGCGGAAAGTGTGAGTTCCGACGAGCGCAATCGCCTCGTCGCTCTTCTCCTCCAGCGATCGCACCCAGTGCCTCAGAGTCATCGCGTAGTGTTCGCGCAGGCTCTCCACATCGCGGACTTCGAACCCCACTCCTTCCGCGGCGGCGATCACATCGTCGGTCGCGGTGAGCTTCCCGTCCGGAAACACATAGGTGTCGATGAACGCGTCGGCCCGCCAGAACTTCCGGAAAATCCTCTCACCCGTCGATCTCGGGCGCGGTTCGCTGAGACTGACGATGCCATGATTCAGAAACAATCCGCCTGGCTTGAGCGCGCGATAAACGGACTCGAAGTACACCGGCAGATGAGTGAGCCCGACGTGCTCGACCATCCCGACACTGGCGATCTTGTCGAAGTTGTCCGCGGCCGCGAGTGTGCGATAGTCGCGGATCGCGACGCGGCACCGGTCGGCGAGCCCCGCCTCCGCGATGCGCTCCTTTGCGAAGGCCGCCTGATTCGGACTGAGAGTGATGCCGGTCGCATCCACTCCATAGTGCTCGGCAGCGTGCATGACGAGACCGCCCCAGCCGCTGCCTACGTCGAGCAGGCGCTCGCCGGGCTTGAGACGAAGCTTCCGGCAGATCAGATCGAGCTTCGCTCCCTGCGCGACATCGAGCGAGTCTTCCTGCGAGCGGAAGTACGCGCACGAATAAACCATCCGCCGGCCGAGCCAGAGCTTGTAGAAGTTGTTTCCAATGTCGTAATGAAAGTGAATCGCCGCGGCGTCGCGCACTGGAGTGTGCCGGGGCCCGAGCTTTCTCGCCCGCTCGGGGAACCGCGCATCGGCTAGATCATCGTCGGCCGTGCCCGGGAGCCGCAGCACGAGGCCAACCAGACGCGCGACCGCGAGCGGCGAACGGAGCCTGTCGCCGATCGTTTCACCGAGGTTGGACGCGGCTTCCATGCTACCCTCGATCTCCGTGTCTCCGCTGATATAGGACTCGACGATAGAGAGCTCGTTCGGGGGAAGGAGCATTCGGCGGAGCGACGCCGGCCGGTTGAGCACGAGCGTGAACGGTGGGTGCGGGTTGCTCCCGCGATCGACCGAGCCGTCCCAGAACTTTACATCGAACGTTCGCCCGTGTGGCTCGCCGAACAGCGCCGCGAGCACGACACGACAGCGTGACAGCGCACCGTCATAAGCGCGTGATTGCGCAGTCTGTTCGGCGATTGAAGCAAGCGCGTCCGGCAATTAGCCTCCCGAGCGAGGCACGGGCTTCGGCGTGTCGAGAAGCCGCCACATGTACCACGACCCTACGGTGCGATATGGCGCCCACTTGGCGCCGATCTTTTTTACTCGTTCCGGTGTCGGAAGCTTACGCAAGCGATACGCCCTCTGAATGCCCTTCTGTACACCCAGGTCCAGGTCGGGTAATACGTCGGGCCGGCTGAGCCTGAACATCAGGAACATCTGCGCCGTCCACCGGCCGATGCCTTTGACCTGCGTCAGCGCCGAAACGATTTCCTCGTCGCTCAGCTCGTGAAGTGTCTCGATCGACAGTTCTCCCAATGCAACCCGGGCGCCAAGGTCCTTAAGATACGCGGATTTCTGGCGCGACAATCCGATCGAGCGCAGCTGCTCGTCGGATGTCGATACCAGCTCGGCCGGTAGCGGCGTTCTTCCCCCGTAAAGTCCCTGAAAGCGTCCGTGAATCGTTCCCGCGGCTTTGCCCGATAGCTGCTGAAAAACGATCGATCGGCACACGGCATCGAAATGAGTGCCGACGCTCGCCGGCCACCCCTTGTAACTGCCGACCTTGTCGATGACCTGGCCCATCGCAGGATCGACCTTTCTGAGGTGCGCGACGGCCTTCCGGCCGAACGCGCTAGAACCAGCAGATTTCATTCTTGCCCGTAAGTGGTAGCGGTTCGCGATTGAGCCGCAGCTCGATCAGCGTCGTGGTGAACGGATAAAAGAATTTTATTCCCGTGTCGGAGGGGAGGGAGGATATGTCGAGCGTCCCATCCCATTTTGCCTCGCGGTCAAGCGCGGGTGCATCCGCCGGTTTCTCGCTGCCAAACCCCAGATAGCCAACGAGCTGCGATCCGGACGACGCGATCACCCGGACCCAGAGGTTGGGAAGCTTTTTGTAGTCGAGGTCGGCGAGACGGACGTGGAAGCAGCGGAGGCTCGAGTCACCTTTATAGGTATGCACGTCGAGATTGAACTGTTTTATGCTGTTGTCCGCTCCCGCGCCGCTGGCACGCTTGAACAGCTGGAGGTTGTAGTCCGGCACCGGGTCGCCGCGCTCATCGACCACGCGCACCACGAACTGCTGCCACTCGTCGATCTTCGCGCGGGCGCCCCGTGTTTTTTTCGTAGCGTCGTCGATCCACTGCGTGAAGGTCGAGGCACTGGAGACCTGGAGCGCGCTGTCAACGAGATCAGCCAGGTCGTCTCCCGGATCGGATAGAATCGTCCCATGGTTCTTGCCTTCGATCGGGATGAGCGGGATGTCCATGTTTTTCCAGTCGGCAATCGACATCCGCTTCTCAGACCCTTCGCGCTCTGGATCGACCGTGAGGTCGAGGATGATCTTCCTCGTATTGAGGGGACATGAAGCCCATCGTACCGTGCCGTCCGATCCCGGCTCGTTGAACAGCGAGCGCAATCCGCCGTAGCTCTGGTTGCCGCAGAAGATGAAAACGTAGGGCGTGCGCCGAGTCGGACCATAGAAGGTCTCGCCGCCGAGGAGGTCGAGGTGAGCAAGATCCCAGGTGAAGCGACTGCCAAGCTCCAGCGCGTCGAGAATTCTGTCTCCGGCCTCGAGAAAATCGGGGCCGAGGTGACGGTTTCCTTTGAAGAGCGCCCCGAGCCAGCTGCGGCCCTTGTGCGCCAGTGGCGAGCCGAAGGTGGCGGGAGCGAGACCGATGAGATGCTTGAGGCGATCGCGCCGACCCGCGTAGGCGGTGAGCCACGCTCGTATCACGAGCATTCCAGTCGAATGCACGATTGCATCGAACGGCTCGTCGGCGCTGAGTCCGGAATTGACCTGCAGCGCGCGGTCGAACCCTTCCGCGATGTCCTTGATCGTGACTTCGTTGGTGAGCGACCGGTANNCCGGTAGCTGCAGGCGTGGATCATCGCGACGTCGTAGCCGCGCTGCCCGAGGATGCGCTCCCAAACCTTGAACGCGGCGCCATCGTCGGAATACCCGTGGACGAGCACGATCGGATTGCGGGGCATTTCGCAAATATACGGGCCGTGGGCGACCCCGTCCCGTGCGCGTGGAAACTCTATATTTGTGACGATGAAGCCGACCTCCCCGGCGCCGCCGGTCTCCGACATGTCCCCGGCCGAATTCCGGAAGCACGGTTATGCCGTGATCGACTGGATAGCGGACTACCTCGACGCGCCCGAAAAATGGCCCGTGCTATCGGCGGTCCGACCGGGCGATGTGCGCCGCGCCCTCCCACCATCCCCGCCCGAGCGCGGGGAGTCGATGGATGAAATACTCGGCGATTTCCAGAGGCTGATCGTCCCCGCGACGACGCATTGGAATCATCCCGCGTTCATGGCCTACTTCGCGAATTCCTCCACCGCCGCCGGAGTGCTGGGCGAGGCCCTGACCGCGGCGCTCAACGTCAACGCCATGCTCTGGAGGACGAGCCCGGCTGCGACCGAGCTCGAGTTCCTCACTCTGGATTGGCTGCGGCAGATGCTCGGGCTGCCGGAGGGACTGTTCGGGGAGATCGCCGACACCGCATCGTCGAACACGCTCTACGCGCTCGCTGCCGCGCGGGAGATGCGTCCCGAGCTTCGCATCCGCGAGGAGGGGATGTCGGGGCGGGCGGATCTGCCGAAGGTGGTGATCTACTGCTCGGAGGAGGCGCACTCGAGCGTCGACAAGGCGGTGATGACACTCGGCCTCGGCCTCGAGTCGCTGAGAAAGATTCCTACCGATTCGGCGCTGAGGATGGATGCGACCGCGCTCGCCGCGGCCGTCGAAAACGATCGCCGCGCCGGACGCGTGCCCCTCGCCATCGTCGCGACGGTGGGAACCACTTCGACTACCGCCATCGATCCCGTTCCAGCTATTGCGGAGATTTGTGAGGAGCATGGGATCTGGCTGCACGTCGATGCATCGTACGGAGGCACCGCGGCGATTCTGCCCGAGATGCGGCACGTGCTGGACGGATGCGACCGGGCCGACTCTCTGGTGGTGAACCCGCATAAGTGGCTGTTCACCCCGATGGACTGCTCGGTGATGTACACGCGGCGGCCTGACCTGTTGAAGCGCGCGTTCCAGCACATTCCCGACTACCTGGTTGTGAGCGAAGGCGAAGGGGTGGCGAACCTGATGGATTACGGCGTCGCCCTGGGCCGCCGCTTCCGCGCGCTCAAGCTCTGGTTCGTGATCAGGAACTTTGGCGTGGAAGGCCTGCGCTCGATGATCAGGGAGCACATTCGCATCGCCCGCCGGCTGGGCGAGTGGATCGACAACGATCCCGAGCTCGAGCGAATGGCGGAGGTAACCTTTTCGACTGTGGTGTTCCGGCACCGCCCGCCCGGCATTGGCGGGCGAGAGCTGGACGACCATAATTCCCGAACGCTGGCCAAAGTCGTCGCGGGGCGCGAAGTCTACCTATCGCACACCCGGGTTCGAGGGAGTTATGCCCTCCGAATCGCGATCGGCAACATTCATACGACCGAGGCGCACGTCCAGCGGGCGCTGGAATTGGTAAAGGAAGCCGCCGGGGCGCGCCGCTAAGGCGTCCGGGACGGTGGGTCCCGAGTCCCGCGAAGAACGATAGGACCGCAGCGGCCCCGAGGCGAGGAACGTTGGCTGCAGATGGGTATATTATCGGACGTATTTTCAACCCCCCGTCTTTTTCATTCATAAATCAGGGAGATCCTTGATGAGAGTTTTTGTGACCAGAACTGCGGCCGCTTTTTCGATCGGCATCGCCGCCGCATCCCCGCTCTTGGCGCAGGTTGTGTCGCCTTGCGATCCCACCGCCAATACGAAGGGTGACATCGCCAAGGCTCAGTTCTCGATGACGCGCGCCCTCTCGGTCCTGGACAAGGGAAATCCGACGAAGGACCTGCAGGACGTGCTGAGGCTCGCCGACAACGGCAACGACAACCCGACCGCGCGCAATTATCTGCGCGGCGAGGCGTACATCATTTTTCTGATGCAGCCGAACGCTGCCAGCGTCGTGCCACGTAGCACCCTCGGACTGACGACGAACCCCACGGGCACGATCGACCTGTACGTGGCTGCCGATTCCGCATTTTCGATTGTCGAGAAGGCCTCGCCCGAGTGTGTGGCGACCATCACAACGTGGCGTCAGCAGAAGCCGTGGCTCAACGCGCTCAACGGAGCAATCACCGCGATGAACGCGGGACAGCTGGATTCGGCGGAAGCACTGGCCAAGAGATCTCTGGTGCTGGACCGTCACGCGCCGTACGCCTATTCGGTCCTCGGCTCGGTTGCGCAAACCCGGAAGAACTGGGCAGTCGCGAACGATTACTGGAAGCAGACGCTCGCCGCCGCGGGGACGGACACCACCTACGCGGATGTTCGCACGAAGACGATGTACGAGATCGCATCGGCCAGTTCCGACAGAGTAGATGCCGCAACCGGTGCCACCAAGCGCGCCGCCGCGAAGGAAGCGATCAAGCCGTGGCAGGACTATATCGCGGTGGCGAGCAATGATCTCCTCCTCGCCGACGCGATTGACAATGCGGCGCGCATGTACATGGAGGCTGGCGACAGCGCATCCGTACCCACGATTTACGCGCCGATGCTCGCCAATCCATCCAAGTACGGAGAGATCTCTCTCGTTCACGCCGGTGTGGTTGCGACCCGCAACATACGTCCGGCCGACGCCATCAAGCTGTTCGATGCCGCGCTCACGCAGAATCCCTACTCGCGCGATGCGATCAACAATCTGGCTGCAACGTACATCCAGAACAACGAATTCCCGAAGGCGTTTCCGCTGATCGATCGGCTGGTTGCGATCGATCCGAGCAACCCCGACAATCCGCTGCTGTACGCCTTCGCGTACCAGGGTCTGTACAAAGGAACGAAGGACAAGAAGCTACAAAAGATCTACACGGATTCGCTGGTGTACTTCAACGCCAAGTCGGAGAATGCGCTGGTGAAGTTTGTGGTAACCGACTTCACGCGCCGGCCGGACCAGACGATGCTGGGTGGAACGATCGAGAACCGCGGGACGACGCCGAAGACTTACACCGTGAACATCGATTTTCTCGACAAGAGCGGGGCCGTGATCTCGACAGAGACCGCGACGGTGGGACCGGTCGCACCCAAGAAGTCCGGGGCGTTCAAGATCACGTCGGCGAAGGGCGGGGTGTTCGGATATAGGTACAAACCGCTGATCTGAGTTTTCTAACTGCAACTGAAGACTACCTGCCCGGGGCTGTCGGCTTGTAAGCTGATGGCTCCGGGCAGTTTGCAATTAAGATTTTCGCGAGCTGCGCGGCAACATGAGAGGATCCGCCTCCACGATGACGCCGAGGATCCAGAACAGCTTCCCGTCAAACCAGAAAATCGCGACCTGTTCCAGCTCGCGTGCCAGCTCGATCGCCTTCTTCTGCGACATTACCACCGCGACGCTGCTCTCGCAGTGCGCTCGATCGGGTGAGCACGCGTCCACGTGCGCGAACTCATATCCCTCGGCCGTAAGCAGCGCATCGAGCTCGCGCCGCTGTCTCTCGTTCTCCCCCCGTGAGAGATCCCGCCCGCGAGGATCGAATGCAGTCAGTATCGCGAACGGTCGTCCGAACCCCGCCGCGGTCAAGTCCGCGATCGCGCGCTCGGATGGTATTTCACGCAGATCGATTTCCACCGCCGGCTTGGTCGAGAAACTGAGAATCGTTTCGGGGTAGCGCGGCCAATCTGGATCCTGCTGATCGGGCGTTGATCTCATGCCCGAGCGAGCTACAAGGTTCGCACCACGGAGGAGAACGGTCGTCCTAGATGTGAAGCGCGCGAACAGAACCCGTTGGTGTCGTTGGTGTGTCGCGGCGGCGAATCGTCGCGCCTGCCGGTGCCTTCATCGGTAGTGTCAGCAGAAACGTCGTACCCATTCCCACCCTGCTCGCGACAGTCACGTCGCCGCCAAGCAGGCGCGCGAGCTTGCGGGTCACGCTCAGTCCTAATCCGGTGCCGCCCGTTTTCCTCGTGGCGGTCTGCTCGGCTTGCCAGAACAATTCGAACACTTCCTCGATATTCTCGGCTGGAATGCCGACACCAGTGTCCGCGATGCTCACCTCGAGAACTCCATCGCGCACGGCGCAGCTGACCCTGACTTCGCCGTTCTCCGTGAACTTGATGCCGTTGGAAAGAAGGTTGACGAGCATCTGCCGCAGCTTCGTGCCGTCAGTCTGGATGGCCTGATCCTCCTCGAGCAGATCGACGATGAAATGGATACTCTTCGCCGCGGCCATTGGCTCGACGAGCGCGGCCGAATCGGCAATGGTGTGATTGACCGACATCGACTCCCACCGTACGCGCTCGCGCCCGACGTCTACGCGGGCGAATGTCAGAATCTCGTCTATGAGCCCGAGCAGGTGGCGAGCGCTGGCGTTGATTCTTCCGAGCTGTTGCCGCTGAAGCTCCGTCACCGGGCCCGTGATGCCATCGGACAGCAGCTCCTCATACCCCATGATCGCGGTGAGCGGAGTGCGCAGCTCGTGCGACATCACGGCGAGGAAATCCGTCTTGCTGTTGTTCGCTCGCTCGGCCTCCGCGCGCGCGGCTTCGGCTTCGCTCCGGGCTTTCTCCGCGTGGGCGCGCGCCTGCTGCTCGAGTGCGAGCAGATCGACGCGCTCCTTGTCGGTGTTGCGAAGAACCCGGGCCGACCAGAGCACCAGCCCGACGAACGTCATGATGCTGGCGACCGCGAACAGCGACACACCGAATTCCGACTCGTAGAAGCCGGAGGGCTCACCCAGTATCCTGATGACACCAAGCAGGATGGGCGCGAGCAGAGCGGCCGGCAGAAGTCTCCGTGTCAGCACGCCCGCTGCGCCGTCGTCCAGGAGGAGCACCGTGACGCCGCGATCTCTCACCGTGACGAGAATTCCGACGCCGAGTATCAACTGCCCGATCGCCGTCCACAGCGCCATGCCCGACGATTGTGACAGGCTGTACATCCCTTTGACACCGAAGAGATAGCCGAGGATCGCAAGCAGCGCGATGAGAAGAGCCGGCGTCGCAAACATCTGCGAGCGGAGATCCTGCCTGCGTTGATCGTGGGGGATCGAGAGGAGCGCGAGCGCGAAGAGCAGGAGGCTGCCGGCGCTATTTATCGCGATGCGGCCGGGAGGATGATTCGAGACCTGCCTGATTTTGTCCCCGAACAGCAACAGGTCAAACCCGGATTCGCTGCCGCGAAGATACTCGTACAGTGTGAGCCCGGCGATCGTGGCGACTAGCGCGGCGAGAGTTTGCTGAATCGCATCGATGGTTGCAGTCCGATGCCGACGCGCCGCCATCGTCAGCGCGCCACCCGCCAGAACGAAGCACACCGCCATCAGCGGAAGTATCGGATATCCGCCCGTCGTGGGCGTGATGACGGCGGGAATATCCAACGCCCAACCCACCAGCGCCGCGGCGCCGAGGATGGCTACCGCGCCACCTGCTATGATGGGCACTCGCTCGAAGAAGCCGATCAACGGGCTGTGACGACCCGATAGGCCGACTGGAATTTCGCTGGGATTCGCCATGTTACGCGTCGACCGAAAACCTATTCGCGAACAATGACGAGTGCAATTCTACCACGCTATCGGTTTGCGATCGCGGAAAAACGAGCCCGTTGGACCGTTGTCAGGCAGGGTTGCGAGCCATACCGCTGTCTCTGCGCCCTTCTCAACGCTGCGAGTGGCGCCTTGCCCGCCCATTGCTGTCCGCACCCATCCAGGGTCGACTGAATTCACCAGAATTCCCATTCCTTCCGTTTCGGCCGCAATCACTCGAGTCACGATGTTGATGCCGCCTTTTGACAACCTGTACGCAATGTATCCTGCGCCCATTTCAATGAGCGAGCCCATGCCGCTCGAGAGATTGACGATTCGCCCGTAACGGCGGCTCTTCATGATCGGGGTCGCAAGGCGCGACAGCAGAAAGGGACCGTAGACGTTGGTCTGCATCGTCTCGCGAATCATCTCGAGCTCTTCCAGCGGATCGGCATCGCCCTCCTCGATCATGATCCCGGCGTTGTTAACCAGGATGTCGAGACGACCCACATCGCGGCGCACCCAGCTCATGCACTCGCTGATGCTCTTGGCGCTGGATACGTCGAGCTGACGTGCTTCGACGGGCAGTCCCGCGGCAGCCAGCTCTCCCGCCGCGGCAACTCCTCTCGCAGCGTCGCGTGATCCCAGAATTACCTTGATGCCGAGCCCCGCGAGCTGCCGACTTATCTCCAGGCCAATTCCGCGGTTGCCGCCTGTAACGATTGCAATTCTCTGCTCGGCCATTCGTGTGTGTTCCGGATGAGGACGCTGCGACAGGAGTGTAGCCGGCCCCGGCCCCGGCTGGCAAGTTTCGGGGACGGCAGTATCATTGAATTTGTTGCCGGACCGCGTTTCTCCTTCCATGACCGCCTCCCGCCTCACAATACCCGCACCCTCCTCTGCTCCTCCCTCAAAGCAGGAAATCGCGGACCTCCTGACCGAGGCGCGCGGAAGAACGCTGTTGCTCATCTCCGTGCTGTCGGACGAGGATCTGCATCACCAGCACGATCCGCTCATGAGTCCCATCATCTGGGACGTCGGACACATCGCGCACTTCGAGGAGCTCTGGCTCACGCAGAATCTCGACGGCCCGATCGAGTTCTCCGAGATGCCGGGCTTGTACAACCCGTTCGAGCATCCCCGTGCGACTCGCGCCTCGCTCGCGCTTCCGACTCTGGCGGAGATGACGAAGCGGCTCCGGGAGATCCGCGGTCGCGTTATTGATCGCCTCGACTCGGTGGAGTTCGACGAGGAGAATCCGCTGCTGCGTGATGGTTATGTCTACAACATGGTTCTTCAGCACGAGTACCAGCACAACGAGACGATTCTTCAGACGTTGCAGCTGAAGAAGGGGAAGCCTTATCGCGCTCCGAGACAGATTTCGTTCGCCGCGCGCTCGCCCGCCTGGCCCGAGATGGTGTCATTCGGCGGCGGAAACATTTCGATCGGGACACAAGACCGGAGCGCGGCCTACGACAACGAGCGGCCGGAGCATCTGATCGATCTGCCTCCATTCCTGATCGATCGGTTCCCTGTCTCCAACGCGCAATACCTGGAGTTCGTCAGGGAAAAGGGGTACGAGCGAACAGAATTCTGGTCCAACGGCGGCCAGCGGTGGCTGGCAGAGACCGGGGCGGCGGCTCCCAAGTACTGGAGCAGAACAGGCGATGGATGGAGTACCCGCTCGATGGACGTCGAGCGTCCGCTCGATCCCACGCGTCCGGTGTGCCACGTCTGCTACTACGAAGCAGAAGCGTTCGCGACCTGGGCCGGTAAGCGGCTTCCGAGCGAATTCGAGTGGGAAACCGCGGCGTCCTGGAATCCATCGACGAAGCACGCACAGAACTTCCCCTGGGGTGACTCCCCAGCCGATGCGCGATCCGCAAACATCGACCAGCTCGCCTTCGACACCGCACCGCTTGGCACCTACGATCGCAATGTTTCCCCGCTCGGCTGCTATGGAATGATCGGCGACGTGTGGGAATGGACATCGAGCGACTTCAACGGCTATCCCGGCTTTCAGAGCTTTCCGTACAAGGAATACTCGGAAGAGTTCTTCGGTCCCGAATACAAAGTCCTGAGAGGCGGCTCGTGGGCCACACGGCCGGGCGCCATCCGCAGCACCTTCAGGAACTGGGACTACCCGATTAGGCGGCAGATCTTCAGCGGATTCCGCTGCGCGCAGGACGGATGAAGAACGACAATCGTCTTTCCGACATCGTCGGCGGCACTCCGCCCTACACGGTACACCGCCCGCACCAGCCGATGGTGCGCGACGTGCGCCATGGACTCGCGAGATCGCCGAAGCAGCTCTCGCCCAAGTACTTCTACGACGAGCACGGCTCCGAGCTGTTCGAGGAGATCACTCAGCTCCCCGAGTATTATCTGACGCGCGCGGAGCGATCGCTGCTGGAGCAGCGGATCGCCGAGATCATCGCGGCGGTGCGGCCGTGCTCCCTCGTCGAGCTGGGAGCCGGCAGCGCGACCAAGACGCACATAATTCTCGACGAGATGCGCTCGAGTGGATGCGCGGAGTGCTACGTCCCGATCGACGTCAGCAAGGACTTTCTGAAAGCCACTGCCATCCAGTTGCGCGCCGACTATGTAGACGTTCAGATCATGCCGGTTGTCTCCGACATCACCGAGCCCTTCGCGCTGCCGCCGGTCGCGAGTCCGACGCTCGTTGCTTTCCTCGGGAGCACGATCGGAAATTTCTCGCGCGAGGAGGCAATCCGACTGCTGTCGCACATCGCGGGCGAGATGGGCCCGACCGACCGCTTCTTGCTGGGTGCTGATCTGATCAAGGATCCAGCGGTCATAAATCGGGCGTACAACGATTCCCAGGGTGTTACCGCTGCTTTCAACTTGAATGTTCTCGAGCGACTAAACCGCGAGCTCAACGCGAATTTCCCCGTGAGTGACTACGAGCACAACGCATTCTATAGTAGCGAGCACCACCGGGTGGAGATGCACTTGATCGCGCGCAGAACGCACACCGTGACGATTCCGGAGATCGGCGAGATCTCGTTCGAGAAGGGTGAAAGCATCCGGACGGAGCTGAGTTACAAGTACGACCGGCCGATCCTGGAGGACATCCTCTCGGCGTCGGGCCTATCGATCGAGAAATGGATGCCGGCCGACGATGGCTCTTTCGCTCTGACGCTTGCCCGCGCGGAGGGCTGAGCCAGCCTCGTGAGCCTCTCAGAGGCGGAGCTGTTGGAGGATGTCCAGCAGCGACTACTCGCTCCGATCAGATCCGCAAATCCCCATGCGATCGGGCTCGAGCTGGAGCTGATTCCAGTTCACAAGACAACCCGCACACGCGCGCTCGCCACAAACGACGCGCGCACTTCGACGGCCGATGTGCTGTCGCTCATTGGACAGCGTGAAGGTTGGCATGAGCAGTCGAACGGCAGCGATCCGTCGTCCTGGAAAGTAGCGGATGGAGCGTACATCTCGTTCGAGCCTGGCGGACAGATAGAGATCAGCACGGCTCCCAAGCCGACTGCCTCAGAGGGCATCGACTCGACGCAGAGGCTGGTGAAAATGCTCCGCGATGCGATGTCGAGTGCCGGAATCGAGCTGCTCGCGCGCGGAGTCGACCCGTTCAACGCGATCGATGCCGTACCGCTCCAGCTTCAGCGCGAACGCTACACCGGCATGACACGGTACTTCGATTCCATCGGACCGTCGGGCGTGCAGATGATGCGACAGACCGCGGCGCTCCAGATTAATCTCGAGCGGGGAGAGGATCCCAAATCCAGGTGGCGGTTGCTCAATAGTCTCGCGCCAATTGTGGTCGCGCTGTTCGCCAACTCACGGCAGTACGCGCGCAAGCCGACCGGGTGGGCGAGCTACCGCGCTCATCTCTGGAGGACTCTCGATCCTTCGCGGACAGGCATCATTTACGATGAAGCCAGCCACGTCGAGCGATATCTTCGCTTTGCGCTCGACGCGATCGCAATGCGCGGCGGCGGGCCGGGCTATCGGGCGTTTCGTGAGTGGATTCACGAGCCCGCGATAAACAGGGACGACTGGCTCTTCCATTTATCCACGCTCTTCCCCGAGGTGCGTCCCAAGGAGTTTTTCGAGTTGAGATCGGCTGATACGATCGAGCCCGATGCGCTGGCCGCGCCGGTGGTATTTGTCACGGGTCTCGTATACGACGATGAATGCGCTCGCCGAGCGTCCGAGCTGATTGGAGCACCCAGTGAAAAGCTGCTCGAGCGCGCGGGCCGGTTGGGATTAGCTGACCCCGAGATACGCCGAATCACTTCGCGGCTGGTGGTGATCGCGCTCGAAGGTGGCCGGCGATTGGGTGGCGAATACATCCGGCGACCTCACATCGAGGCCGCATATCAATACTTTGCGCGCGCCCTTTGAGCCAACCACATTTGATCCAATGATTGTCCGAGGCGCAGGTTTATTGTTTGCCGTCGCCGGCGCTCTTTTCGCGCCACCGCGACAGATTCATGCGCAAGCATCGACAGTCCCGGCGAGGACAATTCTCGCCATCGGTGCCCACGCCGGCGATATGGAGCTCACCGCCGGTGCCGTGCTCATCAAGCAGCACAAGCTCGGCGACCGCGTGGTTATTCTCCAGATGACGCTCGGCGAAGGCGGCAATCCTCGACTCTCGCCCGGCGTGTACGGAGCGCAGAAGCGCCGCGAGGCGCTCGCCGCGGATTCGGTAATCGGCGCCGAGACGATCTTCGCGCCATATCGCGACGGAGAGATCCCCAATGATGAAGCCGCTCGCAGATACGTCGCCGACGTGATCCGCACGGTCAAGCCGACCTACATCATCACTCATTGGTCTCACAGCATCCATAAGGATCACGCCAACACGAGCCTGATCGTCCAGGACGCAGTGCTCCTCGCTTCCCTCGAGGGAGTCGTGACCCCGCATCCTGCACACCGAGGTGTTCGCGGGATTTATTACGCCGACAACTGGGAGGACGCGGAATCGTTCTCTCCCTACATCTATGTTGGAGTCAGCGACGAGATCGCGCAGTGGTGGGAAGCCGTAACCAAATACGAATTCATCGGAGGAAAGATCTCCTCATTCAAGTATCTCGATTACTACGACGCACTCTCGACGGTGCGGGGAGCGATATCTGGTAAGGGTAGGGCGGTCGCCTTCGACATCGATCCATTTGCAAAACGCCGAGTACTTGATTCGCTTCCGTGAGGTCACGTAGACTGATACCCACTCAATGACATCCATGATCGCAATTCTGAGCCGACACGTACTCCGATTCCGGCGCCTCGTTGTCACAGCTCTCGTGTTGGCCACATTTGTCATCACCGACGAAGCGCATACTCAAGTGGCGCCGCCGACGGTGAGCGTAAGCTTCGGCATCGACACTACGTTCACGGACGTTGGAGATGTCGTTCGACTCGTACGTGCATATCTCGCGAATCCTGATTCGTCGGCGCGAAGTCGTGGACTCTGGAGCGCGGCGACAGATTTCGACCGCAACGTTGGCGACCTGACAACGGACGTCTACCAGGGCTTTCCAGCGACAATTGTAGGCGTCGCGTCCGACGGGCCCGGTGACAGCGTCTACGTCGTCAGGGTGTTGTATGCCAGGGCAGATAGCACCGGCGGCCACATCTCGCCCTTGGCGTTCCAGCGGCTCTATGCGGTTCGCGAATCGGGGGCGCCATTTCGGTTCAGATTGTCAGGCGCGCTGCCGCGGTTGACGCACGGTTGGGAGCGCCGCTCGAAGGGGCAGGTGACATTCTGGTACGCGCCGGGACAGCATCCCAATCCTGCGAAGATTTCTTATGCCTCGACTTTCGTCGACTCAGTTGTAGCCCTTTTTCATGTGCCGGCCAATCACCTGGATATGTACGTTGCTGGGTCGATGGAAGAAGCCCTGCGCGCCATCGGAGTCGACTTCTTTCCTGAGGCATCCGCTGATCGGGGGCGCGGCGGACGAGGCCTTCGGGGCGGAATCGTACTCGCGGGTAATCCCGGAATCGGCGAGGGCTACGTGCATGAGCTGGTTCATGCGATCCTCGGTCCGACCTTCCCCAGCCGAAGTAGCCTCTTTGCCGAAGGTGTAGCGACATGGCTCGGCGGCTCGCGTGGTCGCACTCCTCAGGAGATATATGCGCGTCTTCGTCAAATTCAGGTCGCGCATCCCACACTTACGCTCGGTCAAGTCCTTAGCTACGACATTCCGAACGGGACACCCGAGGACCAGACGGACGCCTTCTACGCGACGGGCGCGCTTATCGTCGATACAGTGTACCGGCGGGCCGGCATCACGGGACTTCGTGCACTCGCACAGTTGAACCGCGACCCGAACACTCTGCAAGCAGCGTTGCCGACGCAACTCGGACTCGCTAGCTCCGATCACAGCGCACTCGATCGCTGGTGGCGTGCTGAGGCCGCGCAAAAGTCCGGCGTTCGGTAAGGGTTCTGTCTGCCCATGCCGTTCATTCAGATTCTCACACTGTTGCAAGTCGGCACCGCCTCCCCAACGACGGCTGCAATCCGTATCAATCAGCTCGGCTATCTGCCCGACGCTCCCAAGATCGCAGTTCTATGCGCGCTGGAACGTCTTGAGGTCAGCGATTTCGTCGTAGTTGATGGCTCGGGCAAAATAGTCTTGAGGAAGCTGGCCGCTTCCGCCAAGGCGTTTGGCCCCTGTGTCAGCAACTACAGACTGGACTTCTCGTCGATCAGGAAGCCTGGTGAGTATCGGGTAGCAGCGGCTGGTGTAACCTCTCCGATCGTTCGCATCAGGGACAACGCCTACGCCGGCGCAGCCGATACCCTCCTCTACTACATGCGCGAGCAGCGCTCAGGGTTCAATCCGCTCTTCAAGACGGTGGTTCACACACGCGACGGTATCGTGGTCGACGACTCAGCGCGCGCCGGCAAATTCGTTCCCGTGACCGGCGGCTGGGCGGATGCATCGGACTACCTGCAATACGTGATGACATCAGCCAATGCGACGTTTGTAATGCTGATGGCGTACCGAGATCACCCGGCCTCTTTTGCGGATCGCTTCGATTCGCGCGGGCTCCCCGGGAGCAATGGCATTCCCGACGTGCTGGACGAGGCTCGCCACGGGCTCGAGTGGCTCGTGCGCATGTTCCCGTCCGATTCGGAGATGTACAATCAGCTTGGCGACGACCGCGATCACGCCTACTGGGATCTTCCCACCACCGATTCGGCGGACTACGGCTGGGGAAAGGGAAACGAGAGGCCGGTCTATCCCTGCACCGGAAGGCCGCAGGGACTCTTCAAGTACAAGAACAGGTCGAGCGGGCTCGCATCTACCGCGGGCAAGTATGCTTCAGCATTCGCCATCGCGGCGTCGATATATCGGAAGCGTGATCCGATCTTAGCCGGCAAGCTGCACCAAAGAGCTTTGTCGGCCTATGCCGTCGGGAAGAAATTCCCCGGCGTCTGCCAGGGGGCGCCTGGCCGCGCTCCCTACTATTACGAGGAAGACAACTGGGTCGACGACATGGAGCTCGCCGCGGCGGAGCTCTACGCGCTCACGCACGACCGAACCTATCTCCGCGATGCGCTCGACTATGCGTCGCGCGAGCCCGTCACTCCGTGGATGGGTGCAGACACTGCGAAACATTACCAGTGGTATCCGTGGCACAACAACGGACACAACGAGATCTGGCGCAACGCAAATGCGGCCGATCGGAAAATTGTCGCTGAATATTACAGGAAGGGCTTGGCTGCGGTCGTGAGTCGCGCCGACAACGGATTCCGGATCGGGATTCCGTTCATCTGGTGCTCGAACAACCTGATGGCCTCCTTCGCGACGCAGGCGTATCTGTATCGCCACATGACAGGCGACAACCAGTTTCGGGAGTACGAGCAGGCCGCGCTCGACTGGCTGTTCGGGGCGAATCCGTGGGGGGTCTCGATGGTGATCGGCCTTCCACACGACGGAGTCTTCGCGCGCGATCCGCATTCCGTCGTCGCAAAAGAGATGCACGTCGAGCTGACGGGCGCGTTGCTGGACGGCCCCGTCTATTCCTCTATCTACAGGAATCTCCTCGGCATCAGCCTGCACGACCCCGACGAATACGCGTTATTCAATACTGGATTCATCGTCTATCACGACGACGTCGGAGATTACTCGACGAATGAACCAATCATGGATGGGACCGCAAATCTGAGCTATCTGCTGGCCGCAATGGCCGCGCACCACTGATTCGCGTTAGCAGAAATGCCTGAGATACCGGACATAACCGTCTATATCGAAGCGCTCCAATCACGTCTTGTGGGACAGCCGCTCGAGCGCACGCGTATCCCCAAGCCGTTTCTGCTCCGTTCAGTAGATCCGCCGATCAGCGCGGCAAACGGGAAACGGGTCGTCGGCGTGCGGAGAATTGGAAAGCGCATTGTCGTGGAGCTCGAAGGCGATCTCTTCCTCGTCATTCATCTAATGATTGCCGGCCGTCTTCGCTGGGTGCCCACGGGTGCGAAGGTGCCTGGGAAGATCGGGCTCGCTGCTTTCGATTTTCCCAACGGCACTCTCATACTCACGGAAGCCGGCTCGAAACGACGGGCCTCGCTCTGGCTAGTGCGCGAGGAGCAGTCGCTCGAGCAGTTCGAACGAGGCGGCCTCGAGGTACTCGATGCCGATCTCGCTCATTTTACCGAACGGCTGGTTCAGGAGAATCACACGCTAAAGCGATCTCTCACTGACCCAAGACTATTCAGCGGCATCGGCAACGCCTACTCGGACGAGATACTCCATCGAGCCAGGCTGTCACCCGTCAAGCACACCCGGCGTCTCAGCGACGAAGAGATCGCGCGGCTGTTCGACGCGACGCGCACCACGCTCATCGAGTGGACCGACCGGCTTCGGAAAGAATCGGCAGGGGATTTCCCCGCGAAGGTGACCGCGTTTCGGGACGACATGGCCGTTCACGGAAAGTTCCGCAAACCGTGCCCGGTGTGCGGCACTCCGGTCCAGCGAATCCGCTACGCCGACAACGAGACCAACTATTGTCCGCGCTGCCAGACCGACGGCAAGCTCCTCGCGGACCGGGCCCTCTCGCGCCTGCTCAAGCAGGATTGGCCGCGCTCCATCGACGAGCTCACCTGGAGTTGATCGCTCGCCGTCAGCTCCTTGTGATCGAAATCATCGCGCCGGTCCGTCGGAGCGGGTTCTCGTGGCTGCGACTGCGAAGGATCAACGCCGGCGATCTAGGTCTCACTTCCAGCGCACTTACGACCCTGTACAGGAAGGTGATGGTGTGCTCGCAGGCGACAACCCACGAGCGACAGAGAGATCGGTATGACCTAGCGATGCGAGAGACGCCCGGGCGCGCGTTGCAGATCGGTGGCGCCACGAGCGAGAGCCTGGAGCCGTAGAGGACACCCTCACCGACCCGTACAGAGATGCCAGTCGACGCGAATCGAGGTGCTAGATCGTCCCCGCATTGATCCATTTCACTACACGCGGAGGCTCGTAGGCCTCGAATCGCGACAGCAGTGCCACGGGATCGCTCTCCACGATCACCATCTTCCGATGCACTTCGCGCACGAATTTCTCCTCTACCGCGCGATCGAGAAACTCGAGCAGCGGATCGAAATAACCGGCGACATTCAGCAACGCGCACGGCTTGTCGTGCATGCCGAGCTGGGCCCACGTCCAGATCTCGAAGAACTCCTCCAGCGTTCCGATTCCGCCGGGTAGCGCGACAAACCCGTCGGCCAGCTCGGCCATCAACGCTTTTCGCTCATGCATTGATTCCACAACGCGCAGATCAGTCAGCGCGCGGTTCGCCACCTCGCGCTCGACGAGCATGCGAGGAATCACGCCAATGATGTCGCCGAGGTCGTCGAGCATGGTGTCCGCAAGTGCAGCCATCAGTCCGACGCTCGATCCTCCGTAGACAACTCCAATTCCCCGCTCACACAACAGCTTGCCGAGGGAACGCGCTGCCTGCACGTACTCGGGGCGCGCGCCGGGATTTGATCCACAGAAGACGGCGAGGCGGCGGATCTCGCTCACGTGCGCGGCTGCATCGCGGCCATCATGCTGATGCCGAGTCCGGCCAGCGATTGTCCGCCGTCGCAGACGACTACGGCGCCTGTGATGAAGCTGGCCGCATCGCTGGACAGGAACAGTGCGAGATCCGCGATTTCGTCCTTGGTGGCGAAACGCTTGAGAGGAATGCCCCGCACGACCTGTTTCTTTATTTCGGGCGTCGGCGCTAGTCGCTTCATTCCTTCAGTGTCGTCGACCGCCCCGGGAGCGATCGAGTTGACGCGCACACCGTCCGGGCCCCACTCGATCGCGAGGCATTTGGTGAGCATGTCCACTCCCGCCTTTGCCGCGCAGACATGCGCCTGCATCGGCATCGGAGTGAACGCCTGCATGGCCGAGATGTTGATGATCGACGCGCCCGGCCGCCTGAGATGCTCGAACACCGCTCGGCACGTGTTGAACGTGCCCAGCAGGTCGATATCAACGACGGCCTTGAATCCGTTCGCCGACATCCCGAGCACCGGCGCTGGAAAATTGCCCGCCGCCCCACACACGACGAGATCGATTTCTCCGTGCGTCTCGCGCGCCGATTTTATCGCCGCGGCGAGAGCATCGTAGTCGCGCACATCGGCGGGGTGACCCGAAGCGGTGCCGCCGGCTTTGCGTATCTCGTCGGCGGCGGAATCGAGCTTTTCCTTCGTTCGCCCTATCAGCGCGACCTTGGCGCCGTGGGTTGCGAAGCGACGAGCAATGGCGAAGTTGATGCCGCTTCCGCCTCCGGTGACGATCGCATTTTTTCCCGCGAGCAGCTCCTGCCCGAACACTTCCGCCATTTGCGCTCCAGCAGAATGAGGCGCGCGACTGTTCCGCCGCGAACCGCAAACCTATACAAGGTGACAAAGTGGTGAAAGTGGTGGCGGACGTGCGAAGCCACTGCTATTTGTTTTGTCCGGAGCTCGTCAGCCAGCACACCGCTCGGCGAGGCACGGACCGCGGCAAACAACAAGAGGAGATGCACCCATGAAGCGACCGTTCGTCATTCTCGCGCTTGGTTCGCTGGTGACAGCGTGCACGGTGTCGGTCAACACCGGCGACTCCCCGAGCGACGCCACAGAGAGCTCACTGATGGCGGCCGACCGGGATTTTGCCGTCGCGACGCACGCTCGGGGGATCGATGGGTGGATGTCTTTTTATGCGCCCGACGCGATTCGCATTCGCTACCGCGGCAACATGGTCAAAGGATTCGACGAGATCCGGAAGTTCGATCTGCCGGGCATCTCCGACACTACGACGATTCTCAATTGGGAGCCCACCGATGCCTACGTCTTTCGCGGCGGCGAGATCGGCTCGACCACCGGTAGGTACTGGGTCGTAAACCGCACGGGCGCCGACGCCGGAAAGGAAAGCGGTCACGGCCGGTACGTCACAATGTGGCGCCGCGACGGCCGGCGATGGCTTGCGATCATGGACACNNCCGGTCACACGATAGGCCAAGAAAAAACCCCGTACCCTTTTGGGGTACGGGGCTGGCTACTGGTGGCCCACCCGTCCTACAAGCTCGACCAGTAGCACTCATCCTGCGCCAGGAGAGACAACAGTCCGGCCTCTTATCTTCTTAGACTCACAATACGGCAAAAGGGTTTAAAAGATTCTTTTTGACTTGGTTGCCTGGCCAAACCCCTGATTTAGGGGGTCCGGGCTGTTGGCGGTCGGGGAGGGAGCTGGTAGGGGGGGGCGGCGGTCGCGGACCTAGCTGTTCCGCCGCTTCCGGGTCGTGTCCAGCGCCAGGTCGCCGGTAGACGAGAATAACTGCTCGACCGCCGCGCCAGACAGGGCCGCAACTGTATCCCTGTTCAGGGTAAGCTTGGTCGATCCCCCACTCGGCGTTTCCGCAATCAGCCCGGCTGATCGGAGCGCATGCACGTGATGGGTTATCGTCGGCTTGGAAACCTTGAGACTCCGGGCGAGGTCAGCCGAAGTCGTGGGCGTGCGAGCAAGTATCGACGCTATCGCGTATCGCGTCGTGTCCCCCAGGGCTCGAAAAACCGATTCGGCGTTTATTGCGGGATGCTCGGCGGCTATTGCGTGATGATTCTTGGCTGGGAGTTCGCTAGGCTTGCGATCATCCTCCGCAACCGTGTTGGGAGCCCTCGGCTCGGTAGTGATCGGAAGATAGAGAGTAACCCGCTGCGCTTTCGTCTCGTATTTCGCCCACCATCGCCGGGCATTGAACGCGGACGGAATCACGTAGCATCGATCGACGCGGTCGTAGCCGATCGACAAGCCGGTCTTCGGGCGAATCTCCCTGGCGTCGTCATCGAACGCGACCGGAAGATTCAGCGCGCGTCCGAGATCCCCGGCGGAGCCCTCTTCACGAAGATCCCTCATACGAAACGATTCGGCGCGCAGGCCAGTCTCGAGCGCTGACCAGTCTTGCCGGAATCCGCTTTGCCAGAATTTCTGAAGCACCAGCGCCAGCTCGTCGCGGAAAACCTTCGGCTTGGAGAGCAGCATTGTAATCGCGTTTGCCGAGTGCGAGCTCTGGCTATATGGCCGCAGCCCGAAATGACCTAGCAGCTCGGCACCCGGTAACCCATGGTCGGTCAGCACCTGCTTCAAACTCATTTCGCGCGTGACGAGCGAGTCTACTGTGGTCTGGTCGTGGAAGATTCCCGAAAGGATATTCCTCTGTAGAACCTCCACTGGCATTTCGCGAATGGTCGAGAGGACTTCCTCGAACGTCACCTCGCCCGACACGTTTTGGATGGCGTCCGCCAACAGTGGCCAGAAAATCGGAAGCGGCGCGACACGTTTTGCCACGCGCTCAAAATCCCGCGGCAGTCGGGCTAGAGCTTTCGACTTCCAGGGATCGACCTGAGTTGGAACGCTGCTCGTGAGCGAGTACAGCGCGTAGAAGACATCGAAGCGCGGTGTGACCGCGAATTCTATCGGTAGATACTCTGATCGAGACATGTTAGCTAGCAAGCTAACATTTTTTCCTAGTTGGGGCGGGGTCTCCGTATCGCGAAAACGCCGTTTGTCATGTCGATCCGCACGACCCCGCTGTTCCAGACGTCTCCTCCCAGCACCCCATCGAGGGCGGCCAGGATCTGATAGACCGGGGCGCGGACCACCGCACCCATGAACAGAATTGGGAATCCACGCACGAACACCCGCAGATCCGGTAGCACCGGGGCGCGAACAGATATCTCGCCGCCAAGACCGCCGACTCGCCGGCTCTCTATCCGCGCCGCGACGAGGTCGAGTCTGTCGAGAAGCGTCTCCGTCACGAACGTCAGCTGCGCCCCTGTGTCCAGGCCGAAGTGCAGTGGGATTCCATCGGCGCTGGTTAGTCTCACGACCGGAATACCGACCCAGAACATGTTGCGTTCGGTGTCCGGTCTCGATGTCGCCGGATTGCGAAGGCGCAGGCTGTTGTCGCCGTAGTCCACCTCGAGATCCAGCTGTCGGATGATGTCGAAGCCGATGATGCCGTCGATCTTCACGTGCTTGGTCGGCTCGATCGGCCTTGGCTCGCTCATTTCCATCCTCGTTTCCTCGACAACCATCGCTGGCGCGTTCCGAACCACCAGTTGGCCGATCTCGAGCTGAGGAATCAGCGCCGGATTTGCCCTCACCCTGCCTGTGCTGGTGACGATCTCCAGGGTGTCGGACGCGATCGGAGCGATGTTGAGATCGCGGGCGACATCCGAGGCGAGCATGGTCAGGCTCGAGCCCGTATCCAGCCAGAAGTTGTAGACCTTGCCGCCGATTCTGACGGGAACGAGGGGAGTCCCCACCGTTGACACCGACATGGGCAGACGAGCCGATGCCGAACGAAAGGTGAACGTCTTCGGCGGAATGTTCCTGAACGCCTCGGCCCACAGCTCAATGCTCGCCTTGTCGGTGCGATCCGCCTTTGACTGCGATGGCTCGTTCTTGAGCGCCGCCAGCTCCCCCCACTTCTCCTGATACTGGAGCGTCGCCGTGTAGATCACCCTCGAGCCGGCGCGGATGACGGAGTCTGTTGCCGTACGACGCAGCGTTCCGAAGCGCTGCTCCGCCTTTTCCAGATCGCCGGACATGAGATTCCCCAGAGCTTCGGCAAACTCCTTTTCGGAAGGTGTGCGGGCGGATACGATAGCCTCCGCCGGAACCAGCTCGGCCAGCGCTTCCCAGTAGCCGAGGCGGCGCTCCTGACGGAGGCTGCCCGGGCCATGGACGCAGCCCGCAACGGCTGTCGCCAGGAGTACAATCGTGCTTCGCGTGGCTCTCGATCGGCGTTCCATACGGTTAGGCAGAAGCTAGGATGCTGCACACCGATATTCCACACGCGGTGTATTTTTGACGTACCGCTTAGGCGACGCAAATCACCAATGCGTTGACGGTGAAATCACACCTATTTGATTGTCAGAGAGCGACACGATGAGCGACAAGATCAAGAAGAGCGATGAAGAATGGCGCAAGGAGCTCACCCCGGAGCAGTACCGGATCGCGCGCCAGAAGGGCACCGAGCGCGCGTTTACCGGCGAGTACCACGACAGCAAGAAGCCGGGGACCTACACCTGCGTCTGCTGTGGAGCGCCTCTTTTCGATTCCGACGCCAAGTTTGACTCCGGCACCGGTTGGCCCAGCTTCACCGAGCCGGTTGCGGGTGAGAACGTCCGCACTGAATCGGACAAGAGCCTTTTCATGCGGCGTACGGAAGTTCTCTGCGCGAAATGTGATGCCCACCTGGGACATGTATTCGACGACGGTCCCGGGCCGACGCACCAGCGCTATTGCATCAACTCCGCTTCCCTCAAGCACGAGGACAAGTAGGCCGCGGTCTCCTGTTGACAGCCGACGATAGTAGCGGCACAATGTGGCTCGCTCATCGCCTGTACTCGTCAACGGAGAGGTTCGTTCATGGCATCTGTGAAGACCGTCGGTCTCATCGCGGGATCAGTAGCAGTCGCAACACTTTCATTCGGCCTCGCTTTCGCGGCGGCTCCATCGCGCGCCATGTCATCAGCAGGCGTCTCAGCACCCGTTGTTAAGGCGCATGTCGTTCGGGTTACGGGCGAGGATTTCAAGTTCGACGCTCCTGACGTCATCCCGGCTGGTCTCACAGAGTTCAGATTCCTGAACAAGGGGCCCGCGCTTCATCACATGCAGTTGTTGAAGCTGGCGGATGGAAAAACGATAGATGCTCTCCGCGCTGCTCTGGCCAATCCGGGACCGCCTCCCGCCTGGGTGAAACAAGTGGGTGGCCCGAATGCTCCCGACCCCGGCCTCGAGTCGAACGCGACGGTGATGCTCGAGCCGGGCAACTACGCCCTGATCTGCTTCGTCGATATCGGCGGACCGCCCCATTTCATGAAGGGAATGGTGCGGTCACTACGGGTAGCGCGTGACAACGGTCCGGCTGCTACAAAGCCTCGGGCTGACGTCACCGCGACACTCGCCGACTATGCCTTCAAGCTCTCGTCTCCGATTCGCGCCGGAACGCGCACCATTCGCGTTTACAACGCGGCGCAGCAACCACACGAAATCGAGTTGGTACAGCTGGCTCCCGGGACCAGTGTCGGAGACTTCATGAAGTGGATCGAGAAGATGGACGGTCCACCCCCCGGAAAGGCGCTGGGCGGCATGTCCGGCCTCGAGCACGGACTGTCCGGGTATTTCACGGCTGATTTTACTCCGGGCAACTACGCGCTAATCTGCTTCGTGCCAGATGCAAAGGATGGGAAGCCACACTTCGCGCACGGCATGATCCAGCAGATCACGGTGAATTGAGCGGATCCTCACCAGCTGTTGTGCGACCCTCTCCGCGCTGAGCATCACGCTCAGCGCGGAGTTTTGTTTCAGGGAGAGGACGCCAATCCCAGCATGACTGGCGCGCTCTCGTTGCCGTTTCGATCGACGGCCGACACCGCGATTTCATCCGCCGAAACGCCGCCAGCAACCCGCGGAATCATGTAGAAGCGTTGGAGTCCTGGTAGAACTTCAGTCGTCCAGTCCGTTCCAACTCGCGTCCTGATCAGCCACAACCACGTAGCTTCCGCGCCCTGAGGTTGGAGCGACACATTGCTCGCGCCGGTTACGGCATCGCGACCAACGCGCACAATCGGTGAAAGAGGCGGAATGCTGTCAAGCCAGGTGGATGCCGGCACCAGCGTTCTGCTCGCGTACGGACCGGCCACCAGTTTCTCGGGCAGGCTGTCTCTTCCGAACATGAACGAGCGCATGCTGAAGAAGACATTCCCTGTCGCTCCGCGCTGCGCGCGCGTGATCGAGATCTGATCGAGCAGCTCCTGCGCGGGCCATCCGGTTTGGGTGCCGGTGACTTTGTCGAGGTAGTTGCCCGGCCAGATATGCCTGCCCTTTGCATTTTGCTCGACCCACCATTGCAGCAGAACGGAGTAGCTCAGGTCGGGACGCGTGGTGGGCCAATAGAGCTGCGGCGTGAAATAGTCCGCCCATCCATTTACGAGCCACTTTCTCGAGTCGCCGTAAAGCTCGGCGTAGGAATCAAAGCCTCCAATCTGCGGAGGATTCCCTGGACGCCACACTCCAAATGGGCTGATGCCGAATTTCACCCACGGCTTTGCAGCCTTGATCCGGATGTAAACCTGGTAAATGAGACTGTCGACGTTGGCCCGGCGCCAATCATCCCTCGAAAGTGTTCCCCCGGATCTGAGATATTTCCGAAAGCTGCTCGCGTCCGGGAACTCGATGGTCCTTCCGCGACGGTCCTTCTCCTTGTACGGATAGAAGTAGTCGTCGATGTGAACGCCATCGATGTCGTACCGCTGGACAACGTCGAGCACCACGCGGATCGTCTCGTCGCGAACTTCCGGCTCACCCGGATCCATCCACAGCATGCTTCCGTACTTCTTCACCAGCTCGGGGTGCGTAACGCTGATGTGATTCGGCGCTGGCGCCGATCGCGACGACGGATGACGCGCGCGATAGGGATTGAACCACGCATGCAGCTCGAGCCCGCGCCTGTGGGCTTCGGTCACCGCGAATTCGAGCGGATCGTACCAGGGGTTGGGTGCTCTGCCCATTCGCCCGGTCAAGTACTCAGACCATGGCTCGTACGGTGACGCATACATCGCGTCAGCGGCTGGACGCACCTGCAGAATCACGGCATTCAATCGGAGAGCTACGGCCCGATCGAGCATTCCCACCAGCTCGTCCTTCTGTTCCTGCGTCGAAAGCCCGGGCTGCGAAGGCCAGTCGATGTTCTCCACCGACGCGATCCACACTCCCCTGAACTCGCGACGAATCGGCGGGGGCACAGTGAGGCTTTGTACGGAACTTACCTGCGATTGTCCGCATTCCGCGTCGAAAGCGGCGAGCATGAAAAGTGAAAGGACCAGTGCGCAGACTTTGTTCTTGGGCATAGGACAACAATGTAAATCAGAAGAGCCTCAAACGGTTCTTCGCCGTCTTGTTTCTCTCTTCCCTCTGCGGTCACCGCGCAGAACGTGATTCCCGGGCACGCTAAGTGAAGCGAAGCGTTTGATCATGAGCATATCGACTACAAACCCCGCGATCGGAAAGACCATTCGCACTTTCGAGGCGTACTCAGCGGCGAAAGTCAGCGAGGCACTGGATCGAGGTGTGGCAGCGTATCGCCAGCACCGCCGCACATCCTTCGCCGACCGCGCAATCCACATGCGCAAGGCCGCCGCAATCCTCACGGCGGAATCGCGCCAGCTTGGACAGCTCATGACGCTCGAGATGGGGAAACCCATCAACACCGCCATCGCCGAAGCCGAGAAGTGCGCCACCGCGTGCCGCTACTACGCCGACAACGCGGAGCGGTTTCTCGCCGACCAACCTGTCGAGATGGAAGGCGGCAAGAGCTGGGTCGCATTTCAGCCTGTCGGAGTCGTGCTTGCAATCATGCCGTGGAATTTTCCTTTCTGGCAGGTTTTCCGTTTTGCGGCTCCGGCTCTCATGGCTGGCAATGTCGGCATCCTCAAGCACGCGTCGAATGTTCCACAGTGCGCTCTGGCTATCGAAGACATTTTTCGCCGCGCAGGATTCGCCGATGGCGTTTTTCAGACTCTCCTCATCGGCTCAGACCTGGTTGAGGGAATCATCGCCGACCGTCGCGTCGCCGCCGTCACGCTCACCGGCAGCGAAGGAGCTGGTCGATCGGTCGCCAGTGCCGCCGGCAAGAATCTCAAGAAGTCGGTCATCGAGCTCGGCGGCAGCGACCCATTCGTGGTGATGCCGAGCGCCGATCTGGAAAACGCGGTCTCGACGGCGGTGGCGGCGCGGATGATCAACAACGGCCAGTCGTGCATCGCTGCCAAGAGATTCATAGTCCACGCGAAGGTCTACGACGAATTCCTCAAAAGATTCGTCGCGGGCGTTTCCGCGGTGCAGATCGGAGACCCGATGGATGAAAAGACCGAGCTCGGACCACAGGCGACGGCGGCGATTCGCGACCAGCTCGATCAGCAAGTGAGGGCATCTGTCGCCGCGGGAGCAAAGGTTGCCACGGGCGGGAAAAAACTCGATCGCGAAGGATACTTTTACGCTCCCACCGTTCTCACCGACATCCCACCCGGCGCGCCCGCGGCGAGCGAAGAGCTGTTCGGGCCGGTTGCGTCAGTTTTCAAGGCGAACGATCTCACCGACGCGATCCGCATCGCCAACGGCACCACCTTCGGGCTTGGCGCATCGGCGTGGACCCGCGACGACGCCGAGCGGAATCAGCTCATCGCCGAGATCGAGTCGGGACTTCTCTTCATCAACGGCATGGTCGTATCTGACGCTCGGCTGCCCTTTGGCGGTGTCAAGAACTCGGGATTCGGCCGCGAGCTCGGCGAGTTCGGCATCCACGAGTTCGTGAACATCAAAAGCGTCCGTGTGGTGGAGAATCAGAAGGCGAAGAAGTCCGCGACGGAGTGATCAGAGCTCCATCACCAGCCTCACGTCGGGGTCTATCTCGGTCGGCGCGTTGCGTCGCGTGAGCCACGACACGACGAAAAACACCAGAAACGAAGACACCATTGCGACCGCCGACGCAGTCACGCCCGCGGGGAATGTGAAGACCTTCCAGTAAGCAACGGTTTCGAGCGCGAGCGTGACGATCAGTCCCGTTGCGATCGACGCCATAGCTCCCGCACGCGTGGCGCCCTGCCAGTTGAGTCCAACCGCCAGCGCTGGTACCAGCGTCGAGGCGAACAAGCCCCACCCGAAAATTCCGAGGAATGCCACCATCGTCCCCGACCGCTGCGCAGTGATTGCGGCCGCGATGGCGATCAAAACCGTCACGGTTCTTCCCCATCGCAATTCGTTTTTCACGCGCCGACCGAAAGCTACCGGCAAATCATGCGTGACCACCGCGGCGCCAATATTTATGAACGAGTTTGCCGCGCTCATGGTCGCGGCCGCGACGCCCGAGAAGACCAGTGCAGCGAGAATTATCGGCGTGACACTGAGCAGCAGAGCGGGTGTCGCCTGATCGGGGCTCGCCAGCGGAGCCAGACGACCGCTCAGCACGAACGCTTTCACTCCAACCCCGACACTGAAGTACAATAGGAGCACGAGCACCAGACCGAGCGTCTTGAGCAGCGGATACCATTTGAGCTGCAAAGGATCACGCAGCATGTAGTACTTGTGCACAGCCTGCGGTTGGCCGAGTGAGCCCATCGAAAACACGAAGAAGAACGAAAGCGCCGCTAATGGAGTGAGCTTCCCCCAGGGGCCAAGAAACGCGGGGTCGTGCGCGAGTATCGTGCGTGAGATCTCACCCAGCCCGCCGCCGAATTGAAGCACAAAAATGAAAACCAGCACCGATGCCAGTGCCATCAGGGTTCCCTGAAAGACATCGTTGTAGATGCCGGCGAGAATGCCGCCCGATGCGGAATACGCGAGCGTCACACCCATTCCGATCCAGATTCCCCAGCCGAGGCCCACTCCAAAGATGGAATTGATCACGACTCCCATCGCCAACGCGTTCGTCGCCATGTATCCCACAATCCCGACCAGAATCGCGACGGCCGACAATCCCTGCGCGGCCCGCGAGCGATAGCGGACGCCGATCGCGTCGGGGATCGTTATGAGAGAGCGAGCTTCACCGAGGAGCCGCATGCGCTTCGCCAGGACCCACGCGCCCATGACGTTCGTGACGGCGGCGGGAAGCACGATGTACATCGCGCCCAGGCCGACGGCATAGATGAACCCCGGGCCGCCGATGAATGCAAACCCGGAAACGGACACTGACACCGAAGCAACGGTGAGCGCGACGAGCCCGATTCCCTTTCCGGCGACAAAAAAATCTCTCGCTGTTCGTGTTCTCCGCGCCGCCCAGACGCTGATGCCGAGGACCACAGCGAAGTAAAGAATGCCGACTGCTACGACAGCGGGTCGAACGGCATTCGGTAAAGCGACCTGGAGGAGCGCACTCACGCTTGCGGTTTGAATCATCCGCGACGCTGGTTGTCCATCGGCTCTGTCGCGCCGCTCTCAATGGCCGCTTGATTCTCGCGAGCCAGTGCACGCACGCGCTCGACATCTTCGGCGCTCAGCGTCTGCGTCTCGAACGTCAATGCATAGGCGATAGGCAGCACGACGATAGGGAGCAGTCCCACCCCGTAGATCACTATCGCGGCTCGCGCCGGCAATCCGAGCCAGAGCGTGCTGAGGGGACCTTCAGTGGCCGGCAGCGCCAGCGCCGCGCCGAAGCCAATCACCAATACCAGGGCGACGAAGGCGAACGGAAGTTTGAGCGGCCCGATCCCGCGTCGTCCGCGTGCGGCGCCAAGGATCATGATGGCGGCGAGTGAAACCCGAATTCCAAGAGCGAGGAGCCAGGCCGCCCATACCGGCGTGCCACCACTGATGAACGCCGCGGCATATCCACCCGCGATCGCGGCTATTCCGATGAAAAGCGCGACCAGCGCCGTGCTCCTCGTGGCGTCGCCCATGGGGCTTGCAGCATCATCCGCCGTGGCGCGCGCTCTTGATTCGGTTGGCTCCTTCACGCGAGGCTCACGTTAGAGCAGGGCCAGCAGGGCAAACGTAGCCAGCCAATGCGCTCCCATGTAGTCGCCCGCAACGTGTGGAAGGCTGGCGGCGAAATGTATCTCTGCCGCCTCGAGCGCTATTCCTCGGCGTGCATCGCTCACGGGCCACGTCGCCGCGATCGAGCGCCAGCACCAGGCGCGGCTCAGATTCAACCCGTCAAGGTGGGCGATCTTGCCATCGGTGCGATCGCTCACGATGGCTGGCGTGAACAAGGTCGCCGGCTCCCGCACCGCAAGCCTTGGAAGAAACCGATCAACCCATCCCGAGAAATCGCTCGCCTTCAACACCCTGCGCATGCACTCGGCTTCCATCAGAGCCGAAGACAGAAAATCATCTCCGCCCGGCTCCCACGCCTGGCAGTCCGAATCCTTCGAGTACCAGGCGCGGGCCTTTTTGACCAGGGCTTTCCGAAGAGCGTCGTTGCTCGCGACCTCCGCGTACTCGAGCACAAGAGCGATGGCGAAGGCGCTGTTGAAGTGAGTCCCTACGCGAGTCGGGTAAGTCGCCCTCGGAAGGAAATCGAGGAAGCGCCGAGTGAACACGTCAGCGAGCGGCGCGAGCGCGTCACTCCAGCGCTTTCCATTCTTGCTCGCATGTCGATTCAGCTCTGCCGACAACATCAGCAGCCACGCCCAGCCGTATGGCCGCTCGAACGTCGCGCGCAACGGTTGGCCCAGATATCTGACTTCCGCTCTCACTTTCGCGGCCGTGAGCTGATGGTCGAGCAGCTCTTCGATCTTTCCAGCCTCGCGTATCTCGGGAAAGAGCCGCAGCAGAGTCGCCAGAAGCCAGTATCCGTGCACGCACGAATGCCAGTCGAAGCTGCCGAAGAAGACCGGATGCAGCTCGCTCGGCGTCTTGAGATCGACCCGCTTGTTCAGCACGTGATCGAGCTTGTTCGGGTATTCCTGTGTCACGTGAGACAGGGCGACCCGCGCGAACGTTCGGGCGAGCGCCGGAGTGAGAGATGCGGAGGCAGGCATCAGCGGCGGAAAACGAGAAAGTTCATGAGCAGAATGTTCGCTCCAAGCAGCATGAGCGCGGTCGGAATCTGGACTTTGATCACGGCATTCTCATCCGGGAGCTCGAGCAGGGCAGTCGGCACGATGTTGAAGTTCGCCGCCATCGGAGTCATCAGTGTGCCACAATATCCCGAGAGCATCCCGATCGAGGCCATGACGGCAGGGTCGCCGCCGAACTTCTGAACGATAAGCGGCAGGCCGATCCCCGCTGTCATCACGGGAAAGGCGGCGAACGCGTTGCCCATGATCATCGTGAATACGGCCATGCCGACGGCGTAAGTCGTCACGACTACAAACGGGTTGTCGAGCGGGATCCAGCGCTGCGCCAGGCTGGACACGACACTGCCAACGCCCGCAATCGCAAACAGCGCCCCGAGTGCCGCGAGCATTTGAGGGAGTACGGCAGCCCAGCCGACTGCGTCGAGCAACCGGCGTGCCTCCCTGATCGGCGCCAGCAGTGGTGGCCTGAGCATGATCATCCCCGTCACCAGCGCAACGAGCGTTGCGATCCCCAGCGAGATCACCGTCACCTGCTTGACATCCACTACAGGCATGCCGTTGATGATGATCTTCTTGAACAGCAGGGTGCCAAGCACCGTGATGAGCGGAATCGCGAGAGCCGGAACGAAGAGTTTGTTTCCCCAGCGCCGAGCGCTGGCCTCACGCTCCTCGCGCGTGGCGCTCTCCTGCTTGCCCTGTCCGAGACCGCGGATGCTCGCGACGAGAACCATCGCGATCACGAGAGAGCCATTCGCGAGATCGGGAAGATACGATCCCGCCAGAAAGGTGATCGCGTAGATGCCCCAGAAGGCCGTGTTGTTCAAGCGTCGCGGGTTGCTCCGGTCGCGCCAGTTGACGATGGCGACGCCCGCCATCATGAGACCACTGAGCCAGTAGATGTGCTCGAGGGTTATCACTCTTGCTCTGTTTGTTGCGCGAGCTCCGCTCGCAGCTTCCGGTCGAGCAGCAAGAGTCGCGTACAGTGGATCACGAACGCGCAGATGGCGGTTGGAATCGCCCAGATCGCCAGCTGCGCCGGCTCGACGTGGATTCCGTTCTGATCGAGAAAACCTCTAATCAGCAGAATCGACCCGATCGCGATGAAGATGTCTTCACCGAAGAAGAGTGCGATGTTGTCGACCGCGGCGGTGTGCGCCCGGATCTTGTACCGCACCGACTGCGGCAGGTCGCCGTACTGATTCTCCGCCGCTCCCTCCGCCATCGGCGCGATCAGGGGTCGCACCATCTGCGCGTGTCCGCCGAGTGATGTGAGGCCCAGCGCGGCTGTGATCTGACGGATGGCGAAATAGGCGAGTAGTACCCGCGATGCCGTGGCGGTACGAAGTCCGGCGACGACGGCGCGCGCCCGCTCCTTGAGCCCCGCGTGCTCGAGTAACCCGATTACGGGGAGAACGAGCCACACGATCGCCACGTATCGGCTCGTGATGAACGCCTTTCCAAACGCTGCCACCACTTCCAGCGGAGCAAGGCCGCTCGCAATACCGGTCGCCAGACCGGCGACAGTCACGACGAGGAGTGGATTTATTCTGAGAACAAATCCGATGACGACAATTACGATGCCGATGAGCGTGAGCATGGGCGATTGGAAGGAATGACCTCGGAACCGGCGACCATATCTGATCGCCGTGCCCAAAACTTCGAAGTCGGATGTAGAGACTACAAGGGGCCGGGGTCGGAAATCAGCCGACTCTTTCCTTCGTCAGCGCCCGATCCAGTAATTCACCTTGACCTGAAACACGTTCGTGGGCCGGTCTCGGAAGATCGCCGTCCTCTGCGCGGCAAAATCGAAGCTGCCGTTTGGATCATTTCCGGTCCGACTCTGCGTCCACACGAAGAACACCGTCGAGCCCGGCCGATACTCCCACCGCACTACGGCGTTGCCGATCAGTGACCGGAAGGTAAAGTCAGGGTCGCCGAATGAAAAGGCAGGCGCTGGCCCGGCTCCGTCCGGATCAACCGTATACGTCGCGCTGCTCGAAGCTGTCGCGGGCGTGCGGGTGATCGTCCCGATGTCCTGACCGTAAATCACCTTTTGCGCTGTGCGCGGCGCCGCGAACTCGCGGAACGACGAGTAGGCACCGCTCGCGATGAACGGCTGCGCGAAGAGCTGCAACGTGAGGTTCGGGTTGAACGTCCAGTTCACCCTGGTATCGAGAGAGAGTGTCCGCGCCTTGATGAACGCAAAGACGTAGCGTTTGCCGAAGAAGGCTGTCGCGGTCGGATCCGTAACCGTCGTCACGTACTGGGCAGGGTCTTGATCCGCGGAAAAGCTTGGCGTGAGGCTGACGAAGATGTTCGCCGCTGGCTTGAGGGCAACACCAGGCCGAACAGTCAGGGTGTGGGTATCCGATCCTATACCCGTCGAGGCCGATACGTCGAAATCGAAGACGGCGCGCTGCCTTGCGTCGGTCGACACTTCAACCTCGCCGTAATTGTAGCCGTTTCGCATCACGACCGGTCCACCACGTGTCAGTCGATCATCGAGAACCGTTGGATGGTGAATGACGAAGCTCCGCAGATTCCAGTAATTCAGGAACTGACTGCCTGCGTAGAGCTGCGTCTGGAGATCGGTCTTGTCGCCATCGTAGTTGAACTGCTGCTGCCCGCCGCCAAGGATTACAGCATTGCGATACCAGCGTCCCGGAGTGTTCCACTGGCGACCCACGTTCGCGTTCATCCACTTGTAATCGGCGCGATCCAGGAATGACAGGTCGTTCGTCTCGAAGCCGGGACTACGCCAGTTCTGCGCTGTCTCCCAGAACCAGTTGCCGCCGCCCTTTCCTAGCCGCGTATAGAAGCCGTAGCCTTGAAGCGATGTAGTGTTGGGATCGTACTTGGCATCGAAGAGTCCGTCGCTGGTTACGCGACGGTCGGGACGTTGGAAGTAATGCGCACTGGACTGCTCAGTCTGATCGATGACGGATGACGTGCCGCCGACATCCGAGAAGAGCACCGAGCCAATCCAGGAATACTGGCGCTGGTGCCACGTGTGATTGAAATCGATTCCGCCCGCCTCGGCTCGGCTGCGAAGTCTGTCCGAGATCACCGTGTCGTTGAGCTGCCGAAGGGTTGACGTAAAAGCTCCGCCGATCGTCGTTGCTCCCTGATTCAAATCTTTCTTGATCCGCCCGACGAAGTAATTGCTGAGTGGCTCTACTTCCTGTGTCTGTTCCGGCGCGCCACCGGCCGGTATATAGCGCGCGGTCTCTCGATTCGTCAGCGCATCCAGAATCCCGAGGGTGAATCCGCCTTTTGTGCGTCCAGTGATCTTAGCGGCCCCGAGAATCGTCGTGTTGTCGGGCAAATCGGCGAAATCCGCGACGTTGCCGACATACGGATTGAGCTGTGGCGGACGTCCGATGCGACGAGAGTAAAAGATGTCGAGGCTCGATGTATTGCTGCAGAAATTGCAGCTGAAATTGCCGAAATCGAACGCGCTGCTTCCAGCTACGAAAAACGGCCGCTTCTCCGAGTAGAAGGTCTCGTACGCCGACAGGTTGATCGTCGCGGGATCCACCTCCACCTGCCCGAAATCGGGATTGACCGTCGCATCCAGAGCGAGGCTCGACGTCAGCAGGTATTTCATGTCGGCGCCGGCGCTCACGCTGCTGTAGCTGCTGTTGTGATAAGGATCGGCGGGCTGCGCGAACTTGAATTGCTGGCGCGATTCGACGTACGGAAGGATCTCGAGCTGATGGGGCTGTGGCTCGAGGACGAGTCCGTTCAGCGATCCGAAATACATCGCCCCTCCTGACTCGCTCTTCCGCCGGAATGACCACATGTCCTGCTCATTGAGCCGATCGGTGTAGCGCCAGATCTGCATCCCCCACGTTTGCAGACTGTCGCGCGAAAAACGAAGCTGCGAGTACGGAATGCGGAACTCGGCCGTCCATCCGAGCGAATCGACCTGGGTAGCGGCTTGCCAGATGGGATCCCACGACGGATCACCGTTGAACTGGTCGCCGCGAACCCCCACTGGGTTGATCTCGAACCATGCCTCGTCGATGTGGTTGTGGTACGGATCGAGGATGACGATGAGCTTATCGGTTGTCAGTGAGTTGAACGACCCGTTGTTGCCGTTCGAATCGAGGAGCTGATCCCGCCTCGCCAACGGAGCCCGGATACCGCGTGCACCCAGCGAGTCGTACATGCGCGCTCCGATGTAGAGAGCGCGCGCGCCGTAAAGCACTCGCACTTCGGTGCGCTGGCTCGCCTGCGCGCCTTCCTGCGGGTTCTGCTGTCGGAAATCAGTAATCGGAGTAGCCTTGGCCCACGCGCTTTCATCGAGCTTGCCGTCGATGGTGATCGTCCCCGTCACTGACGCCGCGGCCGCGTTCGGAAGCGGCGCTGAGCTGGCCGGGACGGTCTGCGCGCCAAGTTCGGCGCTCCCTGCGCAAAGAATGAACGAAGCCGCGCCGACCGCGTGGACTATGCTCCGGCGCCGAACTGGGGCCAGGCCGGTCTTACGATTCGAGCCGGGCTGGCTGAAATAGGATTTTGACATCAAGGCCAGCTAGGGACGGTAGTACCAATTGGACAACCATACCTACGAGGGGGTTTGAATTCTGTTTCGCCGCTGCGGATGACGTTCGCGTGCGGGTAAGCGCATCTTATCAACTGCTGGGGCGCATTTACTCATCACGTTAGCTTCGCAATGGCATCTACCCTCGAGATGAAAGACACCGTGCCAGATGATCAGCCATCGCTCGACGCTCTCGATGCTGCCGCGTCTCTCATTTACCAGTCGATGCCGCCGACCCCGCAGTACCGGTGGCCCCTCCTCGAAGCGCGGGTCGGGACGACCGTCTGGGTAAAGCACGAAAACCATACGCCTACCGGTGCGTTCAAGGTGCGTGGCGGACTCGTATACCTCGACGAGCTCTGTCGCACCGGGGCCAAGCCGGACGGAGTTATCTCCGCGACGCGGGGGAATCACGGCCAGTCCGTGGGATTTGCCGCTCGTCAGTACGGAATCCCGGCGGCGGTCGTCGTCCCGTTCGGAAACAGCGTCGAGAAAAATGCCGCGATGCGATCTCTCGGCGTTGAAGTCATCGAGCAAGGCCATGATTTTCAGGCCGCCGCCGAGGTCGCTGACAAGATTGCGATGGACCGTGGATGGCACCGGTTCCCATCGTTTCACCCGTCGCTGGTGCGCGGCGTCGGCACCTATGCGCTCGAGCTGTTCCGCGCTGTTCCTGATCTCGATACGGTTTACATCCCGGTGGGAATGGGTAGCGGCGTGTGTGGAGTGATTGCGGCGCGCGACGCCCTTCGACTCCGCACCCGCGTGGTAGCCGTCGTCTCCGAGCGCGCCCCCGCATTCGCGTTGTCTTACGAACAGGGTCGCATTGTTTCTCACGACGCAACCACCCGAATCGCCGACGGGATGGCGTGCCGCACTCCGGTAGAAGCGGCACTTGCCATCGCCAGACGCGGCGTTGAGCGCGTAGTCCTGGTGAGCGACGATGAAGTGGAGTCGGCAATGCGAGCTTTGTTCTCGGACACCCACAACACCGCCGAGGGCGGTGGCGCTGCCGGGCTTGCCGCTCTGCTTCAGGAAAAAGAGAGAATACGCGGCCGCAAAGTGGCCGTGGTTCTGTCTGGCGGAAATGTCGACTCGAGCCTCTTCTCCGCCATCTTGAAGAGCGTGGAGTAACGCCCGAGCAGTTGCCAATCGTCTTGTGACGGTATGACGATTGTGAGGGAGTTCCGCGACACTCTAACGTACGGAGCTTCACCCTCGCCTAATTTTCTAACTTCTCTCTTCTGAAAATAAGGGCAACCAACCGTCACTACCGTCACCGCTCGTTCCAACTCTCGGCTGCCCAGGGACTTGCGGCCGTGACTGTACACGAAGCCACCGGTCACCGACGATCACCATCGTCACCCTCGACTGGAGGCCCACAATATCCTCACGAATGGAATATTGCGGTTCCACCTCGTTAGCCTACGACACGTGGTCTCCCGCTACCGAACGAGTCCCGGAAACAGCCGTGCGGCGAGCAGCACGAACGCGATGAAGACGAGCATGAGGACTGCGAAATCTGCTGGGAGGCCCGCGCTGCTCGCGCCGCCTTGCACCATCAGCGCCCGCAATGCCTCGACCAGATAGGTGAGCGGATTGTACTGCGCAACCGCTCTGAGCCACCGCGGCATCATTTCGAGCGGATAGATCGCATTGCTCGCAAAGAAGAGCGGCATCGTCAGGAGCTGGCCAATCCCCATGAACCGGTCGCGCGTTTTGACGATGCAGGCGATCACTAGCGAGAAGGTCGAGAACAGTGCACCGCCGAGCATCACGGCGCACACTACTCCGATGAGGCTCATCGGGTCGAACCGCACCCGAACGCCCATGATCACGGCAAGCAGGACGATGATCACCGCTTGCGACACAGTGCGTATGCCCGCGGCCATCGCTTTGCCGAACACCAGGGACGTACGGGACGCCGGACTGGCGAGCAACTTGTGCACGACGCCGAGATCACGCTCCCAGATCACGCCGATCCCATAGAAGATTGCCGTGAACAGAACGCTTTGCGCGAGGACACCGGGCGCCATGAACTCGATGTAGCTCAGTGGGCCCGTGGGAATCGCGCGCGTACGCGTGAACACCTGCCCGAACACGAGCAGCCAGAGCAGCGGCTGCACGGCCCGCGTGAACAAGTCAGTCGGATCGCGGAGCATCTTCCGAACCTCAACCGCCAGAATCGCGGCGGAGTGCCGCGCGAACGCGGCGCATGCCGCGAGCGCGCCACGCGGTTCGCCCTCAACCGAGGCGGGCGGTAGTGCTACGGGTGCGGACGGTGTCACGATAGCCTCCTCCCTGATCGATCGAACCACCCGCGGCCTTCACGAACACGTCGTCGAGCGTGGCGTGGGGTCCGAGCTGTCCTTTGAGAGCCGCCGGCGTTCCAAGCGCGGCGATGCGACCACTGTGCATGATCGCGAGCGAGTCGCACAGGACCTCAGCCTCCTCCATGTCGTGCGTCGTGATGAGCATCGTCATCGCAAATTGCTGGCGTGACTGCTTCAATCGCTCCCAAACGGCCCGCCGCGCGATTGGGTCTAGACCGATCGTGGGCTCGTCGAGAAAGAGCACCGTGGGATGGTGGAGCGTTGCCTGCGCCACCTCCAGCCGTCGCACCATACCACCGGAATAGGTGCGGACGAGCGTGTGGGCCGCAGCGTCGAGGCCCATGAACGCAAGCGCCTCCGTGATGCGTGGCTTCTGTTCCGCGCGTGGCACGTCATAGAGCCGGGCGGACAGGAGCAAGTTCTCGTATCCCGTGAGCGCGCCGTCCGCAGAAAGTAGTTGTGGAACGTATCCGATGTGACGTCGTACGCGCGCCGCGTCGCGCACGATGTCGTATCCCGCAACCTCGGCCGTGCCTGATGTTGGCGGAAGCAACGTCGTAAGCATCCTGATCACGGTCGTTTTTCCGGCACCGTTGGACCCGAGTAGGCCAAAGATCGTTCCGGCGGCGATCGTGAGATCCAGCGCATCGACGGCGAGGAGCGACCCAAACCGACGTGTAAGCGCGATCGTTCGCACCACCGGCGCATCGGTCGTCACGGAAGTCGTCGCACGCATTGCCGATCTCGAGACATTTGCCGCCGCATCAGGACTGTCAACTTATTTCCGAAACTCTAAGTTGGCTATGGTATGAGGGACTTAAATCCCCTTTTGCGTTTGCATCGGCAGGGGGACTCCTAATGCCGAGTGACGGTCGCGATGATTGCGGTCTTCCCGTCGCGAGTGATCTTCCTGACGCGCGGCAACATTTCACGCCGGTCGTCCGTCTGCGGGTGCTCGAATTCGAGCACGTACACGTCGTTGCCGAAGAGGGCGACGCCGGTCGGCGCCCGGGAGCTGGAGCAGGATGGTGACGTGTCCCAAGGTCGCGTCACGGCCCAATACCGGTCACCTATCACGCCAACCATTCACCTTACCGTCACTGCGGGGAGCCAAGTGACTGATTCGGTTGCGCTCCGGCTGTGTCCACTTTCGTGTCCAGATAAAGAGGACACAGTTCGACGAAAACGGCTAAGTCGTTGTCGTACAAAGAGGCGCCGGTCAGAATCGAACTGACGAATAGCAGATTTGCAGTCTGCCGCCTTACCACTTGGCCACGGCGCCGTACCACAAAGCTATCGGGTCTTGAGCCCCCAGAGCAATCTGGCGACGAAGATGCCGAGCGCTAATCCAGCGCCGAGAATAAGAACGAGGACGATGACCGCGATCGCCATGAGCCCGAGCACATTGCGTCGCTTGGGCGGAGCACCTCCGGTCGCCGCCAGATGACGCTCAAGCAGCGCTACGTTCATCGTGTTCGACTTCCACGCCGCATCGAACACATCGCCAACGGCTGGAACGGCGCCAAGTAATGTGTCGATCCCGACGTTTCCCAGCATCCTTGCCAGTGTGAACGCTGGCACCTCGGCCCGCACCGCTTCCAGAACGATGTAGCCTGACAGCACCGCGCCAATCAGATCGCCGATTCCTGGAATCAGTCCGATGATTGGATCAAAACCGATCTTCCAGGGAGTGCCTGGAATCGAAATGGACTCGTCGAGCAGCTTTGCCAATACCTGTACGCGTCTGGTCCGGCTCGCAGGGTCATCAGCGAGAATGCCCTGCCCCGCGGGAACGACAAGCCGTGGGTTCGTCCTGCTCACCGCGACACCTTCGCCTCGAGCGCCGACATTCGCGTCGGTCCGGGATAAGGTCTGTCGCCCTTGATGGCGCCCCACAGAATGCGATTGAAGAGATCGTCGTTCGACATGTCTTCCTTCTCCAGCACCAGCTTCTTCGAAGCCTCGGCCAACGCCCCACGCGGTGGGTTCTTCTCGTCGAGCGGCACGACTGACTTGAGTGCAACATAAGGAGTGAGATCCGGCGTGCTCTCCCAGATCTCACGGAATGGCCGACCATAGTGATCGAACTGCGACATCCTGCCAAGCCCGAGAATGTCCTCAATCGTCGCGAGTACATCTGTGGTGTTGGCAAATCGATGGAAAACCTTCCCCCTGTTGTACGCTGAGATCACGAGCACGGGAGATCGATGCGAGTCGACGTGATCCGGGCCGTCCTGCGCATCGTCCTCGAGCACGAACATCACGGTATTCTTCCAGAACGGGCTCCTCGACAGGGCCTCGACAATTCTTCCCAGTGCGAGGTCGTTGTCAGCCATGTAGGCACGCGGCGTTGGCTTGCCGGCCTGAGCGCCGGACGTATGGTCGTTCGGAAGGGTGAGTATCTCGAGCGCCGGCATCTTCCCCGCTCGCACGAATTGCTGAAACTCCGTGATCCAAACGTCGGCGCGTGCCTGATCGGGGATGTCCAGATTCCATCCCGAATACGCGGTATTTGTGTGGCCGATCAAAGCGGGTTTGGTTGCCGTGGTGGACACGCGTGTGTTCGCCCCAGGGGCTTCGTCCGCTTCGGCGACGAATTCGCCGTAGTCCCGATAAGTAATTCCCGCCCGATCGGCGAGATTCCACAGGTATCCGCTGGCTGGCTCCGACACGTCGTCATCGGGGATCTTGCCACGATTGAGTCCCTGATAGTCGTAGCTCCGTCCCCTACCCGAGTAATTGCTGGGTATCGTCTTCTCGGCGTAGTCAGTCACAAAGGCAGCCGTCGACCAGTTGTGCCCGTCGGGACTCACTTCAGCGTTAACGAAGAACCGGTCGAAGATCCCGAACCGTTCCGCGAGAGCGTGATGGTTGGGCGACATGCTGCGCGGGAAAAAAACGAGCGACGAATCTCCGTCAGCTTGCCTGAGATCGCCGAAGACCTGATCGTAGGTCCGATTCTCCTTAATGATGTAAATCACGTGCTTGATGCGGCCTTGCGTTCCGCCGGCAAAGGTGATTTTTTCCGCCGCCGCCTTCATGCGGTTGGATTCGATTACTGTAGACGTCCACTGCGGAAGGTTGTTGGCAATTTCCGTTTCATCGAGTGTGGCCAACGAG
>PKVB01000064.1 GCA_003131365.1 Gemmatimonadota bacterium | reverse complement strand
CTACGCGCAATCGATGAATGGGTACGAGCTACCAATTGCCATGGAAATCCGGCGCGGTCGTTACAACTCGGGTTACGAGCACCCTCGACCGCTCGTGCCGAACACACCGATCGAATGGAAGATCCCACTGCGCGATCGGGATCATGTTTTTCTCAAGGGCCATCGACTGATGGTGCAAGTGCAATCAACGTGGTTTCCGCTGATCGACCGAAATCCCCAGCGCTTCGTACCGAGCATCTACCAGGCGACGGCGTCCGATTTCGTCAAGGCGACGCACCGCGTGTATTCGACACCGTCACTGCCGTCGCACGTCGTCTTGCCGGTGGTGCCGTAGCGCAGCGTGTCACCGGATCCGCATGGCCGGTCCACCTCCCGGATTCTCCCCGTGAGCGCTGCGACTCTCACCTTCCTTTTTCTTGTCATCGCTCTGGGCGCGCAGGAGAACGACGGCGCGCGAAGCGATTGGCCGGCTTACGGTGGCGACGCCGAAGGAACGCGGTACTCGCCGCTGACGCAAATCGATCGCTCCAATGTCGGCAGGCTGCAGATGGCCTGGCAATTCGATCCGGGCGACAGCCCGCCCAACGGACGCTTTCAGGCCCAGCCGATCGTCGTCAACGGCATTCTGTACAGCGTCACGCCAGGCAGCAGCGTCGTCGCGCTCAATGGTGCGACGGGGAAATTGAAGTGGTCCTGGAAGTCCGGAGAAAGAAGTGTCGGTCGCGGCATCACTTACTGGACTGACGGGAAAGAGCAACGACTGCTGGCCGGCTTTGGCCGGTACGTCTACGCCGTCGACGCCGTCACCGGGAAACCCTTTCATGATTTTGGGCGCGGCGGCCGCATCGACCTTCATTACGATCTGGATCGGGATCCGAAACAGCAGTCGGTCAGCCTGACAACTCCGGGCGTCATCTACAAGGATTTGTACATCGTCGGCGGCCGGACGTCCGAGAGCCTGCCGGCGTCGTACGGAGACATCCGCGCCTACAACGTCCGCACCGGACGACTTCAGTGGACATTCCACACCATTCCGCGCCCCGGCGAGTACGGCTACGAGACCTGGCCGAAAAAAGCCTGGACGTACACCGGAGCGGCTAACAACTGGGCCGGTATGGCGGTCGATGTGAAACGCGGAATCGTTTACGTGCCCACCGGGTCGGCCTCGGCGGATTTCTACGGCGCCAACCGTGTCGGCGACGATCTGTTCGCCAATACGCTCTTGGCGCTTGATGCGGCAACCGGCGAACGTATCTGGCATTTTCAAGGCGTCAAGCACGATATCTGGGATCGCGATTTTCCGTCGCCCCCGACGCTCGTGACGGTCACTCGTGACGGGAAGAGCGTCGATGCGGTGGCGCAGACGACCAAGCAGGGCTTCGTGTTCCTGTTCGATCGCGCCAACGGCACGCCGCTATTCCCGATCGAGTACCGAGACGTTCCGCCGAGCACGATCGAGGGCGAGGTCGCGGCCGGGGCCCAGCCGGTTCCCTTGAAGCCCGCGCCCTATGCCCGGCAGATGTTGACCGCAGACATGCTCACCACCCGAACGCCGCAGGCGCACCAGTGGGCGCTCAGGCAGTTCAAGACGCTCCGCAGCGAAGGGCCGTTCGTCCCGCTCATGGTCGGCAAAGAAACCGTGGTCTTCCCCGGGTTCGATGGCGGGGCAGAATGGGGTGGCTCGGCCGTCGATCCAAATACCGGCGTGTTATATGTGAACTCCAATGATCTCGCCTGGACGTCGAGCATGCGCCGGGCGCCGGTGGCGGCAAATCTGGGCCCTCTGACGTATCTCAATCAGTGCGCGGCCTGTCACGGTGAGAAAATGACGGGCAGTCCGGGCTTTCCATCGCTCGTCAAGATCGCGAAACGGCGCACACCCGCTCAGGTTGCCGCGATTATCCGGAATGGGTCTGGTCGCATGCCAGGCTACCGTTCTCTTCCGCCGCAGACGCTGGCTCAGCTCGTTCAGTACATCATGGGCGGCAAGGTGAAGGGAGCGACGCAAGCCGCGCCCTCAGCCACCGACATGAAATTCAACTTCACGGGGTACCATAAGTGGTACGATCCCGACGGCTATCCCGCGGTGGCGCCGCCCTGGGGGACGTTGAACGCGATCAATTTGAATACCGGCGAATACGCGTGGAAGATTCCACTCGGCCAGTACCCGGAGCTCGCCGCACCGGGCGTTAAGGACACGGGTACGGAGAATTATGGCGGTCCGATCGTGACTGCCGGCGGGTTGGTGTTCATCGGTGCCACGAACTACGACAAGAAGCTGCGCGCGTTCGATAAGGATACGGGAGGACTGTTGTGGGAAGCGGTGATGGTGAACTCCGGCAACGCGACGCCGATCACGTACGAGGTGAACGGAAAGCAATTCGTCGTGATCGCGGCGTTCGGCGGCTACGCGGGAGCCCGCGCCGCGCCGTCGGGCGGCGCGTTTGTCGCGTTCGCATTGCCGTAAGTGGATGCGCGCGCTCCCTCAGTGGCAACCCATTGGAGCCTGAAGCCTGACAACTTTTGGTCCGTTAGCGGCAGTTGATATCTCCGCTAACACCCGCGCCATGATTCATTTGCGCCGCGAATCGCCGCAAGCCGGATACGACTCCATCATTGAGATCGAATTCCAACCCGGCCACTGTGCCGCGAACGTTCCTGGTATTGACGAGGGCCAGGAAATCGCAGATTGGAATCGATGCCGTTGCAGTGCGCTCGATGTGAATCACGTGCGGGAGCTGCTGCGGCAGGTATCTCGCAGAGCCGTTGTCTCCGGATGAACGAGTGACGACCGATGGGGTATTGGGCACGACCCACTCTTCCACCTTTTGCGCGATCCCCAGAGGGTAGCTGATGACCGTGTCTCCGAGAGATGCCACCAGGATCGGTGTTGCTCCCCGGAGTAAGAAATGATCTGAGGCCTGCGTGTACTCATCCGAAATGAGTGTGAGGCGAACGGTATCAGGGTAATCGGCAGGAACCCGACCCCGAAACTCGTAAGCCGCAATGAGTGTATGCACCGGCGGCGCAGCCACGAAGACTCTGAAGAGAACGTTGCCGGATCCCAGCGAGGCCTTGAATCGCGCCTGTGTCCTGTTGAGCGCGGTGTCGAAGCCGTACTCGATCTCACCGGAAAACGGACCTGCGTCGGAGATCGAAGGCGAGACTCGTATTTCGCTATTGGTTGCCTGTGGGACCACGGACGCGGACGCCGACGCGAAGGGTAGCGCGAGCGCCAGTCCGGCAAGGCCGGTCCGAGTAATCCGAAACATTGTGCACCCCCCGGGTGGTAGAGGTGGCCAACTGTTCCCGATCGCTATATCGGAAGCCGGATCTTGTCAATGATTCTGATCCGAGCGGCTATCGCAGCCCGCCCGGAAACCGCTCCCGGCAGGTAGTCTTCAGTTGCAGTTAGCCCCGCGTCCGCCGTATGTTGCGCCGAGCGCTCATGCCGTCCGCAACCCATCCGATCGCCATCCACAAGTTCGGCGGCGCCGCGCTCGCCGGCGCGAGCGCGATCGCCCACGTCGGCGCGCTGCTGGCGGAGCCGTCGGATGAACGACGCGTCGTGGTGACTTCGGCACTCCAGGGCGTGACCGATTCCCTGCTCCGAGCCGTTCACTGCGCGACTGAAGGCGATTCGCGCGAAGCCGACGTGATCGCGCGCGAGCTCGCCCAGCGGCACGCCAGCGTCGCCGACGCAGTGGTGACTGGCGAGGAGCGCATCGCGCTCGAGCCCGAGCTCGCGCGACTCACCGAGGTGCTTAGCGATAATCTGGCCGCCCTCGCGCCGCCCGATACCGATCGTGCGCAGCTCCGGGATGCGGTCCTCGCGCATGGTGAGCGCGCCGCCGCGCAGATCGTCAGTGCGATGCTGCGCGCAAACGGGACGCCGAGCGTGGTCATCGACGCGACGCACCTCATCGAGACGGACGGTCGTCACGGCAACGCCGCGCCTGACCTCGCCCGCAGCGAGGTCGCCGCGCGGTCCGTGCTCCTCCCCCGACTCGAGGAAGATCTGATCGTCGTCGTCCCCGGCTTTATCGGCATGGGACGCGATGGACACGTCGTCACGCTGGGTCGCGGCGGATCGGATCTCACGGCGACGGTGCTTGGGCGCACGCTGTCCGCGCGAAACGTCACGCTGTGGAAGGATGTCCCCGGCGTAATGACGGCTGATCCACGTCTCGTCCCCGGCGCGCGGGTCGTGCCTTTTCTCGACGTACGCGAAGCTTCGGAGCTCGCGTACTATGGAGCCAAAGTTCTGCATCCCCGCACGCTAATGCCGCTGCTCGGCGGCACGACGCTCAGGCTGCGCCCGTTCGCCGATCTCTCGGCGCACGGGACGTCGATCATCGCGGGTCGGTCCGTCAAGGGCGCGCCGGTACGCGCCATCTCCGGCATGCCCGATCAGGCGATGATCACGGTGAGTGGCAGCGGGATGCTCGGCATCCCGGGCGTAGCGGCGCGAGTGTTCGGCGCGCTGGCGCATGCGCACGTCTCGGTGTCGCTGATCTCGCAGGCTTCGTCGGAGCAATCGATCTGCTTTACGATCCCCGGCAATCGCGCCGACGAGATCACGGCGTACCTGCGCCAGGATCTCCATGAGGTGCTGGCGCGGCATGAGATCGAGGACATTGCCGTGCAATCGAGACTGACGACGATAGCAGTCGTCGGCTCGGGTATGGCTCACATGCCCGGCATCGCGGCCCGCGTCTTCGGCGCGGTTGCCGATGCGTCGGTGAACGTGATCGCCATCGCGCAGGGCGCGACCGAGCGCAACATCTCCTTCGTCGTCGAAGATCGTCAGGGGGGCGACGCTGTACGCGCGGTTCACGCGGCGTTTCGACTCGACAAGGTCGGTGGTGGTCGCATCGCGAGCAAGGCAGACGCCGCCGACGTCGTCATTCTCGGAGTCGGCCGCGTCGGCGGGGAGCTCGTCGCGCAGATTCAGTCGCTGTCCTCGCGCGAAGCGCCGCGCCTGAGGATCATCGGGCTCATCGATCGATCGGGCTTTCTCTACAACCGACGCGGACTGACCGGGCGGCAGCTCGAGCTCGCGCTTCGCGAAAAGCAGTCTGGTGGCGCGCTTGAGCGCGTCCCTGGCGGAAAGCGGGCGACGGCCGACGCGGCCGTGGCGTTCATGACGAGCCACGCGATGGTTCGCCCCGTGCTCGTGGATGTGGCGAGCGGCGACACGTCGGCGGCGCTGACCACCGCGCTCGATCACGGCCTCGACCTCGTCCTGGCGAACAAGGTGCCGTTGGCGGGCAGCTTCGCAATCTCGAAACGCATCCTCGGCGCGCGCGACCGTGGACGCCGTGTGCTGCACGAAGCGACCGTCGGTGCGGGCCTTCCGGTGATCGATACGCTTCAGCAGCTAGTCGCCTCCGGCGATCGAGTCGAGGCGATTGATTGCTCGCCATCCGGCACTATGGGCTTCTTGTTCAGCGAGCTTGGCCGCGGTCGCGCCTTCTCCGACGTTGTGCTGCAAGCAATGTCGCTTGGCTATACGGAGCCGGATCCGCGCGACGACCTCAGCGGGATCGACGTCGCCCGCAAGGGGATCATCCTGAGCCGCATGCTCGGGTACTCCGGAGAGATGCAGGACGTCGAGATCGAGTCGCTGATTCCCGACGCGTTGCGGGACGTGACGCGCGAGACATTCCTCGCCGCGCTCCCCGAGGTCGACGCATCGTGGGCAGCGGCCGTTGAAGATGCACGGGCAAACAATGCAGTGCTGCGTTATCGTGTGCGCGTCACGCGAGGCGGCGTGCGCGCCGGTCTCGCGCGCGTTCCGCTGGGCAGCCCGCTAGCATCCCTGGATGGGACCGACAATCTGTTCGTGTTCATGACGAAGCGGTATCGGGAGCGCCCGCTCGTCGTGTCCGGACCGGGCGCGGGCGCCGTGGTCACCGCTGCCGGGGTGCTCGGCGATGTCCTGCGGATCGTGACGGCGTGAAAGCAGCTACGATCCTGTGCAGCACTCGCGCTGCCGCTCTGAAGGTGCGGCTGTCGCTGGACCGTGATTCGCCCCGGTTGAGATGACCCAGGCGACGAAGGCGAACGAGAGCGCGCGTCGAATTACGGCGAGTGCACCCGGTGGAATCGGCAACATCGGTCCCGCGCTCGATGTGCTCGGCTGCGCGGTCGCCGGCGCGCGCGATGAGATCACCATCGCGTGGCGCGACGAGCCAGGCATTGAGGTGGCGGACGCCGGTCACCCAGATCTTCCGCGCGATGCCGCGCGTCACACCGCCGCGCTTGCCGCTGCTGCCGTGATGCGGCGCGCCGGCGCGAAACACGGCCTCACGCTGTGGTGCCGCAAAGGGCTTCCGCTCTCGGGAGGACAGGGAGGGAGCGCGGCGTCCGCGGTGGCGGGCGCGGTGGCGACCAACGCTCTGCTCGGGAATCCGCTTGGAACCGAAGCGTTGCTCGCGAGCTGCCTCGATGCGGAATCCGCCGTCGCGGGACGCCATCTCGACAACATCGCCGCGTCACTGCTCGGCGGGATCGTGCTCGTCCGCACACTCGATCCAATCGAGGTGGTGCGACTTCCCGTTCCGGCGGGGCTGATACTCGTGCTGGCGCAGCCCGCGCAGCGACTCTTGACCGTCGTCGCGCGGCGTGCGTTGCCCGAGCAGGTATCACGTGCGGACGTAGTTCACCAGATTGGAAACGTGGGCGCGATGGTGGCCGCGTGCTACACGGGCGACGTCGCGCTCTTCGGACGTGCCATCGACGACCGGATCGCGGAGCCGGCTCGCGCCCCGCTGCTGCCAGGATTCGTGGCCGCGAAACGCGCGGCGCTGGACGCGGGTGCATACGGTGTCTCCATCTCCGGTGCGGGGCCGAGCGCATTCGCGGTCGTGTCGGACGATTTGATTGCGCATGCCGTTGCCACAGCGATGCGCGCCGCGTATCTCGCGGCGGGGCTCGAGTGCACGACACGAGTGACGCGCGTCGATTCGGACGGCGCGCTCGTAAACCAAGATAACTTTCCCCATCCCGGCGAAGCTTCTTCTCGAGGAGCGAAATGACGGGCGCAACGGTTCTCCGCTGCGAATCGTGCGGCGCGACTTACGGTGACGACCTGCCGCATGCGACCTGCCCCGCCTGCGACGGGCTGCTGCTCGCCGAGCATGCGCCTCCCGCCGTGCGCGGAGCGGAACTGCGCGCTCTATTCGACTCGCGCGTCGTCGCGAGTCCGGGATCCGCTCGCGAGCGCTCGGGCGTGTGGCGGTTCCGCGAGCTCGTGCTCCACGCCGCTGACGATGCGATCATCAGTCATCCGGAGGGGAACACGCCGCTCATCACCCGCCCGGCGATATCCGCGTACGCTGGCGTCGATGATCTGGTTATGAAGCACGAGGGTCACAATCCGACCGGATCGTTCAAGGACCGCGGCATGACGGTCGCGCTCACGCAGGCGCGACGCGTCAAGGCGCGAGCCGTTGCCTGCGCATCGACCGGGAACACATCTGCGTCGCTGAGCGCGTATGCGGCGCATGCCGGGATTCCCTCGTTCGTCTTCGTACCGGCAGGCCAGATTTCCGCGGGGAAGCTCGCGCAGACAATCGCCTACGGTGCGCGGGTCCTGCCGATCGATGGTGATTTCGACGACTGTCTTCGGCTCGCGCGGGAAGCCGCGACGCTGGGAATCTACCTGGTGAATTCGGTCAACCCTTTCCGCCTGGAGGGACAGAAGACGATCGTGTTCGAGCTGCTTCAGCAGCTCGGCTGGCAATCGCCGGACTGGATCGCGCTCCCCGCCGGCAACCTCGGCAACACATCCGCGTTCGGCAAAGCGTTGCGCGAGGCGCGCTCTCTCGGCCTCATCGACCGCGTTCCGAGACTGCTCGCCGTGCAGGCGGCCGGCGCGGCGCCGTTCGCGAAAGCGTTCGCGGAGGGATTCGTCACGCACCACCGCGTGCGCGCCGAGACTCGCGCGACCGCGATCCGGATCGGCGATCCCGCGTCATGGGATCGCGCTGTCACCGCCATCACCGAAACCGACGGGCGCGTCGTCGCCGTCAGCGACGAGGAGATATTCGCGGCCAAAGCCGTGATCGATCACGCGGGAGTCGGGTGCGAGCCGGCCAGCGCGGCTAGCATCGCGGGTGTACAGAAGCTGGTGGCGGCCGGAGAGATTCCGTCGACCGCGCGCGTCACGGCGGTGCTCACCGGCCACCTGCTCAAGGATCCGGGCACGACGGCGGATTCACTCCCGGCGACGCTGAGCTACGCGGCGGCAATGGATGTTTTACGGCGGGTTGCCGGGTAGGGCAACTGCAACTGCAACTGCAACTGCAACTGAACACTACCGGCCGGGGGCTGTCGGCGGGCCGGTCCCGGGCTGCGAGCGTTTTCGCGCCACTGGTGCGTTGGGTTTGTTACCATCCAATGAAAGGCGCTTCAGGAGGGCGTAGAGCATCTTGCGCACGGTGATCGTCTGGTCAAGCAACGAGATGTAATCGGCTTCCGGAATCGCCTTCATGTCACGACCGAGGATTAGGTGATACTCCAGCTCCGATGCGGAGTTGAGAGCATAGCGCAGAAATCGGGCAAATTCTTTCTCGCTCTCCTGTCTGCGTCCCTCGGCGATGTTCGCCGGAATCGAGGTCGCCGCTCTAAAGATCTGGCTGCGGAGAGACGCGTACCGAGGATCGCGTATCTCTCTGCTCACACGGTCAACTGCTAGCGAAAGCGCATGCGCTTTTTGCCAAACCTTAAGCTTTTTGAAATCGGACACCACCCATAATCATCGGCGAGCTCTCAGGGGGCGGCATCGTTTCCCTTCCGCCGTCGCCCGTAGCCCACGGCCGGCCCGCCGACGGCCCCTGGCCGGTAGTGTTCAGTTGCAGTTGATGTTACCGCCACCGCGCCAACTTTAGAACGTCATTGAGAACGCCGGCGGCCGTCACCGCGACCCCCGCCCCTGGCCCCGTGATCACAATGGGATTCGCCCGGTAGCGCGTCGTCGTGATCGCGAACTGATTGTCAGTGCCCGACATCATCGCAAAGGAGGTCAGCGCGCCCACCGCAACGAGGCCGACGCGCACACTTTCCGCGGTGACAGTCGCGCGGTACAGCAGCACGCGTCCGCTCGCCCGCACCCCCGCTACGCGATCGCGCCAAACGGGGTCGAGCTCTTCGATCCGCGCCAGAAATTCCGCGATGGTCACGGTGCGCAGCTGCTCAGGCACGAGCGACTCAACCTCGACCTCGTCCAGCGATCCCTCGTAGCCTATGAGCTGCGCCAGAATGAGCGCCTTGCGCGCGACGTCCATCCCCGACAGATCGTCGCGCGGGTCAGGCTCCGTGTAGCCGAGCGCCATGGCCGCGCGCAATGCGGTGGAGAACTGTATGCCGCGTCCGATCTCGCCGAACAGGTAGCCCAGCGTTCCGGATGGACAACCCTCGATCGCCAGTACCTCGTCGCCCGATTCCTGGAGCTTGCTGATGGTGTCCAGCAACGGGAGGCCGGCGCCTACGGTCGCCTCATGCAAAACACGCCGCCCGTGCGCGGCGGCATGACGCACGAGCCCGCCCGTGGCGTCACGCGGGTCGGCGAGCGGCCGCTTGTTCGCCAGCACCAGATCCATTCCCGCCGCGATCGCTTCCTCGAGCTCCGGGGTCGTGTCGCTTGCGGTGAGGTCGACGAGAATTGGCCGAGAAAGACCCTGGTGCCGTATCGATGCGAGCGCCTCGGATGCACTCGCGCGCACACCGGAAGGTGCATCGGCCAGCGGGATCCCTGACTCCTTGGAATCGGCGAGAGTCTCGAGACGCAATCCCGAGAGGCCATTCGGGTCGAGCACGAATCCGCTGCGATCGATAACGGCGGCGACGCGCACACCGATCCGTCCCGTCGCACCATCAAGTTGTCGAGCGAGCTCGCGCCCGATACGACCGTACCCGAGAATGACGACGTCAGCCCGCGCGGCTCGCGCCGACTCGCCGGCGTGGGGCCGCGTCCCGTTGCGGGAATTGGCCACCTTCGATGATTGATGCAGCCCGCGGCCGTCAGCGGGCCCGCCGACCGCCCCCGGCAGATAGTCTTCAGTTGCAGTTACCCCCTCAAGGACCTCGCGCAAGAGCGAGGACACCTGCTCTCCTTCGAGAAGAAAACCATCGTGTCCCTTGGGCGATTCGATCTCCCGATACTCGGCGCCCGCGGCCTCCGTCCAGCGCCTCACGTCGAGTGGATCGTAGAGCAGATCACCCGGAATTCCGACGCCGATGATCGTCCCCTTCACCGGACGCAGCGCGCTCGCGACGCCACCGCGGCCGCGACCAACGTCATGCCTGTCCATCGCGTCGAGTAGCGTGAGATAGGTGTGCACGTCGAAACGGGCGCGGAGCTTCTCGCCCTGCCGCGACAGGTATCGCTCCACAGCGAATCCCCCGGCCTCGTGTTCCTCGCGGCCGAACCGATCGGCGAGCTCGCCCGCCGTGCGATATGTCATCATCGCGATCATGCGTGCGATCTCGAGTCCCTCGTCGCCCGCCGCGGCGATCGCCCGCCGCTGTATGTGGCTCCACGCGATCGCGGACGCGGGATGCTCGGCCGGCGCAGCCAGCACGACGACGTTGCGCACGAGTGCGGGATAGGTGGCCGCGAACTCCATCGCCACCATTCCGCCCAGCGAGCCGCCGATCGCCAGCGCGATCGACGGTACGTGCAGCGATTCCACCAGTTGGCCAAGCAGCCGAGCCATGTCGCGCGTCGTCACCTCGGGAAAGGGTCGACGGGCAGGATCGGACGGCCCCGTCGTCCCATAACACGACCCGAGGAGGTTGGTACACAACACTGCGTAGCGATTCGTGTCGATCGCGAGGTCGGGACCGACGACGTCGCGCCACCAATCGCCCATCGCGTCGGCGGATCCCGTGAGTGCATGGAAGACGACGACAAGATTGTCGCGCGCGTCGTTCGGCGTTCCATCGAGGAAGTAGGCTTGTTCAACCTGACGTAGCACCTCGCCGCTCTCCAGCTCGAAGCGGTCGAGGAGCTGCACGCAACGGTGACGCGCCGCCTCCCCCACCCCCACCCCCACCCCCGACGCCGGAGCGCGCGCGACACCCGTCGCGGCTCCGCCATCAAGGAGGGTTGGGCCGTTCGTCACAGTCCGAGCGCTCCTCGTAGCGCGGCATCTAGATCCAGTTTCAGGTCGTCCACGTCCTCGATCCCCACTGAAAGGCGGATCAGGTCGGCGGTGACCCCGGCTGCTTCGCGCTCGATCGGATCGAGCTGCTGGTGCGTCGTGCTCCACGGATGGATGATCAGGCTCTTCGCATCGCCGACGTTGGCGACCAGAGAGAAGAGCTTCGACGCGGCGATCACTTTCTTCGCCGCTTCCTCGCCGCCAAGCACGCCGAAGGTCAGCACGCCGCCGAAGCCGCCGGTGAGGTAGCGCTTCGCCGTCTCGTGGGTCGGGTGCGAAGGAAGGCCGGGGTAGCTNNACTGCGGGATGGCCCTCGAGGAATCGCGCCAGCGCAAGCGCGTTCTCCGAGTGGCGCTTGATGCGGAGCTGGAGCGTCTCCAGGCCCTGGATGAAGAAGAAGGAATTGAAGGGAGAGAGCGCCGCCCCTATGTCGCGAAGCAGGAGCACCCGCAGGCGAATCGCGAAGGCGATGTTGGTTCCGTTGAAGTTCCCGAACACGCCGCCGAAAGACAGTCCATGGTACGCGGGCTCGGGGTCGACGTAGAAGCCCTTGAAGCGCGGCGACGCGGTGTAATCGAAGCGGCCGCCGTCCACGACGANNCCGCGCCGTGCTCGATCGGCCGATTGAGGAAGGGCGTCGCGAACGTGTTGTCTACGACGAGCGGCACTCCCGCCGCGTGTGCCACGTCGGCGACGGCGCGCAGATCTGACACATCCAGTCCTGGATTGCCGATTGTCTCCACGTACACCGCCTTGGTCGTCTCGTCGATCGCAGCCGCGAACGCCGCCGGGTCGTTTCCGTCCACGAAGCGCGTCGTGATCCCGAGCCGCGCGAGGGTGTACTTGAGGAGGGTGAAGGTGCCGCCGTAGAGCGACGAAGAGGAGACGATGGAATCACCCGCCTGCGCGAGATTGAGGAGCGCGAGCGTCTGCGCCGCCTGCCCGCTCGACGTCGCGACCGCCGCCACTCCGCCCTCGAGATCGGCGATGCGCTTCTCGAAGGCGTCGGTGGTGGGGTTCATGATGCGGGTGTAGATGTTTCCGAACTGCTGGAGGCCGAACAGGCGGGCGGCGTGCTCCGGGCTGTCGAAGACGTAACTCGTGGTGGCGTAGATGGGGACGGCGCGGGCGTTCGTCGCCGAGTCGGCTTTTTCCTGGCCGACGTGAATCGCGCGGGTTCCAAGCCCGGCGACGTGCTCCTGCTCGATCGTGGTACTCATGTGGTTCTGCTCCGGAATGAGTGGTACAGCGGGGGGTGTCGCGACGAGACAAAAAAAACCGGCCCTCTCGGTGGGAGAGGGCCGGCGGCGTACAGAAGGGTTCTCTGGTCAGCTCACGCGCTGGTGCACCTTGCACGCACGCGCCGGTCCGTCTCTCCTTGGGGAGATCCGCACGGGCTAATGCGACACATAAGGTTGAGCGCGAATGTATTCATCGGACGACGAAGTTGGCTGAGGTGCAGACGACGAGAGAATAATGACGGGCTGCGGGCGGGCGTGTCAAGGCTTCTCGCCCGCCGCCCCCGGCAGGTAGTCTTCAGTTGCCGTTGGTTATCCCGATTCGGCTCAACAGCGCCTTATAGCGCGGATCGCTCCGTACCGGATCGAGGCGTTGATCGGATTGCAGACTCAGCATCGGCTGAATTCCCCACTTCTCTTCGCGGCCGAACCAGAGAAATGCCGAGTCCAGTTTTCCTTCGCCCGCGTACACCATCCCGCGATAGGCTGCGTACTGCTCGTTCGATGTGTCTGCCCGTGCGAACGCTTGGCGAGCCAGGTCGCTGCGCCCCATCTCCTCGTAGATCACAGCCATCGTGTGCAAGGCGCGTGGATTTCCGGGAACGATCGCGAGCGCCCGGTTGATCATCTGGAGGGCGTTGGCATACTGGCCGTTGTCCGCGTATACACGCGACATGTTGGCGAGAACCCACGGGTTTCGGCGCACCCACGCAGAATCCGGTTCTTCACCGACTGTCTTCTGAAACTGACGTAACGCGCCGACATGGTCTCCCGAGACATTGACGAACGTGGCGTAGTTATTCTGAATCTGTAGCAAGAGGGGCTCCAGATCGGCCGCCCGCTTCTCCTCCGCGACCGCCTCAGGCACTCGGCGCAGAATCATGAGCAGCACACCGTACCATTGATGGGCCGTCGCGTTCTTCGGCTCCAACGATATTGCTCTCCGGTATTCCGACTCCGCGCCCACGAAGTCGTGCTCCCAGATCAGCTCGGTTGCCAGAGCGGTGCGCGCCAACGCCAGAGTGCTGTCAAGCTGGATGCTGTGGAGCGCCGCCGCCTTCGCTTTGGGAAACATCGCTTCCGCCGGCCGGTACCCGAAATAACCGATGCGTACATAAGCTTCGGCGAGTCCGGCGTAGGCCTCGGCGTATTCGGGATCGAGCTCTGTCGCGCGACGAAAATACACGATTGCTCTATCGTGTCCCTCCTTCGTTCGATCGTCCCACGCATTGAGCCCCTGGAGGTACGAGGCGCGCGCACCTGGTAGAGGGATCCTTGCTGCGCCGCGAGCAGCATTTCCGGCGATGGCGCGCGGATCTCTCCCCTGTGCGGTCTTCACCATAAGGGCGACAATCACCAACGCAGCCACAACGGAAAAAGATGCGAGAGCCGCCTTCCTCGAACCCTGCACGAGCGAACGGTCGCTGAGAGCCGCCTCTTCGTAGCCGCCTTCCCGCGGCGCCCACGTCGGAGTGTCGGGAGCCGATGCTCCGATGGGTGCAGGCCTGGGCGAGCCCGTGCCGACGGTTTCGGTGGGCGACGGATGGCTGAGAGTGGAGGCGAGACCTTCGATCTCGGAATCCGGCTCCATCTCGAGCTCTTGACGCACGAGCTCCTGGTATTGGCGCGCCTGCTTCACGGCGCCGGCGCGGTCTCCCGCAGCCGCGAGCGCGAGAATCAGCTTCTTCACCGGGCCAGCTGAAAGCGGATCGGAGCTGGCAAGTCTGCGCCGCCAAGTTACGTCCTGCGAATGGTCTCCCGCCTCGGCGGAACGATCCGCGAGGAATTCGATGGCGCTTTGATACTGCTGCAGCAGCCGTGCGCCCTCTGCGTCTATCCACGACTCGAGCTCGCGACTGTCTCCGAAATGAAATCCCTCGAGCAGCGTTCCCTTGTAGATGCCGACGGCCGCGCCCCACTGGCTGACGCGAATCGCTTCGTCGAACTCCCACACATCGACACGGACGAATTCCGGATTCAGCCTGAGCTGTTGTCCCGTCGAGATGATGACATCGGTTCCGAGAGTGTGCCGGATCGTGTACATGGCTTGATCGAGCGCGTGGCGCGCCCGCTCGCTCGAGCTTTCCGACCAAAGGTAGGCCTCGATACGGTGGCGAGATATGCCCTGCTTGCCGCCGAGGGCGAGGATTGCAAGCAGTCCCAACGGCCGCTTTTGTCGAGCCGCCAGCGGGACTACACCGGTGTCATCCCGCAGGGAGAGAGTTCCAAGAAGCTCGAGGACCAACATTTGTCGCCTGAAGCACGCCTGTGACTTCTGGGTGAGTTTCCGGTGAGGCGGGACCTCTATCATGGGGGGCTGTGTTCACCGGGTCAACCGGGAATTCGTCCTGGCGACAGCCCCTCAAATCTGATGGAGGCACGAGATGACGTACGGAATGGCTTTACCTCTGCTGGCATTGCTGGCGGCCGGTGGGTGTGGCGGAAGCCATGCTACTGCCCCAATGAGTCAGCTCAAAAGTCCAAGCGTGATTGCGGCGAACCGCCAAGGGGGCGACGACAACCACGGGGAAGGCTCCCGCCGCAGCGGAGCTCTGCATGTGACGAAAGAGTGCTCCGAGTACACGGGGCTCGCTGGTTCCTTCTGCACGATCACGTCCTCGAATCTGAAGCAGATCGCCGTCGGCACCAAGGTCATCTATAGAAAGGCGGCCGGCCCTACCGTGCTGGACACTGACGTCATCCTCCAGCCGCCAGGCCGGGGCAAGAACGTCGCGTTCGGTCATGTCGTCCTCGACCTGGTGAACGCTCGCGGAGTGGTCACGTTGTCAGGGGGGACGGGAGAGTTCCGAGGGATCCGTGCGCGTGCCGACATCACGCACCTGACCCTGAAAAACTGGGCCTGGAACGGGACGTACAGCTTCAGCAACGAGGGCCACGAGCACTAGGAATCACGGCGGCCATCACGGGGATATCCGTGATGGCCACGGTAAGCGACCATCGCAGAAGGACGGCGCGTCGCCTGTGGCGTCCAGATCGGAGGCTGTCCCGCGCTCATCCTCCGCCACCGCGCGACAGTCGAGTCGTACGCCGCCTGTCCAAAAGTCGCGCGCACATAACGAGACGACACGTACTCGGCCATCCCTTCGTTGAGCCAGTTTTCCGGGCCCGACGAATTCGCGGATAGCGTGAAGCGAACAGCGGGGAGCGGGCAGCAGCGCCGTTTACTACCATATCAGTTCGAGGGTTAAGTGTCGCAAGAATCACCTAGCTCGATGTTGCGCACCAATCCGGACGGTTGGCCCAAGGCGGCCATCCAACGGACGACACCCGTGTTGCGTACATACCAAAGGCGCTTCGCGAATAGACTTTGGAGGCTGGACGAATGAAAGTGCGCATTCTCGTGGGTCCGTTATCGCCGGTCCTGACCGCCTTGATTCTTACGGCGTGTAACCTTGCCGGTTCAGACACGATCACTGTCGCGGCTCCGGCAATCATGACCAAGGTCGGGACCGACCCAACGAGCGTTGCAGCTGGCGCTAGCTTTTCCGATTCGATTCGTGTGCGGGTGACTGACGCCTCTAACTTCCCGGCGTACTTAGTCAGCGTAGCCTTTGCGATCACTGCCGGCGACGGCAGCGTAGCTCCGGCAACAGTGATCACGGACATCAATGGAATGGCGGCCGCGAAATTCATAACAGGAACAACGGTGGGTACGAATACCGCCACTGCGACGGTAACCGGTCTGACTGCTGTCACATTCTCCATCACGACCGTAGCGCCTGGGACCATTATCTGGTCGAGTATCCCGACCGATACCCTTCGCGGTGTATGGGGCAGCTCCGCGTCTGACGTATGGGCTGTGGGCTACAGTGGGGCGATCCGCCATTACAACGGTACGATCTGGTCGGGCGTCTCGAGCGGCACATCCCAGCAGCTCGTGAGCGTCTGGGGCACATCCGCGTCCGACGTGTGGGCTGTAGGTGGCCTCTCAGGGACGATTCTCCATTACAACGGTACGAGTTGGTCGAGCCTTCTCGAGCGGGGACAACCCGGGATCCTCTCCGGCGTCTGGGGCGGATCTGCTTCTGATGTGTGGGTCGTCGGCGACGTCGATTCGGTCCTCCATTACAACGGCACGAGCTGGTTGGCCGTCCCGGGCGTGACGCGGACTATTTTCGGCATCTGGGGCAACTCTGCGTCCGACGTGTGGGCCGTCGGCTACACGGCCGGCATGGGCGGGACGACCTTCCATTACGACGGCACGACCTGGTCGAGCGCTCCTGCAGGGACGACGCAGGGACTCAGCGGCGTCTGGGGCAGTTCCGCGTCCGACGTGTGGGCTGTAGGTGACAATGGGACAATCGTCCACTACAACGGTACGAGCTGGTCGACGGTCTCGAGCGGGACTAACCAGCCTCTTGTCGGTATCTGGGGATCTTCAGCCTCCGACGTCTGGGCTGTCGGCTACGGCGGGGCGATTGTTCATTACAACGGTACGGGCTGGTCGAGCGTCGCGAGCGGAACGACGCAGACCCTCTTCGACATCTGGGGCAGCTCTGCCTCCGACATTTGGGCTGTGGGTACAGGGGGACTGCTCCACGGTCAGCCCGCCGGATGACGGTGATGCGATCGTTCGCCCGCAAGCGACTGAGAAGTGCAACTGAACGGGATCCGA
>PKVB01000041.1:6525-34145 GCA_003131365.1 Gemmatimonadota bacterium | reverse complement strand
TCTGGGTAGCCGATCTTGTTGGTGAATGCCGCAAGTTTCGTCTCCGCCTGCGCCTTGGTAGTGTCGCTCATCCAGCCGAGCGTTTGAAGGCGATCGTGGAACACCGACTCGAGGTTGCGAACCATCTCGAGCGCGCGCTGTTTGGCTGTTGGGGTGAAGTATTGGGCGACGTACGCCTGCCCCAGCGCATCTCTCAATCCCGCATCGGTCGCGCGGCCGCACCGCTTGTCGCGTGGCAGCTGCTCCTTGGTTCCGCTGAGCGTGCTGCCGAAGCGGAAATCTTCGTTGACAAAGGCGGAGCTGAGGCTCGGCGCGGCCGCGTCAACAATTTTCCAGCGCAGGTACGCCTTCCAGGCGTTGAGCGGGACCGATGTCATGAGACTGTCAACGGCCTTCAGGAACGCCGGATTCTGAACGTTGATGGTCGTGATGTCGGCTCGTCCAACGCCGGCGAAGTAGGTGGGCCAGATGAAACCCGGAGCAAGTTGGGCGAGCTCCGCCGTCGTCATCTTGTGATAATTGGCGTTCGGATCACGCATTTCCACGCGAGTCTTTGCCGGTCTTGCAAGCGCGGTCTCTATCGCGAGGACTCGCTGCGCGTCCGTTCCTGCGTCCGACGCGGTCTCCCCAATCAATTGGAACATTCGCGCGACGTGATCGGTGTAGTTGGCGCGGATGTCGGAGTAGCGCTTCTCCGGGTTCAGATAGTAGTCGCGATCCGGGAGCGACAGGCCACCTTGGCGGACGCCGGCGATGACGGAAGTGCTGTTCTTCGCGTCCTGCTGGGCGCCGAAGCCGAAGACCGAGGGGAGTCCCATCGAATGTAGGCGCGCGATCTCTGACTCGAGTTGCGCGCGGTTGCGAATTGCCGCAACTCGCCCCAGTTCAGGCGCGATCGGCTGCGCACCCGCTTTCTCGGCACCTGCCGAGTCCATGCACGACGTGTAATAGGTCGCGAGCTTGCGAAGATCCGCGCTCGCCTGGTGGTTACCACTCACGGCCGAGTTGCGCAGTATCGTCAAGACGTTGCTCTGGTTGTTCTCCGACAGCTCGGCGAAGCTGCCCCAGATCGAGTATGCGGGTGGCACCGGATGGGTCTTCGCCCAGCCTCCGTTGGCGAACTGGTAGAAGTCAGTGCATGCCGAGACCGAGCGATCGAGGTTGGCAGGATCGAGTGGCGTCGACTGTATGGGGACGGCGCCCTGTCCCGCCGCGGACGTTGCGAGCCCAAGCGTGAGTGCGAGCGCGGGAAAGACTAAACGCATGATGGTGCTCCGAAAAAGAAAGGGATTGACGACCTACCATAACTGCCGGGCACGCTGGAAGTCCAGAGGACGCTACTTCCTCCGGGTTCGCGATCCCGTCGAGCGCCGCGAACGTTTGCTGCGGGGCTTCATGATGCTCCCGCGACAGTTCTCCGCCCCGCACTTGCAGAAGTAGAACTTCTCGAGCTTCGCGTCGTTCCTGCCGGTTCGCTCATATTGGTAGTCGTACGCAAGCTCGGTCCCGGGGTAGATCCCCCGAAGCGCGTGAATGAAGATCTTCTTGCCGGTGATTATCGCCTCGCAGTTCGGGTCGCACGAATGGTTGATGTAGCTCGCGTCTCCCCCGCCCGTAGCGATCGCGCCGTCGATCACCGTCTTTTTGTCCAGCGTGAACAGGAAGGTGTGGTGCCTCTTCATCCTGGTGTCGTCGTAGCGGCGGTCTGCTTCGCGGTTGCTGATTCGCTGGCCCGTATATTCGACGATCCGCGTTCCCGCCCGGATGTAGCGCGCCGCGAACACGCCGCGCCCGTGAATGGGCGAATTGCGAACAACATACAGGGGCTCGCGCCCGTTACGTGACATCGACATCGGTGGTTGGGTGCTACCGCCTGGGAGATGCGGCGATGAGCCCGGAGCACTCCCCAAGACCGATGCGGGCAGAGCCCTCGCGCTGGAAGTAAGCGCGCAGGATGATCTCGTCGCCGTCGTGGAGGAACTTCCGCTCCTCGCCTGTCGGAAGCGCGATCGGGGCGGCGCCGCGCCGCGTCAGCTCGAGCAAGCATCCCTGCGAGCCCGCGTCGGGTCCCGACACGGTGCCGCTCGCCAGGAGGTCGCCGGGCTGGAGGTTGCAGCCGCCGCTCGTGTGGTGCGTGAGCATCTGCGCCGCGGTCCAGTACATGTCGGCCAGCGAGGCCGAGCTGAGGCGCCAGGGACGCAGACGTCCCTCCCGCATCATCATCGATCTGATGTAGACTTCGATGTTGAGATCGATGCCGCCTTCGTTCTTGTCCTTCTCGGAAGAGAGATACGGCAGCGGCTGTGGATCTGCCGGCGGCCGGAAGAATGCGGGCACGCGATAAGGCTCCAGCGCCTCCCAGGTTACGACCCAGGGTGAGATCGTCGTCGCGAAGTTCTTCGACAGGAAGGGGCCCAGCGGCTGGTACTCCCACGACTGGATGTCGCGCGCTGACCAGTCGTTGACGAGACAGATCCCGAAGAGATGGTCCTCGGCCTCGCCGATCGGTACGGGCTCGCCGAGCTTGTTGCCCCGACCTACGAAAAATCCGACCTCCGCTTCGTAGTCGAGCATCTCCGTAGGTCCGAAAGTTGGAGTCTTGGCCCCGACCGCAATCGTCTGACCCTTGGGTCTTGTGACCTCAGTGCCGCTGATTACGATCGATGACGCCCGTCCGTGATAGCCGATCGGCACGTGCTTGTAGTTGGGAAGCAGCGGACTTTCGGGACGAAAGATCTTGCCGACGTTCGTCGCGTGGTAGATGGAGGCGTAGAAGTCAGTGTAGTCGCCGATCTGAGCGGCGGGAGACATCACGGCCTCGGCCATCGGAACGAGAGCGCCTGGTGGGAGCGGGTTGATCACGCTGTCGTCGCCGGGCGTGCCCGCCAGCAGCTCGCTGAGCCGCGCGCGGAACTGCGAAAGAGATTCCCTCGGCGCCTGCATCAGCTCATTCAGGGTCGGCCGATCGCACCACCGAGCCACATCGCGCGCCTTCCCGCTCCACAGATTCGCGCTGAGAGATTCTCCGACATCGACGATCTGGTCGCCGATCGCCACACCGACGCGCCGCTCCGATTCGCCTTTGCGCGAGAATACGCCGAAAGGAAGATTCTGGATCGGAAAATCGCTGTCGGGCGAGTTCGCGGATTCGATCCACGAGGTGAGCGCCGGGTCGTGCGTCTGATTCACTGGTCGGTTGATCTCGCTCTGCGGGTGAGGTGTGCCAGCTCTTCGACGGGCTCACGGAACGAGCACGAGCCAAACGAAATCGCAAATTCCGAGCGTGCGGCCAGAATCAGCTCAGCGCCAATGCGCTTTCCGCGCCATTGAATCGCGTCGTCGGCAAACTGGAATGCCGACGCATCGCTCTCCTCGAGCGCGGCGAGCGCCGTGTCCTCGCTCTCACCGGCGTACAGGAGGGCCGCGGCCAGGAAGACGTTCATGAACCCGTACATCATTCCCGTTGGACCGCCCGGTTCATAGGTCAGGCGGTATTCCCCGCGAATCGGATGATGAAGTCCGGCTGTCGCCTTGAATGGTACGGCCTGCTGCTGGCATGCGGCAATGAAGCGGATGATCGCCTCGGCCCGAGGAAATGCTTCGGGCGTTACACCGCCGGTGCGAACTTTCGCCCGCGCACCCACCTGCGCGATCGCTTTCACGAGCGGCGACACATCGCCGCTGATTGGAATCTCGAAATACGGTGTGAATGCGGGCGGCAGATCCTGCCTCTGGTGTCCGATCTCGTCCACCGTGCTCGCCTTCAGCTCGACCACGTCGATCACGGCGTGCCCGTCCCTTGATTCCGACGAATGGCGGCAATTGAACTTCTGCATCTCTTCACTTGCGGCCCGCACGTCTTCCGCGGCCAGCACGCTCAAGCGCCACGGAGCGGCCCGCGAGCCTCGGGGCATGAGGTCGCCGCCCGCTTCTTCAAGCTCCTTCACGCGCGCGATAGGCACGATGAAACGGCCAAGCGCGGTCCTGTCCGGGCCTTGGAAGTACGAAGCGTAACTCTCGAGAGCCGGCCGCATGTCTTCGCTCGCGGGTGGAAACAGACCCGCGTAGTCCACCAGCCCCGCGAGGAGCGCGTCGACGGATTTCAATCCGGGACTCGGGCGTTGTGATCGATCATCGCAGAGANNGGGTCCTTCAGCCTGCGGACGAACTTGAGTCCCGACCACGTGTCATCGACGGCGCATACCTTCACGTCGACGAGGCCGGACTCGAGCCCGAAGGTACGCACGACCCCTTCGGTGAGATCGGTCTCCACGCCCGATGCTTTCTTGGGCCACGCGACCCAGAGCATTCCATTGGGCTCGAGCCTGTCGCGCAGTCGCGCGAATCCCTTTTCCAGATCGGACCGCGCCTTGACGAACAGCATCGCGAAATCGAGCGCTCCTCTCGATGCGATGAGCGTACCATCGGGAAGCTTGCCTAGCAGTCCCGCAAGATCCCGCGGCTCCGAAACGAATTGCAGACGCGCACCCGGTTTTATTCCAAGCTTGTCGACCAGCGGAGTGCCCGAATAACCGAAGGTCTGGACGCTCCGCCGCTTCATCGCCAGCTAAACGGTCAGCGGCGCTCGACTCGCGCCGCTGCCGCAACGCACGGAGCGCTCTATACCTTTCGTGTAGAGCCGCGTATCAGCCTGAGGACAAAAAGAAGAACGACGGCGCCGATGAACGCGACGAAAATCGTTCCGCCCATGCCCCCTATGGGCGTCGAGATGCCGAGAGCGCCGAAGAGCCAGCCCCCGATGAAGGCGCCGACNNCCGATGATTCCGTACCCGGTGCCACCCATCACGAGAGATGCAAGAACTCCAGCGACGAGCCCAACCACGATCCAGGCCACTATGCCCATTGTGCCCATTGTGTCCGTCCTCGAAAGAGTTTTGAGCCTTACGGCGCCGCACGGGAAACGGTTCCAAGTGTACAAACGATAACGAAAAGGGAGCGCTCGGACGAGAGCGCTCCCTTTTCAGGTCAGGTTGGATCGCTGGCGAGCCGCCATGGTGCCGACGGTTCCGGCACCGTGGGCCCGAGCTTCTTATCGCACGTACTCGAAGGAGTCGAAGCCACCCGAGCCGTTGGCTTCCTGATAATTGATCCTGAGCTGGCTGTTGACATTTGTGTCGAGAGTTCCGGTCACGAACCGCGCGTTGTTGTTGTTCTGCGCCGGCGCGCTGAGCGTCAGATCCGTGCCGTTGAGCGTCCACGTTCCGCTGCTGATAAAGTCATTGCGAAACGACGCCTGTCCCTGTGGTGTGATGAGAATGTTGTTCGTCTCGACAAACGCCCCGTTGCTGTTCAGAACAAGGGTCCCACCAGTCACGTCGAACCTGGCGCCGTTGGGAAAATTGGCATCTCCCGGCTGGACCGTAAAGAAGGTCGGAACGCTGCTTCCCGCGTAGATGGTGAGCTGGTAGGTGCCCGCGGCATTCGACATCGGATTGACGATGCCGTTGTCGGTGCAGGCGGCGAACAACAATGGAGTCGCCACCGTGAGGCCAAGAAACAGCCTAGATTTTTTTGTGAGCATATTGCCTCGCGCGTTACATGGTTGTAGGAAGGAGCCGCTGAACGCGCGCGGCCCGACGTTCCAATTGTATGCAATTCCCTAACGTAGTATCCACCGACGGCTCAGTTATGTTCCCCGTTCCGCCCAGGGTTAAGGTCTGTTGCATTGCGTCCGAAGAAGAAGCCGCGCTCGCGGTGCGAATGGGCGCGTCGGCTTTGGGTCTCGTGTCTCGAATGCCCAGCGGGCCCGGCCCCATTCCCGAGTCCCGCATCCGTGACATTGCGGATACCGTGCCACCGGGCGTCGCGACCTTCCTTCTGACTTGCGAAACGACGGCTGAGCCGATCATCGCGCAACAACGATTTTGCCGCACCACCACAATACAGCTCGTTGACGAGGTCGAGCCCGGCGTTCACGCCCAATTGCGCGATGCGCTACCCGGGATTTCCATCGTTCAGGTGATCCACGTCCGCGGCAGCGATGGTGAAGGGGCGTTGCGGGAATCGGTCGCTGTGTCCTCGTCAGTGGACGCCATTCTTCTCGATTCCGGGAATCCTTCGCTCTCGACCAAAGAGCTTGGCGGCACGGGACGCGTTCACGACTGGGGCGTCAGCAGAAGGATTCGCGACGCCGTCGATGTTCCTGTTTTTCTGGCCGGCGGGCTCAATCCCGACAACTTAGGCAAGGCGATAACCCAGGTTGCGCCCTTCGCGCTGGACGTCTGCGGCGGTTTGCGCAGCGATGGCCGACTGAACGAAACGAAACTCGTCGCCTTCATGCGTGCCGTTCGCGGGAGCGCAGAAGTGCCCTGAGCACGAGCCGAATGGGAGCACCGCCGCTGAATGCGCCCGCAATGGCGTAGAGAGCGCGCGGTGGGAAGCTCCCGCCTTCGACAATGGCGTATACCGGCTCCCACACTTCAGGATTGAACTTCGCCTTGAACGCGTCGAGACCGCCAAAGTTGTAGAACCTCGCTCCGTATAGCCTTACCCAGCGAAGGACGAAACTAAGCCACAATGGTTGGTGCAAAGGCTCAAGCTCGGCGCGGTGAGAGAGCGGCGAAAGCCCGAGGGTGGCGTAGGTGGATCCAGAAGCGGCGACCGCGCGCATTGCCGTATCGAGGAGCAGCTCCGCCGTTCCGTTGGGAGCCTCGGATCCTCTCACTATCTGCTCGACCAGCCAACCGTCACGCGCGGGTACCGGTGACAGTACGGTAAAAGCGACCACGTCGCGTCGGCCGCGCTCGGCGACGAACACGCGCCGGTCGCGCAGGTCGCTCAGCGTCTCCGGCTCGATCAGGAAATGCNNGCGGTGGCAGGTGGCGCATTGCGAGCCACTGTGAGAGCACCAGGCGAAGCGCGGCGTGATTCTCCGCTTTCGCGGGTGCCCACTCGGTAACGGTCACACCCTTGTTGCGCGCGCGGTTGAATTGCGCGCGGAGCGATCCGCGCTTTGCTACAGCGGCTGGCCAGTTGTGCGGGTCCCACGCGGGTTGTGCCCCGAGCAGCACGCGTGACCACGACGGGTCACTGCCATAGCTGGAATCGAGCCGCTCCCCGGCGCCGAAGTAGCAAACGCGCTCGCCGCGCCCGTGCGCGGCGGCGACAAATTCCGCCGCGACCGCATCGAGTCGATCCGGCGCGCACACCGGCGCTCCCGCCACTACCAGCATGCCGCGGTGCCGCACGAACCCGACGACGCCCTCATCCGCGCTCGAGAACCAGAGCTCGATGCCCGGATTCAGAATCTGGTACGCGGTCGAGTTCCACCCGAATCTCAAGACGAGATCGCGCGCCCTTTCACGTTGAGAGCCGACAGCAGATTCTGGCAACTGAGTGATGCGGTGATGAGAATGTAAACTTGGAAATGCACACTCGCAGACGCTGCGCCACGGTTTCTCGCCCGTCTCAGAACGTCCTTCACCGCGCGCAACAAGTCACTCGCCCCGAACACGAGTTCTCCCGCCCCTGCATGGGTCGTCGCCCCATATGATTGACGTGCGAGGATGTCAGCCGGACTCCACTTCTCGTCGATGTTCCAGTAGATGACGCTCTCCACGGTGATCAACATTCCACTTGCCGCCGGCACCTATGCGCAGCTCGAAGCCAGGCTCAGACCAGCGAGAGACAACGCAACCGATTTCAACACGTCAAACCCGAATCTCGTCGGAAAGAGCGTCCGCGTCGAAGGCACGTTCAAGGGCACTCCGTTCGTATTCACCTCGTCGGTGAACGCCAAGCTGGAAATGGAGTTCGATCCGCCGCTGGTGATCGATGAGACGACCAAGAACGCGACCGGCAGCTCCAATCTGTCGCTGATCGAAAACAACATCCGCCGCTCGTTCCATGCATTCGAGGACGACGATGAGCGCGGTGAAGACCATCATGAGGGTCATAACGGCAACGACGACGGCGGGCACGACTAAGCCGGCGTCGGGGGTAGCAGGACCTCGTCGGCCTGCTATCCCAGCCACCCCCCTCCAGCCAGATTCATTTAATGCAGTTATTCGCTTCTTCCTCGTTCGCGCCACCCGAAAGCCTCCGCCTAAGGCGCGACAGGGCTGAGCGGATACTCAACGGCCTCCGGGCCGCGGTGGTGTTCCTGCTCACCGCATCGGCGCTCATGTACGCGCCGCACCTCTCGCAGGCTCTCAACAGCGCCAACGTGCTGGTGTTGGTCCCGATGCTCCTCTGGACCGTCGCGCAGTATCTGATATGGTATCGGCGCCCCGAGCTTCCGGACTGGCTGTCGGCGGTGAATCCAATCGTCGACGTGACGGCAGTGACGGCGATCATCGGCGGCTATGCGGTGGCGCAGTCCGGCGTGCTCGCGCTCCGGTCCCCGATTTTCCTGATGTACTTCGTGGTGCTGGCCGGCCGACCGGTCGCTTCGTCGGTCCGGAAGGCCGCATTGATATCGGTCCTCGCCTTTGCGGAGTACCTTGGCCTCCTCGTCTGGCTGTGGGCAGCCAATCGCGTGCCTCTGGTGATCAATCCGATTGATGCGGTCCAGATGGCGCGTATCACTCCGCTCGATGAAGCCGCCAAGCTCATTCTACTCGGCGTCTTCGGTACCGTTGCGACGTACGCGACTTCCTGGGTGGAGCACCTCGTGCGCGAGGCGAGCAAGGAATCCGCCGAGCGTCAGCGAGTGGTGACGCGGCTCGTGCAGTCGGAGCTGGATACGCTCAAGCTTCAGCTCAATCCGCACTTTCTCTTCAACGCGCTCAACAGCGCCATGGCACTCATCGCAACGGACCCGCCGGCAGCCGAGCGAATGGTGTCGGAGCTGAGCGACTTCCTGCGGCTGGTGCTTTCGACATCGAGCGAGCAGGAGGTGCCGCTCGAGCGCGAGCTCGGACTTCTCGACCGGTACGTGGCGATCCAGCGGGTGCGCTTCCAGGATCGTCTCACCGTCAGCTGCAACATCGAGGACGGCGTTCGAGCGGCGCTCGTTCCAAGCTTGCTGCTCCAGCCCCTGGTGGAGAACGCTATCCGGCACGGCATCAGTCCCCGCGCCGGCGCGGGCTACGTCCAGGTCTCCGCGCGGCGCCTGGGCGACAAGCTCTCGATTACCATTCTGGACGATGGGGTCGGGGTGCGTGCCCGCCGATCGCGCGAACGCTCGCGCGGAACGGGCCTCGGCCTGACGAATACGATCACCCGGCTGATCCACCTCTATGGTGACAGCCACGAATTCGAGAGTGGCCCCCGGGACGAGGGAGGCTACGCGGTGCAGATTACAATTCCGTTCCGGCTCGGGCGCCTCTCGCCGGCCCGAAACGACGCTCAAAAGGACAGTGACCTCGCGACGGCGGTGCAGGCATGATCGGGCAATCTCTGCGTGTTCTGGTGATCGACGACGAAACGCTCGCGCGCCAGCGACTCCTATCGCTCCTCTCGAACTCCCCCGACGTCGAAGTGGTGGGCGAGTGCCAGAACGGACTCGAGGCCGTCGCCGCGATTCGCGCGCAGCAGCCAGATCTGGTTTTCCTGGACGTGCAGATGCCCGAGCTGGATGGCTTTGATGTGATCACCGAGGTCGGGACCGACAAGATGCCCCCCGTAATCTTCGTCACCGCCTTCGACGATTACGCGGTTTCCGCCTTCGAGTTCGGCGCGTTCGACTATCTGCTCAAGCCCGTCGATCACGTGCGCTTCCACCAGACACTCGACCGCGCCAAGAAGCGACTCAGGGAATCTCCCAACCCCAGCGTGTCGTCACAGCTGAGCGCGCTCCTCAAGTATGTCGGGCAGCTCGACGCGCCGNNACGAAATCTTCTGGATTCAGGCGCGCGACGACCTGGCGAGAATTCATCTCGCTGAGGTGGCGTACGACGTGCGCGAGCCGCTGAGCAGGCTCGAGGCGCGCTTGCCCAGCAATCGGTTTCTGCGGGTCCACCGCTCGACCATCGTGAACACGGCGCAGGTGCGCGAGGCACAGCCTTTCGATCAGGGTGACCAGCTGCTGATCCTGCGTAACGGCAAGCGCATCACGACCGGGCGAAGCTACCGCAAGGCAGTCCAGGAATTTCTGAAGCGCGCCACGTGAGATTCATTCTGGCGGCTGAGGATGGCGGAATGCCCCTAGTTTTTCGCCGCTCTGAGGGCGCGGATCGTGACGCCGAGCTGCTCGATCTCGCGTCCGTACTCCGTCCAGTTGCCGGCCCGCTGCGCGGAGATCGCCCGGTCGTAGTGCGTCTGCGCCTCCCGCAGCAGCGCGCTGACCGCGCCTGAGGGCGCGGCACCTGTGGAAGGAACCGCTCCGCCCCCGACCACCGACGGCTCAACTCCGAGCGTGCTGAGTGAATCCTGCGCGTTCGTTGTCGTTTCCGCCGCGGCGCCGGAGCCGAACAGAGCGTCGAGACCCTCCTCGAGCGTCTCCCGCATCACGACGCGGTTCTCGTGGGCGACCACCACGCGCTTGAGCTCCGGTATGCTGCCGCCCTCGGCGCGAAGGTAGATCGGCTGCACGTAGATCAGTGATTCCTCGATTGGGATCACCAGCAGCTCGCCCCTGATTACCTCCGAGCCTTTCTGATCCCAGAGCGTTAGCTGCCTCGAGATGTCCGTGTCCTGGTTGATGCGGTTTGCGATCTGCTTCGGCCCATAGATGAGGCTCTGCTTGGGGAAGCGGTACACCGAAAGCTTTCCGTAATTCTCGCCGTCCATCCGCGCCACCATCCACGCCGCCAGATTGTCCTTCCCGCGCGGCGTGAAGGGCGTCATGAAAATGAACTCGGGATTCTTTTCCCCGGGCAGTCGCATGATGATGTGACGCATGAACGGATTTTCGTTGGTCGCCTTGTTGAGCCCGCTCGGAAATTGCCATTGATCTTCCCGATGATAGAACGCGTCGGGCTCGGTCATGTGATACGTCGCGTGCAATGCCGTCTGGATTCTGAAGAGATCGCCCGGATAGCGGACGTGCTTCCGGATGTCGGCCGGCATCGCGCTGATCGGCTTGAAGATTCCGCCAAATATCTTCGCATACGTCTGGACGACCGGGTCATTCGGGTCCGCGATGTACGCGTCCACCGTGCCATCATAAGCGTCGATCACTACCTTCACGCTGTTCCGCATGTAGCTCGTTCCGTCCGCGGTTCGCTGCGAGTACGGATAGGCGTCACTCGTCGTGTACGCGTCGAGGATCCACTTCAACTGCCCGCCGTCGGTGATCATGATGTACGGATCGTTGTCGAAGTCGAGAAACGGCATCGCCGTCGTCGCGCGATCCATGACGTTCCGCCGGTAGAGGACTCTCGCGCTTCCCTTGATGTCGTCCGAGAGAAGAATCTTGAGCGAGCCGAACTGGAACGCGTACAACACTCGCCTGAGGAAGGATCCGATCGGGACTCCACCACGGCCCGTGTACTTGGTGTAGATGTTCTTGTCCCCCGCCGGATAATCGAACTCCGGCTGACCCGTGCCGACGAAGACGTACTCGTTTGTCAGCTCGCCATAGTAGACCTGCGGCCGAGTGAGCTTGATCGAGACCGTCGAGACGGGCGGCACATCCTTGATGAAGAGAACCGGCAGACCTTCGCTGGTCACCTGATTCACGGGCGCCATCGTCACGCCCATGCCGTGCGTGAAAGTCAGCCTCGAATTGATGAATGTGCGGGTTGGGAGCGACTCGGAATTCAGCTCGCGCGCAGCGATGTGAACCTGCCGGTACTTGCCGTCGATCATGTACCGGTCGTCGTCCGAGGACACGAAGTCGTAGTACGTCCGAATCTCCTGGAGCTGCTTGAACGTCTGCATCAGCAGATCGCGCTCCCAGAGCCGCACGTTGTCCACGGTGGCCGCGTTCGCCTTTATATTCGCATTCGTCAGCTGAACTTCGCCCGACAGGTCCCTGCCCTCGACTTTGTTTAGGCCCCACGCGTTGCGCGTGGCATCGATGTGTAGCCTGATGTAGGGAGTCTCGCGCGTCAGCTCATTAGCCGAGACAACGAGCTTCTGGAACGCGGCAGGGACGATGCCGCGGGCCAGCACGCTCACCGCCACGTAGAAAACGGTTCCCGAGACGGCTGACCAGACGAGTTTGTCGCGCGCGATCCCGAGCACCACCCACACGGCAGCAATGAGCGCCGCGATCGCGGAGATGTAGAGTCCGGGCAACGCGATGTGAACGTCGGTGTAGCTCGCGCCCAGGAGTGGACCGGTGGTCGAGAAGAGAAGGTTGGATGTGTCGACGATCCAGAGGCGTATCGCCAGCAGCACGAACAACAGCGCCAGGAGTGCGCCCAGATGCCGCGCCGCCCTCGGCTTGGCGGACGCGCGACGCGGAGGCAGCGTGATGTCGTTTCGCAGCCAGTACATCGCTCCCGTCGCGACGAACGAGAGCAGGGTGAGCGTTATCAGCGTATCCAGCACGCCAGAGATCAGCGGCAGGCGGAAGAGGTAGAACGAGATGTCGCGGTTGAAGAGCGTGTCCCGCGTTCCGAGCGGTACACCGTTCAATCCCTTGAGGAGCGTCAGCCACCAGGCGGACAGCGAGATCGCTGTCAGAAAGGAGAGAAGGGCGGCGGCCGNNCGTCACGCCGTCGCCGCGGTTCACGAACAGCACCGGGAACGCGGTCACGGCCCCGCGCGCGATCCGCACGTTGCCGTAGAAGTAGGCGAATGTGAACGCGCCGCCAAGAATGAACAGGCCGATCCGCCAGATCAGCGAAGTGGCGAAAACCGTCTGAAAACCGATTTCCTTGAACCAGAGCCAGTCAGTGAAAAAGCCGGCCAGCCAAGGAACGACGATCAGCGCGATGAAGATCGCGGCGACGATCCACAACACGAACCTCCGGAGGGATCGGGGCAATGGAGGCAGGCGCGCGGGGCCGGGACGCTCGAATGGTGTGCTCATGCAGACAAGAACATGCACTCCAGAGCGCAGGAACACAAAAGGGCATCCGCTGGATGCCCTTCTTGTCGTGAGACTCTTTGGGGTCGATCGACTACGCTCGACTCACGAACGAGGAGCGGACGCGGCCTTGGTCGTGATCACGACCACGCCGTACGACGCATCGGGGCCGTACTCCTTGAGCGCGGCGTGTCCCTTGATCACGCGAACCCCCGAGATCTGATCNNTGATCGGCCGTCAGCGACGGCACCTGATCGCGCTGGAGCCGCACACCATCGACGACGAAGAGAAGCGGGACCTGCGTCATTCCGGGCGCGACTGCACTGGCGACGGAGGGTCCGGCGGTCTGCGGTGAGAGTGCGCGCTCCGCCGTACAGGCGGTGGCGGCGGTGGCGAGTGCGAGAGTCAGAGTCAGATGAGCGAGTTTCATATCTTTTCCCGAGCTGTGTCCAACCTCAGCTGTAGCATTGCGCATGCCACCGCCTTTACCCCGCGAAACCTAGGGTTAAGCTCATCCGTAAGCTAGGCCCGTCCCTTCCAGGTCCCTTTGGCGACAGCCGGAACGAAGGATTCCAGACCCGGCGGGGGGAAGTCGAGGGTCTGACCCTTTTCGGCGCTCATATAGGCCGCCATGAGGATCTTCACGACCTCGAAGCCGTCCTCGAAAGTGAGCATTGGCTTCTCACCGCTCAGGAACGCGCGAGCCATGTGCCGGTTCTCGGCGCTGTAGCCGTACACTGACGCCTCTTCGGCCACCACCGGCATCAAGCCCATTTCAGCGTTCTGCTTTTCGACGAGATCCTCGCCGGATTTCCCCTTCACTTCCCTGCTGAAGAACATCTTGAGACTCGAGTCGAGCGTGTTCCACGACATCGAGTACTCGGGGCCGAGCAATTCCGCCGACAGCCTGAGACCAGCCCCGATGAACGCCCACGACGTCGTCACCTCGCCGATCAGGGGCTCACCTTCCTCGGATTCGTACTCTATAGTGGCACGGGCGAAATCCTCGGACGGACGTTTGGTGTAGTCGACGTCCTTCCCCATCGTCTCGGAGAGCTGCTTCGCGTATTTGGCGCGCGACCACTTGAGTGAGGCGATGTGGGCGCTGATCCGCACCGGCTTGATCGAAGAGCGCGGGGAACCCGGCTTGGTGAGGAGATGCCGCACCACTTCGACCGAGTGACACATCATGTCATTGAGCACACCGCCACCCTGGAGCGACCCCTGCCAGAACCAGGGCATATGGGGCCCACTGTGCTCTTCAGCCGCTCGGGCGAGGTAGGGACGGCCCGTCAGCGACGCGCCGCGCGCCCAGACCAACTCGCGTCCGCGGGTGATGTCGGGCGCGAACAACTGGTTCTCTAGATACCCCGTGCTCAGGCCGACGCTGCGCGCGAGGTCGGCCACCTTTTTCGCCTCGGCGACGTTTCGCGCGAGCGGCTTTTCACAGGCAAGCCCCCTCAAAGTCCCGACGCCGCTCTTGATCGCGGCGACGATCTCTTCGATGTTCGCGATGCGCGCCTGATTGGGCCCGCACAGCCAGAGGGCATTGATGGCGGGATCGGCGACCATGTCGCGGATCGATTTGTATGGGCGCGCCTCGCCGACATCGAGCTCTCGCGCCAGTGCCGCCGAAGAAGCCGCGTTCTTTTCGTTCGGACTCCAGACACCGCGGACATCGATCTCGCGGACGGATGTCAAAGACTGAATGTGGAAGCGCGCGTTGAAGCCGCTTCCAACGAAGCCGATGCCGAGACGTTCTGTGCTCATGTCGTTCGCCTTAGTGGTTCGCAGTCAGTTCATCAATCGGGCGTGAGGCGCTGCTTGCTCCTGTCGAACTTCGCGTACGTCACGCCCAGTTTCGTGAGCGCGGCCGGAGGGCACCCGTTCCAGTCAGGCACGAAAGTATTGCCTTCATATTTGAGATCCTTTACGCCGACCCTGCTGGACCAGAATCCGGACGCCGTCATGTCGCGGAACCGGTTGAAGAAGCTGACTCCATCCGTCATGGCTGGGGTCGCGCGCTCAGGCCACGCAATGTCGTTGAGGATTGCGGCCCGTTGCGATTCCGTCGCGTCGGCGAACGGCTTTCCGAATCTGGTATTTGACTGCGCATCGATCCAGGCGAGTCCGGATCGCATCCATTTCTGAGCGTTCGGCCGATCGATCATCGTGAAATCCATGAACTCGAGGACGCCGGCGTCACTGGCGCTGCCCGATCGCTCGTCGCGCGGAATGATCATGTCGGCGAGGATGCGCGCGGTCCTGAATTCGGCCGGCGTGAAAAACTTCGGCGCGAATGGAGTCCCTTCGGCGGCCGCGCGCATGGCGTTGTCGACGAAGCGCCGAACTTTCTCCTGATCTGCGGTGGGCCAGCTCAGAAACGCGGCGACTGGAAGCGCCGCCAGACGTTGAACGGCATCGCGCCGGCTCATCTCCTTTCCAGGCGGTGCGTCCTCGTGCTCGGGCTGCATACCGTCCACAGGATCTCCCTTTTCTTGTTTCTGCGGTGTGCCGCCCATTGAACGATTATTCCGGTTCGACATCAGAGTGCCCCCCGCTTACGCTCTTGCGCGATGTACTCGCTGGTCCGCATCGAGAGCGCGAGTATGGTCCAGGTCGGATTCTTGTCAGCCTGCGAGACGAACGGGCCGCCATCGGTCACGAAAAGATTCTTGACGTCGTGCGCCCGGCAGTTCGCGTCGACCGCTGACTTCGATGGGTCGGTCCCCATGCGGACTGTTCCCAGCTCGTGGATGATCTCGCCGCCGCGCGCGATCCCGTACCCCCGCAGCTGCTCCGGCATCTTGTCGAACACCTGACCGCCCATCTCTTCGACCAACGCACGGAAGGTCTGTTGCATGTGCCGAACCTGATTGTACTCGTAGTCTGTCCACTGCCAGTGGAAGCGCAGCACAGGAATTCCGTACCTGTCCTTCACGACCGGATCGATCTCGCAATAGCTCTTGTCATTCGGAATCATCTCACCGCGGCCAGCGAAATAAACCTGGGCGCCATAGTAGCGGCGATAATCTTCCTTGAGGGTNNCGTAGCTGGGCGGATTCAATCCGCCGCCGACTTCGATGTGGTAGCCGCGGGGAAAATCGAGCTTCTTGTTGTCCACCCACCACGGCATGTAGATGTGGTTGCCGCCGACGCCGTCTTCGTTGTGCGGAACGTGATCCACCATCTTGGGAATGAAGCCCCCGACGTCGGTCCCGGTGGTATCGGTGAGATACTTCCCGACGACTCCGCTCGAGTTGGCGAGGCCGTTCGGAAACTGCGGAGATTTCGAGTTGAGCATCAGGCGCGCGGTCTCGCACGCGCTCGCGGCGAGCACTACCACTCGGGCGTCCACATGCCTTTCCGCCCCACTCTTCGTATCGATGTAGGTCACGCCGCTCGCGAGCCCGCGATTGTTGAGCGTGACTTCGCGCGCCATCGCGTGGGTGACCAGCGTCAGTCGTCCGGTCTTGAGCGCCGGCGCGATCAGCACATTGGTCGACGAGAAATTCGAATTCGTCTTGCAGCCGCGGCCGCACTGCCCGCAGTAGTGGCACGCCATGCGGCCATTGTGCGCCTTCGTGATCACCGAGAGGCGCGAGGCAACGCACCAGATGTTGAGCCGGTCGGCCGCGTCCTTCACCATCAACTCGTAGCAGCGCGGCGGTGGCGGCGGCAGAAAATGGCCGCCGGGATGGTTCGGCAGATTGTCGTTGTTTCCGAAGACTCCGATCAGCTTGTCGATGCGATCGTAGTACGGAGCGATGTCCGAGTATCCGATCGGCCAGTCGTCGCCAAGGCCATCGCGGCTCTTCGCCCTGAAATCCTCGGGGCCGAATCGAAGCGAGATGCGTCCCCAGTGATTGGTGCGGCCACCGACCATTCGCGCGCGCCACCACTTGAAGTCGGTGCCCTCGGCATTGGTGAACGGCTCACCAGGGAGGTCCCACCCGCCGATGCAGCCATCGAACTCGCCAAAGGGATGATCAGGCGTTGACGCTCCTCGGCGCGGGGAGTCATATGGCATCTTGAGCATGGCCGAGTCTGTCGTGTTGTCCCACGGTCCGCCCGCCTCGAGGAGCAGCACGTTTGCCCCGGCTTGGGTGAGCACGTAGGCGGCCATTCCACCGCCGGCGCCGGACCCGACGATACAGACGTCGTACGTCTTCCGCTGTGGCAATGGGAGCGAGGAGGAACCCGGAGTCATCGACAAATCCGCCGTTGAGGACACGAGAAACTACGACCCGCTGTGGTCAGGCACTAGGCCCGGCCGATGTCATTTTTGTGATGGCGGCAGGAGGGTTTTTGCCCATAACATCAAGGGTCTGTTTTCGATCAGAAACGTGACGTAAGAGGGCGTGGGGCAGTCTTTCAACCGAGCGAAGTACTCACGCCAACCCCGTTCGCGCGTGCCCCAGCCCTACATAAGCGACAGCGCGAATCTCTACCGCATCGAGACCACCCGAAAAGCGGTCATCCTCACGATGCTGGGCGGCGAAGAGCTGCGGGGAAATGTGTTCATCCATTTCTCCTCGTACCGCCCGTTCGAGCTGGAAGACGTGTCCGAGCTGTTGAACGCGGACACCCCATTCTTCCCACTGGAGCTCGAGAACTCCGAAGTCATTCTGGTCTCGAAGGAGCGCGTCGCAGAAGCCGCAGCCGATCGCGGCGGTGACACCTCCGACCAGCCTCCGCGTGAGGAGCGAACACCCACGGCTCTCTTGCAGGTCGTTCTCGTCGGAGGCGAGGTTCGCCTCGGCTCCATTCGACTCGACGCGCCGCCGGCCCGGGCGCGGGTGCTCGACTATCTCAACGCGCTCACATCGCGGTTTCTCACTTTGTATACCTCAAACGACGCCCGGCTGATCAATCGTTCCCTGATCGATCGCGTTCGTCCACTGGACTGACATGGCCCAGCTAGATCGCTTTCTCAACCTGCTAGTAACCAACAACGGCTCCGCGCTCATTCTCGCCGAGGGCGACGTGCCGTCGGTCATCATCAAGGATTCTCCCCGCCCGGTGATGAAGCAGCCGCTCACCAGCGCGCAGATACTTACGCTGGTGCGAGAGATCGCACCCCCCGACAAGCCGCACGCGCTCGATGCAACGGGCGCAGTGCGGTTCGACTACACGTCCGGGGACGGGACGTTCGACGTGGCATTAACCCAGACCGGAAAAATCTTGGCGCGAATCGAGCCGAAGGCTGTTTCGACGAATGGGGTCAAACCCAGCGCGGCGCCCGCAAAGGCTGCCGCTCCCCAGGCTGTAGCTCCGCAGGCTGTAGCTCCGAAGGCGCCCGCTCCGCAAGTTGCCGCGCCGCGCGTGGAAGCCACTAATGTCGGGACCCCGATGACGCAGGCACGACGTGTTGCCGCAACGGGCAATCCCGCGTTCGACAAGATAGAATCCCTGCTGCGAATACTGGTTGGCAACAAGGCGTCGGACCTGCACCTGCGCGCCGGCCAGCCGCCGCTGTTGAGATCGAGCGGCGAGATCGGTTCGATTCCCAATGAGCCGGCACTCAGCTCGGAGGAGATCGATGCGATGTTGAACACCGTGATGCTCGAGCAGAATCGCGTTGAGTTCAAGGAGCTCAACGACACGGACTTCGCGCACGAAATCCCGGGCGTCGCCAGGTTCCGCGGCAACGCTCTTCGGGAACGCAGGGGAACGGGCGCGGTATTTCGCGCTGTCCCGGCGTCGGTCGTGACAGTCGAGGAGATGGGCATCTCGCAGGAAGTGCAGCGGCTCTGTCATCTGACGAAGGGGCTCGTTCTCGTTACCGGTCCCACGGGCTCGGGAAAATCGACGACGCTTTGCGCGCTGATCGACCTGATCAACCGCACGCGCACGGATCACGTCATCACGATCGAGGATCCGATCGAGTTCGTCCACGAGAGCAAGAAGTGTCTCATCACGCAGCGCCACGTAGGCGTGCATACGTCGTCGTTCAGGCACGCGCTTCGTGCCGCGCTTCGCGAAGACCCGGATATCGTGCTCGTTGGCGAGCTTCGCGACCTCGAGACCGTGTCGATGGCGATCGAGACCGCTGAGACGGGACACCTTGTCTTCGGCACCGTCCACACGTCGACCGCGGTCAGCACCGTCGATCGCGTCATCGATCAGTTCCCGCCCGACCGTCAGGCGCAGATCCGCGTGATGCTCTCCGAGTCGCTCAAGGGAGTCATCTCGCAGGTCCTCTGCAAGAAAATCGGCGGCGGCCGCGTCGCGGCGCGCGAGATTCTCCTCTCGACGCCCTCAGTCTCCAACCTGATTCGCGAAGGCAAGACCTTCCAGCTGCCCTCGGTGCTCCAGACATCGCGCAGACTCGGAATGGTGACGATGAACGATGCGCTGGTCGAGCTCGTTGATCAGAAGCTGGTAGAGCCGCAGGAAGCGTATCTCAAGGCGACCGACAAGGTCGGCATCCTGCACATGCTGAAGCAGCGCGGCAAGGATATCAGCTTCGCCGACATCGAAGATGCCAAGGGCGCGGGAGCAGAGAAAGACGCTCCGGCCAAGCCGGCGGGTCGTACGGCCCCAGCTCGGTAGCTCTCGTGCTTATTTGAGAAGAACGCCCTCTGCGATTCGGAGGGCGTTTTTGTTGTGTGCATCAAAGCGACCGAATTCTTGCCGGTACGGCGGAGCGCTATTCCATCACGTGCTGGACTCCCGCCGCTCCTCGTGTGTGGCGGACCAGAACAAGTAGCGGAATGAGCGCGAGGATCAGCACGGCGCTCAGAACGTAGATCCGGCTGTAGGCGATGACGCTCGCCTGGCCCATCAGCTGGCGGTCGAGAAGCTCGAGCGCCCGCTGCCGGGCCGTCCACGGATCCGCCCCTCGGGCGACGAGCGCGCGCGTCAGCATGTCCAGCCTGCCCATCGTTGTCGGATCGCCGATCGAGATGTGCTCGGCCAGAATTGCGCGGAATTGCGCGGTGTAGTGGGATAGTAGGGTAGCTATCGCCGCAATGCCGAGCGACCCGCCCAGCTGCCGGAAGAAGTTGTAGAGTCCCGAGCCCTGGCCCAGCTCCCGCGGGCTCAGCTCAGCCAGCGTGATGGTCGTGAGCGGAACGAACATCATTCCCAGCCCGGCACCGCGCATGATCAGCGCCCAGAAGAAATCGCCGCTGCCGCTTTCGCCGGTGATTCTCGACAGCTTTAACATCGCTCCGGCAAAGAGCAGCGCCCCGATCGTGATCAGGACGCGCGGATCGAATTTGTTCGTGACCCTGCCGACGACCGCCATCGACACCGCCGTCGCCAACGCACCGGGAAGGAGGACGATCCCGGTTTGCTGCGCCGTCATTCTGAGATTGCCCTGCAGAAAAACCGGGAGCGTGAACACCGATGCGAACAACCCGACTCCCATGACGACGCCGAGGAACGTCCCGACCCACATCTGCCGGTGCTTCAGGACGCGGAAGTCGATCACGGGAAAATCGATGGTCAGCTCGCGCCACACGAGACCAGCGCCCGTTGCGATTCCTGTGAAGGCGAGCAGGATCATGAACCGGGAGTCGAACCAATCCGCGCGCTGCCCCTGCTCGAGCAGGTACTGCAGCGAGCCGACGCTCACCGCCAGCAGTGCTATTCCCATGTAATCCACCGAGGGCGGGCGGCGCTGGTACTCCGGATCGTGCACGTATCCGATGATCATCGCGGCCGCGAGCACGCCGACCGGAAGATTGACGTAGAAGATCCAGGGCCAGCCGTAGTTGTCGGTGAGCCAACCTCCAAGGGTAGGGCCGATGGTCGGGCCCACCATCACGCCGAGCCCGAAGAGCGCCATCGCGGTGCCCGCTTCCCTGCGCGGGAAGGATTCGAACAGCACCGCCTGCGAAACCGTCATCAGAGCGCCGCCGCCCAGGCCCTGGACGATTCGCCAGAAAACGAGCGCCCCCAGGGAATGCGAGGCGCCGCAGAGGAAACTTGCGATCGTGAACAGGATGATCGAGCCGACGAAATAACGCTTGCGGCCGAAGAACTCCCCGAGCCAGCCGGTGAGCGGGATGATTATGACGGCGGCGAGGATGTACCCGGTCGAGACCCACGCGATCTCGTCGAGGCTCGCGCCCAGATTCCCCATCATGTCCGGGAGCGCGACGTTGACGATGGAGCTGTCGATTACCTGCATCAGCGCCGCGAGCACTACCGCGAACGCGATCAGATATTTGTGGGGCGCGCCTTCGAGAGGCGCGGATAGTGGCTCTACGAGGGGTTGGTCATCGAGCTCGGTGGATTCCTGCTCGACAGCGTTAGCGGCTGACATTCGCTGTCAGTCGATGCAAGCCTCGTCCCACAATCTCCGGCTCAGGGATTCTGAGACGTGTCCATCATGCGCTGCTGCCTCGCCGTGGCGGAATCGGCCACCGTCATGGATTTCTTGACCGCCCTGGCGCCCGGGATCGTGGAGTTGGCAAAGATGCTGTCCTTTTCGCGCTGCGTGAGGACAGGCTTAGTCTCTGGCTCATCCTTGCCGCAGGCAGCGAGGGCAAGCGCGAGAGCGGCTGCGGCGAGTGCAATTCCACGTTTTGACATGAAGCCCCGATCAGGTGGGCGTGTTGGTTGAAAGATGCCTTTGTACCTGCGTTGGCGCCGGACGGGACTCCTCGCTCAGCAGCTTCGTCGTGAACCGTTGGCCTTCTGAAATGCGCTCGACCTCCAGCGCGATGGCGTCGACCGCCTGCTCGAGGCGGGCGAGCCGGTCGTCCGCCAGCGGACTAGGCGAACCGTTCGCGCGCTTTGCGTTGCCGCTGACCCACGACCACCACGAGCGGGCGATCGTGATTACCGTGACCGAGACGACTCCGAACAGAGCCAGTAAAATCATCACTTTTGGCATGTGCGCTCATCGAGGTATGTATTGAATCCTACGGCTAAGAGCGAAATTTTGGTTCAGTCCCGCCGTCAAATCGCGCTATGCGGGGGCCCCCGCTCCGCCGGCTTCATTGACCGAAGCCGTGCCTCCGCCCCTCGGCCTGAACAGCACCGCAAAGAGAATGAAGACCACAAGCGCCCCGGCAGACGGAACGAGCCAGATCGCATGCCAGTCGTGCGTGACCTTGAGGCACTCTTGTGCGGCCGCCGCCGCATCGGTGCACGACGCGTTCGGCGTCGCGTACCGGTCCACGACCCAACCCGACGCGAACGCGCCGATGAAATAGCCCAACCCGTTCGTGACGAAGTTGATGAGTCCCTGTGCAGCAGCTCGAACCTTCTCGCCGGCACGCTGGTCGGTGTAAATCTGCCCGCTGACGAAGAAGAAATCATAACAGACGCCATGGAGAAGAATCCCGATGTAAATAAGCGTCATCGCGGGGCCCGTCGCCCCCGTTCCAAACGCCAGATACCTGAGCGTCCACGCCGCCATGCCTACGAGCATGATGACCTTGATGCCGAACTTCCGTAGCGCGAACGGAAGCAGCAGCATAAAGCCGAGCTCGGACCACTGTCCGAACGTCTGGATGAAGGCCGGATCGGGCGCCTTGATTTCGTTCAGGAATGGGTTGGCGAACGAATAATAGAATTGGAGCGGGATGCAGAGAAGGAACGATCCCGCCACGAAGATGAAGAAGTCACGGTTCTTGAGAAGGGCGAGCGCATCGAGTCCGAGTGCATCGTGGACGCTGAAGCTCGAGCCTGCCGCCTTCGGCGGAGTGTGCGGCAGTACGAGCGAGTATGCGGCCATGACTATCGAAGCGCCGGCGGCGAGCTGCATCGGCAGAACGCGCGCGTCGGCGTGAAACACCTTCCCCACGAGAGTTCCCGCGACGATCCACCCGAACGTTCCAAGAACGCGTATGAATGGAAAATCACGGCCGGGATCGCGCACGTGGTGGAAGGAGATCGAATTCGTGAGCGACAGCGTCGGCATGTAGCACAGCGCGTACAGAATTAGCAGCGGATAGAAAGTCGCGAATGTCGTCTGTAGTGAGACGAGGTACATCAGTATGCCACCGATCAGGTGCAGCAGAGCGAGAAGCTTCTCGCTCGAGAAGTAGCGGTCGGCGACGACGCCCATGAAAAAGGGCGATACCAGCGCCGCAATCGCGGTCGCACCGTAAGAGAGTCCGACTTGCCGGCCAGTGAAATGCAACGTTTGACCCAGGTACGTCCCCATCGTAACGAACCACACCCCCCAGATGAAATACTGGAGGAACATCATCGTCGAGAGCCGCGCCCTCGCGCTCACGGAAGCTCCTTGATGCGAACATTCCGGATCCACAGAGCTCCGTCGTGATCACCCTGAATCGCTATGTAGCCCTTCTGCGCCAAACCGTAATGCGGATACGCGAGGAACTTGCTCGCCTTGACTTTCGCTTGCCAATCCGGGCTTCCAAGATCGTACTCGAGGAGCTTCTGCCCGTTCAGCCAGTGCTGGACAGTGTTGCCCTTGATGACGATCAAGGTCGAGTTCCACTGATCAGCGGGCTTGACGACTCCTGCCGGTGACGGATAGAGCCCGTAGTCGGAGCCGGCCGAAGTCAACCTGCTCTGTCCATCCGGATGCCCCGCGTCGTCGAGCAGCTGGTACTCGGGCGCGCTCCAGTAGATCTTGTCGTACTCCTCGGTGCCGCGATAGAAAACTCCCGCGTTGCCACCCGGGCTCACCTTCCAGTCGAGCGCCAGCTCGAAGTTTCCAAACTGGTCCTTGGTCATGAGGTCACCGACCGATCCCTTCTTGGTCAGCACGCCATCGACGATTTGCCAGCCGGCGGGCATCGTCGCCTCTTTGTAACCACGCCAGGCCGCGGTGCTCGTCCCGTCGAAGAGCGAACGCCACCCCCCGGCGCGCTGCTCGGCGGTCAACGGCGTGGCTCCTGAAGCGGCAGTGCTACTCGAGGCTGGCGTGCTGTTCCCCGGTGGCGCACAGGCAAGGACGAGCAACGCCAACTGAGAGATGATCGCCGCGCGCGCGGCAGCTCCATGCATCATGGCTTCCTCTGGATGAGTTATTCAGACTTCCCAACCGGCGCGATACTCTCGCGTCAGGTACTGATTCGCATCGGGGATGTTGGTGACCAGCATCTTGTCGCCGTCGTACAGGATCTTTCTCCCCTGTCCCGCGCGCAGCGCCACGATTCCGAGCAGCATCGTCTCGGTGAGCTGCGCCGCGTACTCGAGCGGTGAGCTGGCTTTTGTCTCGCCCTTGATCGCCTTGACCCAGTTCATCTCGTGGCTCCACGGGATTCGGGCGTACGTTTTCGGCACCAGCGCCGCATCCTCCGTGAGCGACACCGGGAAGAGTCGCGGATTCGATCCGTAGGTGTCGTTCATCAGGATTCCCTTCTCTCCGATGAAGATGACGCCGCCTTCGCTCTTGAGAGTGACGTCATCCGGCAGCTGGTCGGGGCGAGGTGGATAAAGCCCGCCGTCGTACCAACTGAGCTTCACCGGCGGCTGCGCGCCGCGCGCGGGGAACTGATAGTGCACCGCGGTGGCGACGGGATATGAGACCGGCTTGTTGGATCCCCGGGCCTCGCGCGTTCCCGCGGCGGCCCTCGGATCGGGCGGAATCGGCATCGTTCCCCACTGCGTCGATGTCGCTTCGATGCTCGTCGGATGCGTGAGTCCGAGCGCCCAGAATGGATGATCGATAAGGTGCGCTCCCATGTCGCCGAGCGCGCCGACCCCGAAGTTGAGCCAGCCGCGCCAGTTGAAAGGGTGATAGATCGGGTGATACGGCATATCCTCCGCGACGGGCCCGACGTAGAGATCCCAGTGCAATCCCGGCGGCACCGGATAGGACCCCAGCGCCGACGCGAGCAGCTGATTCACGTAGCGAAAGCTGAATGGATTTCCGAATGGGCTCGGAGGAGCGGCCGGAGGCGGAGAGCCGGTGGGCCGAGGAACTCCCTGCGGCCAGTACACGACCGGGCGATTCGTCCAGACGTGAACGTCCCGGACGGGTCCGATGATGCCGGCCTGGATCCATTCGTTGATCAGGCGCGCGCCGTCGCTCGAGTGACCCTGATTCCCCATCTGCGTCACGATCTTCGGATTCGCGAGCGCCAGATCGCGCAGCACGCGCGCTTCGTGCACGGAATACGTGAGCGGCTTCTGCACGTACACATGCTTCCCAAGCTGCATCGCGGACTTCGCGACCACGGCGTGCAGGTGGTCGGGCGTCGCAATCACGACTCCATCGATGTCCTTCTGCTTGTCGAGCATCTCGCGGAAATCCGAATACCGGGCTGCCTTGTCGAATTTCTGCTTGAGCGTGATGCCTTCGGGTCGATCCCTCTTGTCGTCGCCCTTCAGCTTCTCCGCCACCTTGGTCGTGGAATAGCCGAAGTCGACGTCGGCAAAGGCGACGAGGTTCTCTGTCTTCGCCAGCTCCAGCGCGTTCTCGGAGCCCATGCCGCCAAATCCGACGACAGCGAAGTTGATGGTATCGCTGGGCGCCTGGAATCCGACTCCGCCGAGAACGTGGCGCGGCACGATCATCACGCCGAGGCCGATCTTTCCGGTGTCAGCGACGAACTCGCGGCGCGTGACCTTCTTGCCAGTCATGTAACGCGTTCCCCCGTTTTGCCTGTTGCTGTCCGCGTGCTCGCGATCAGAATCTCACGGCGGCCAGATACTTGTAGCTGTTGCGGATCGTGGCGATTGGATCCGCGGGTTGGTCGTGCTCCACAAAATAGTGCTTGATGCCGGCCTTGTCGCTCTGGGCGAAGATCTTGGGGAAGTCGATCGTGCCCTTACCGACATCGACCATCTTGTTATCGGGCGGACCCGCCGAATCCTTCACGTGCACCAGTGCGAAACGCTTCGGATACCGATTGAAAAAGTCGAGTGGATCGCCGCCGCCGAACACGACCCAGTACAGATCCATCTCGAAGTCGACCAGCGCCGGGTCCGTCTTGCTGAGCATCATGTCCAGCGGACGCACACCATCGACGGGCCTGATCTCGAAATCGTGATTGTGGTAGGCGAGCCGAAGTCCCGCTGCTTTTGCCTGTGGGCCCAACTGATTGAGTAGATCGATGATTTTGTTCCAGTCATCCACGGTTTTTCGCCGTTCCTCGGGGATATACGGCACGGTTACCCACTGGTGCCCAATCGCCTTGGCATCGGCGAATGCCCTGACGGAATCCTTCTCAAGGATGTCGAGTCCAATGTGGCTCGACGGCGAAGTGAGCCCGTTCTGTTTGAGCAGCGCTCGAATCTGGGCCGGTGTCCTGCCGTAGTATCCGGCGAATTCGACTTCCTTGTACCCGATCTGCGCGACCTTGCGGAGCGTGCCCGGAAGATCCGCTTTCATCAGGTCGCGAACGGTGTAAAGCTGGAGACCGACTTTTTTTAGCTTGCGATGAGGGGCCAGGAGAATTCCATCGGCCAGGGCATCGCGGCTCGCGATCCCGATGGCGGCGACGCCGAGCGTCGCGAGGAATGTGCGGCGGGTGTGTAGTGTCACATGACTGGGGTGAGAGTGCAGCTAGTATGGAGAGCCGGCTCTCGCTCCGCAATAAAGCTGAAGAATGTGGGTGTGCGGTAAGGGAGTCCCCGGAAGAGTCTCCACTCCCACAATCCACTCATCGTCCAGTCAGCTCCAGCCGAGTGTACAGGTAGCGTCCGTTGTATCCGAACGGCGAAGCGGGCGACCGCGAATCGTGCCGCCCTGCGCCGCCGTTGTTTGCGGGGTGAAGATGAGGGCGAGGACGGGGAGGGCGAAAAGGACCAGCAGCTGCCGGGGGGAGCGTCGCATAACACCTCGTCTATTGGAGGAATATCACAGACCGTGAAAAGACGCTACGCTGGAAGAGATGTCGCGGACGGCGAAGAACGTTAAGCCGGGAGGATATCGCGGACCGCGAAAAGACCTTACGCCCGAACCAATGTTCTGCAAGTCAACGGATCGGCCGAGACTGTTTGAACGCGTTGGCCCGATGATACGAGCGCTAAGTGGCCGTGATGCGACGTTAACCCCAGCAGAGCACATTCGGGTGCAGAAATTCTGATTAAACGATGGGTAGCCATTTTGCAGACATAATCGTCTTGAAAGAGAATCTTCACAGACACTGGGGACCCATGAGAACCAAAACCATACTATCCATTTCTTTACTGTCGTTCGCTGCCTTGAGCAGCGCGTGCTCGCGCCACAAGGTTGCGGCCGCACCTACTCCTACCGTGTCCGCTGATCGTGCCGCGAGCGACGCGGCCGATCGCGAAAACGCGAAGCTCCGTGCCGATGCAGATCGTGCCGCGAGTGAGCGTGAGGAAGCCGCGAAGACCCGGGCGACCGATCAGAGTGTGATCACCACGCCCGTTTTCTTCCAGTTCGATCAATCGACGATCACGGATGAAGGAATCCGCCTCCTCGATCAGAAGGTGGACGCTCTTCAGAGGAACCCATCGGTTCGCGTCCGCGTCGAAGGCAATGCTGACGACAGCGGCTCCGACGAGTACAACATGGCGCTGAGCCAGCGTCGTGCCGCGATCGTCAACCGTTATCTGACAGATCGCGGAGTCGATGCGTCGAGAGTTCAGATCGTGAGCTACGGCGAAGAGAGACCCGCTTGCAAGATTTCGCGCGACGACGACTGCCGCGCGAAGAACAGACGCGACGAGTTCGTGATCACGTCGGGCATGTAAATCTCCTGAAGCGAAAACGCCCCGTCCGGTTTGTCCGGCGGGGCGTTTTTGTTTTTCATGGCCAGTTCACTCGAAGCGCGGCTTCGGTTCGAACCCGGCAGGACCACCAGTAGCTGGGGGGAGACTCGAACTCCCGACC
>PKVB01000041.1:0-6479 GCA_003131365.1 Gemmatimonadota bacterium | reverse complement strand
TATGAGCCCGACGAGCTACCAGGCTGCTCCACCCCGCGATAAGATGAGCAATCTACGCTAGCTCAGCATCAAGTCAACCGATTGACTTTGCTTTCGCGTCCTATTTTCGGTTGCCGCTGTCAGGCGCCTCGCCAAAGCGATACAGAATCTCCTTGTCGCCCCGCACCATCCCGAATTCCTCGCGCGCGATCCGCTCCTGGGTCGCGCTGTCGCCCTTCACCAGCCTGAGGAAGCGACCCAGCGAATCGACCTGCCGCTGCAGCGAATCCACGTCGTGAGTTAGGGTCCGCGTGCGCGAGTGAAGCACGTAAAGATCCCGCGTGCTGTATTCCCCGCCCTGCACCGCGAAAAAGAGCGCGACGGCGATGAGCGCCCACCAGACATACCGCTTCACCGAGCTACGCCGGTCGCTTCATCGGGCTACTCCAGGCCGTAGATCGAGCCGCCCGGATATTCCGCCACAGCGCCAAGCTGCTCCTCGATCCGGAGAAGCTGATTGTACTTGGCCACGCGATCGGTGCGGCTCGCCGAGCCGGTCTTGATCTGCCCGGTGTTGGTCGCAACGGCCAGGTCGGCGATGGTCGCGTCCTCGGTTTCGCCGGAGCGGTGCGAGATGACTGCCGAGTAGTGCGCCTGCGCGGCCATGTCGATCGCCGCCAGCGTCTCGGTCAGCGTGCCGATCTNNAGCTTGATCAGGATCGCGTTCGCGCAGTCGGATTCAATGCCGCGCGCGAGTCGCTCGGTGCTCGTGACAAAAAGGTCGTCGCCGATAAGTTGAACCCGGTCGCCAAGAGCTGCCGTTATTTTCGCCCATCCATCCCAATCGTCTTCGGCGAGTCCGTCCTCAATGGATACGATCGGATACTCGTCCAGCCATTTGCGATAGAGCTCGATCATTCCCTCGGAATCGAGACTCCCCGCCCCGCTCTTCTTGAATGTGTACGTGCCATTCTTGTAGAGCTCCGATGCCGCTGGATCGANNGATCGAGCGCGATCGCAATCTCCTTTCCCGGCGCGTAACCGGCCGCCTCGATAGCCTCAACCACGACGCGCAATGCTTCCTCGTCGTTCTTGAGATCGGGCGCGAAACCGCCTTCGTCACCCACGCCCGTCGAGAGCTTCCGCTTCACCAGCACTTTCTTGAGCGCGTGAAACACCTCCGTTCCCATGCGGAGCGCCTCACGGAAGCTCGTCGCGCCAACCGGAACGATCATGTACTCCTGGAAATCCACCGTATTTGTCGCGTGCGCGCCGCCGTTCAAAATGTTCATCATCGGCACTGGCATCGTGCGCGCCATCGGGCCGCCTAGGTAGCGATAGAGCGGGAGGCCGACATCCATTGCCGCCGCGCGCGCCGTCGCCATCGATACCGCGAGTATCGCGTTTGCGCCGAGCTTCCCCTTGTTGGGCGTGCCATCGAGCTCGATCATGGTGCGGTCGATCACTATTTGATCGCCCGCTGACAGCCCGCTGAGCGCGGGAGCGATTCGCTCCTCCACGCTCTGCACCGCCTGCTCCACTCCCTTCCCCAGATACCGCTCGGCGTCTCCATCTCTCAACTCGAGGGCTTCGTGCTCTCCAGTCGATGCGCCGCTCGGCACAGCGGCCCGGCCGAATGCGCCGCTGTCGAGCATGACATCGGCTTCGATGGTCGGGTTTCCGCGGCTGTCCAGAATTTCGCGCGCCTTGATCTCGATTATGCCTGACATTTTTGTGTTAGAGGGCCTGAGTTGTTGGGGATTCTCGTGCTGCCTGCGTTGGTGCGGATGCTTGTGCTATCGTGTTTCGGTTGGTTGTGTCTCAGACGAAACCATCTCGACCGATGAGGGAAGCCGCGTTGCCATCTCGGGCAGCGCTTCGACGCCGTACAGGTCGCGCATCGCGTCCGCCATCCTCGCTCTTACCGTTTTCATCAGCGTCTCGCGGTGGTCGTAGTCGACTCCGCTCGTGCTGACGGGCTCGAGCAAATGTACATCAACTGTCCCCGAATGAACCCAAAGTGAGCCTTTTGGCATGATCTCTATCGTCCCGTGAAGGATGATCGGGACGATCGGCACCCCAGCGGCGATCGCCAGCACGAAGGGGCCCTTCTTGAACGGACGAAGTGGATACGCATTTCCGCGCGTCCCCTCCGGAAAGACGACGACCGATTTGCCACCGCGGATTCGCTCGGCCGCGACATCATAGGCGCCGAACGCGGCCTTCCGGTTGTCGCGCTGGATCTCGATCATCCCCGCGGCGCGCATCGCGCGCCCGAAGATCGGCACCTTGAAGAGCTCGGATTTCGCCACGAAGCGGTGTCGAGGCAGCGTGCTGGCGAGCGAGGGAACGTCGAACCAGCTGACGTGATTGGAAGCGAAAATGTGGGGCTCGCCGCTATTTACGTTCTCCATGCCGTGGACGCGTACCTTGATCCCGACCATGAACAGCACCGCCTGCGACCACCAGCGAGGAACGTTGTCGTAAATGCCGCCCGGCTTGTCCTCGATGCCGAGCAGCGCCGCAATTATGACTGTGAAGCCGAGGACGACAGTCGCTGCCGCCGCGGTACTGTACAGGAGAATCGTTCGAATAAAAGACATCATTTATCGCGAAAGTGATCGAAGCCAGGTGGAGCGGTGATGCGCTCACCGCCCTGCATGAGAACAATACCAGTGGTACCGGCAACAACCCGGCCGATCTCCGTGAGATCGAGCCCGAACTCGTCTGAAAACTGGCGGGTGTCGATCTCCGGCGCCGTGACGACGATCTCGTATTCCTCCCCCGAGCTCGCCGCCTGTACTGCTGAGACTCCATCGACGCGCGGGACACGGTCGGCGTCGATCTCGATGCAGACTTTGCTCGCGGCCGCCACGTGGCCGACGTCGGACATGAGCCCGTCGGAGATATCGATCGCCGACGTCGCTCCCCGCGCGGCGAGACCAATTGCGGGCTCGATCCTCGGCACCGGATTGGCGAAGCGCGCGCGGTCATTTTCGGTCGGCGCGCCTCCCGCGCGCCAGGCACGGACGGCGGCGGCAGGACCACCGAGGCGTCCGGTGACGTAAACCCGCTGGCCGACCTTGGCGCCCGAGCGCGCGAGGGGATGCGCCGCACTGCCGAGCGCGGTAATGGTGAGCGAAAGCTCCTTGCCAGAGGAGAGGTCGCCGCCGACGATCGGACACAGAACGGCCGACGCGCCCTCACGAATTCCGGTGGCGATCTCACGCGCCTTCTGGTTGTTGGGCTCCGGAAGCGTGAGCGCAATCAGAATCCCGAGGGGACGTGCGGCCATCGCGGCGAGGTCGCTGAGCGACGCGGCGGTCGCGCGGTAACCGATCTCGAAGCTGTTGAGCCAGTCGCGTTGGAAGTGAATGCCTTCCACTGACGTGTCGGTGCTCACGACGAGGCGCTCCCCCACGGGAACGTCGATTACGGCGGCGTCGTCACCGATCCTTCGCGCTGCTTTCCCCCATTCGGCGAGAAGGATCCGAACGATGTCGAATTCCTTGCCGGGGCCGAGGTCGATATTGCGATCGTTAGTCGGCCTGTCGGGGCTCATCGGGCCACTGCCGGCAGCTGAGCAAGCACCGGAGCCTCGGGTGGTGGCTCGATTTCGGTCCACGCACGTGGGAGGGCGTAGAGCACGTCCTCCAGAGTGGTGCCGCGCACGTATTCGCAGAATTCCGCCGCGCGACCGTGCACCCACGCGGCGCAGCAGGCGGCGGCGGTCGCGTCCTGTGTCTGCGCCAGCATGGTTCCGGCAATTCCGTCCAGAAGATCACCACTGCCGCCGGTGCCGAGCGCAGCCGTGCCCCTGGCGACTACGTGACGGTCTCCGTCGGGTGTGAAAATCACCGTTGGCGATCCCTTGAGGAGAACCGTGGCGCCGAGCTGGCGCGCCAGATCGAGGCCTATCTCAAACCTCTCGGCGAGGACGGATTTCACATCAATGCCGGCGAGTCTCGCGAATTCAGCGGGGTGAGGCGTGATCAGTGCCGGCCGTCCCTCGAGCAGCTTGCCAAGCGATTTCGCGTCGCCCTCGAACACGTTGAGCGCGTCGGCATCGAGCAGCGCTGGAATCGTCGAGTCGCTCAGAATCCGCTCGACCAGCGAGCGCGTTTCCTGCGATTTACCCAGACCGGGTCCGATCACGACCGCATGGGCCCACTTCGAGATCTCGGCCTCGATCTGGTTCTCGCTCGACGGCCAGTCGCTGATGAGGGCCGACGGCACAGCGGCCAGGACCGCACTCACGTTCTCCGGCGCCACCAGAACTCGCACCAAGCCGATTCCGCTGCGCAGGGCCGCGCGCGACGCGAGGACGACCGCGCCAGGCATTCCCTTTCCGCCCCCGACGATCGCGAGATGCTTTCTTGTTCCCTTGTGCGCGTCAAACCGGATGGGCGGAATCCGCGATCGCACCCACTCGGCGTCGACGAGGATCGGCAGCGGTGGCACCGACGTCGCGCGCTTCTTTCCAGCAGTCGCGCGGGCGTAGTCCAGCCCGATGTCCAGCGCCACGATGTCTCCGCAGAGGTCTCTCGCCAGCAGTGTGCCGCGCTTTACTCCGCCGAAACTAAGAGTGAGATCAGCGACGACGCACGCCGAATGCTGGCCCGTCGTTGCATCGAGGCCGCTCGGGACATCGAGCGCCGCGACGCGGGCACCCCGCTCGTGCAATTCATTTATCGTCGCGATCGCTTCGCCGATGTTACCGCGCGGGTCGCCCTCGAAGCCCGTGCCGAGCAGCGCGTCGATGACAATGGCGGCGCCATCAGGGGCCGAGTCCGCAAGCTTCACCAAATCGATCGCCGCTTCTCTTTCTGCAACCGCGTCGGGCGATTTCGCTGTTTTGGCCTTCGCTACTTCGACGACCGTGACCTCGACGCCTGAGCGAGCGAGCGTGCCCGCGACGACCCAGCCGTCGCCTCCATTATTCCCGGGACCGGTAAAGACGACGGCACCGCCTGCGAGACGGTCTGAATAGCGGCGCGAAATCTCTCCGGCTGCCGCGATGCCCGCGCGCTGCATCAACAAGCGTGAAGGGGTTCCTCTTTCAATGGCTGCCCGATCGCGCTCCGCTGATTCCCTGGCGCTGACCACCCACGCGGGCATTGGTGGGAAGGTTGGCTTCTAAGCCTGTTGCGCGCAGTTCCAGGGGTAGTCGCGCTCGAATGCCAGATCGAAGTCGAATACGTCCACGAACTCGTCGCGCGTGTCCTGCGGCNNACTCGACGAGCGTGAACACGATGTCACCGATATCCGCAGTCGAGCCGATACCCCAGTGTTCCAAGACGACGCGCGCCATGAGTCCGTACCGGTCGAGCGCGAGATCGCGGGCGGCACGCGCCAGCTCCACTCCGGTGATGTGGCGGCGCACGTTAAGCCGTGCCTGACATACCTCGAGTGCGGAAAGGACGAACAGATACGCTTGTTCGTCGAACCGCGGCTCACGGATGAGAATCCGATCCATTATGCCTTCGCGAAATGCGAGCTCAGCCATTTTGCTACTTTTTTCCCGCCATTGAGGGGAAGGATGTGTAGAGAGGAAAGCGATTCGTCAAGTCNNAGCAAGTCGAGCACTGCTTCTTTGACTGCCGACGCGACCGCCACGTCACCGGCGCTGGCAACCACCCGGTTGATGAGCGCGGCTATTTGCTCCATTTCCGGCTCCCTCATGCCTCGAGTGGTGACAGCCGGCGTTCCGATGCGAATTCCGCTGGTGACGAAGGGAGACTNNTCTTGTTGACCGTGATGCCCGCGGAGTCAAGTGCCTTCTCGGCCACTTTCCCCGTGACGTTCTTGTTCCGGAGATCAACGAGCATCAGGTGATTGTCGGTCCCCCCGGAGACGATGTTGAAGCCGCGCTCGATCAGCGCGTTCGCCAGCGCCTGCGCGTTGCGGACGATCTGCCCGCAGTAGTCCTTGAAGGATGGATCGAGCGCTTCCTTGAACGCGACCGCCTTAGCGGCAATGATGTGCTCGAGGGGGCCACCCTGCGTGCCGGGGAACACCGCCTTGTCGATGGTCCTGGCGTGCTCTTCCTTGCAGAGGATCAAACCGCCACGGGGGCCGCGCAGAGTCTTGTGGGTCGTGGTCGTCACCGCGTCCGCGTGCGGGATCGGTGAAGGATGATATCCGGTCGCGACCAGGCCCGCGAAGTGCGCCATGTCCACCACGAATTTTGCGCCTATATCGCGCGCCACTTCAGCGAACGGCTCGAAGTCGATGATGCGCGAGTACGCGCTCGCGCCGGCGATGATCATTTTCGGCTTCTGCTCGCGCGCGATCTTCTGCATCTGCGTGTAATCGATGCGGCCGTCTTCGCCCACGCCGTAATGGATGGCGTGATACAGCAGGCCCGAAAAGTTGACCGGCGATCCATGCGTGAGATGTCCGCCCTGCGAGAGATCGAGACCGAGAACGACGTCGCCCGGCTTGAGGAACGCGAGGTAGACGGCGGCATTCGCCTGAGCGCCGGAATGCGGCTGCACGTT
>PKVB01000114.1 GCA_003131365.1 Gemmatimonadota bacterium | reverse complement strand
CCCTGACCGCGCATGGGGCGCTGCTGCTGCGGGATGTCGAACTGCCGGAAGAAATCTTCCATGCCCGGCGGAACTCCCTGTGGAAGCTGCTGCGCGCGTCCGCGCTGCGAGCTCGTGCCGGTTTTCGGGTTGCTGATTACTTCAATCGAGACGACCGCGGGCGTGACGTTATTCGCGATCGCAACGAATGCGTTGCTTGCATCGGCAATTGGCTGGACGATTGCCGATGCTGGACGAGATTNNGAGACCGGATGCGACGATTAGTCCGCCTGCAAAGGCGGTGATAACGGCTACGAAGAGCCGCGCTCTCTGAGTTCCAATTGACATGCGACTATGTGGCTAAAGGGTGTAACTATGAGACACAGTGTGGGAGCTACAGGTTTCACGCCAGTCTCGCGGGACCTCGCCGCCAAGAACTGCTTAATGAAAGAAGTTACTCCGAGATCACATTAATACGCCTGAAACGCGAACTTGCTCCACATTTGTTCTTTTTTGTTCGGGTTCGATCGAACGAGTCACCGCCACGTGGAGTTCGCTGCCCCCCGAGTGCACCCGTGTAACGAAACGATCCGGGTGTAACAAAACGTTGCACTGTTATTGATGAGCTTGCGAACTCCCATTCTGTAAGTCCTTCATTTCCAATGATTTAGGTAGAGGCATAACCGTTGCCTTAGGCTGGTCGTCCGCAATCCCACCCTCAGCCAAGACGGTAAGATGTCCCGATTCGGTCTCGTTCGTTCCCTCGCCGTTCTACTCGGCGCCTTCGTCATCGCGTCGTGCTCCGAGGCCGGGATATCCGCCNNAACCGCACCCGCTGAATCGACTGCCGCACCACCAAGCTCCCAGTTTGCCGCCCAGCACCTCATCGGCGCAGTCACCGAGGTTGCCAAGCTGGAGCTTAAAGCGATCTGGTGGAAGAAGAAGCACAAGGATGTGATAAAAGTCTCGAAGATCATCGATCGGTCAGGCGGCACGATTTCGATTCCCGAGACGGGTCTGACCGTTTCCTTCCCGGCTGGCGCGGTCACCGGTCCGATCAGGGTCACCATCACCTCTGACGACCAATACGTCGCTTACAAGATGGAACCGACCGGGACCAGGTTCCTCAAGGACGTCACCGCTACGCAGGTCCTGAACACCACGTCGATCTTCGGGGAGCCGCTACGCAATCAACTCTACGCGGCGTACATCGCGGATGACAACGTCAAGCTCAGTGGAAAAGTCCCGGTCCTGGAGATCGAGCCGTCGACGACGATTTTCTCCCCGCTCTCCCCGCACCTTCCACAGGCGCAGGTTTGGACGATAAGACACTTCTCGCGCTACATGCTCGCTTCCGGTTGATCACCCGACCAGTACCAAGCTTCGACCACGAGTACCGCGCCCTGATCGCTCCAGGAAGTCTTCCGCTGACCGCTTCATAAAACAACACCAACCCCTTGGTTTTCCGATGATCCGCTCCAGATTTGTCCGCTCTTTCGTACTCGTCCTTACGACTTTCGTAGCGCTCTCCTGCGCGGACTATTCACCGACCGCTCCTGCGGCTGCACCGACAAAAGCCCAGGCTGGGCTGATCTCGGATCTTTTGGGCGCGGTGACCGGGCTTCTTGGCTCGGTCATCCGGGTCATCGGATTCGCTACAGATCCGAACGGCATCGACGTCCACGGAGTCAAGTGGGCTCCGACCCACGTCAATGAGGTTCGCACCGTTTCGGCCACGATTGGCTACAATGGCGGCACGCTGGCGATACCCGGCTCGGACTTCACGATCACCTTCCCGCGGGGCGCACTGTCCAACTCGACCGCAATCACGATCACGTCGGACGAGACGGGTTACGTGTCCTATGACATGAAGCCGCATGGCCTTCGATTCGCGAAACCAGTAGTCGTCACGCAGCGTCTGAGGAATACGGCGGTCTATGGAACTCCGCTTGCCCTGAATTCGTTCTGTTCCTACTTCTCGCATGACCTGTTGGATCTCAGCGGAATCCTCAAGGCTCTAGAAATCGAGACCACGACGATCTTCTCCGCTCCGAACGGGAACCAGCAGCAACCCGAGGTCGAGACCTGGCAGCTCAACCACTTTTCCCGCTACATGCTAGCTTCAGGTTGACCGAAAGCTGGTCAGAATCTCATTTTTAGCTCTTGAGGATTCCCTGAACAAGGTCACTGCGCATGCAGAACCCTGATGACGTAGAGCGCGCCCGCCTGCTCGTCGAGCTGGCGCGGGTAGCCGAACAGCATCAGAAGACGGCCAAGGCTCAGAGTCTCTACGACGACGCTTTAGCACAGTTCGCGGAAGACAGCCTCGATCCCTTTCTGCCGGACGTGCTGCGATGGAAAGGAACACTGCTGAGAGAGAAAGGCGAAACCGAGTCCGCATTCCGATGGTACACGAAGAGCCTCGAGAAGGCGACTCTCATCGGCTCCGAGGCGGCGGTGGCACACGCCCTCAACTGTCTAGGCACGATCGCGCAGCGCCGCGGCGATCAAAAGGAGACGGAGCGCCTCTACGCCCAGGCGGCAGAGTTCGCCGGGAGAGCCCGGGACTCGAGACTTCTCGGAATGATCGAGCAGAATCGTGGTGTACTGGCGAGCATGCGCGGCGACTTCGGCCAGGCCGCCGCGTACTACTCCAACAGCCTCGGCGCCTTCGAAGTAGCGGGTGATGCCGAGCCCATGTCATGGGTCCTCAACAACCTGGGAATCCTGCACACCAAGATCAGAAACTTCGACGAAGCGCGCGGGCACCTCGAGCGAGGACGCGCCATCGCGGTGAATCGAGGGGACGTGGTCGTCGAGAACGTGACTACGCTCAACCTCGCCGAGGTCTGGATGGGGCTCGGACGGCTGGATACCGCGGACAAGTTCTGCGCGATGGCGCTCGAGCAGGCGCAGCGGCGCAGCGACCATCTGAGCGCCGCCGGCGCACTCAAGATTCGCGCGGCCATCGAGCGCAAGCGCGGCGCGCTGGACAAGAGCATCGCCACTCTTCGCATCGCGATCTTCGAGGCCGAGGGCGCGGAAGATCGCCTGCTGCATGCTGAGATGCTTCGTGAGCTGGGTGAGATCTCGCACGCCGTGGGGAACGCTGGAGCCGCGCGTTCAGCATGGCGCGAGGCCGTCGATTCCTACCAGGCAATCGGCGCCAGCCAGGAGATAGCCGAGGTCGAGGCCCAGCTGGACCAACTGCCCGGCTGACGATAGTCGGTCCCCGCCCGGCGCGTGGTATGCGCGGTGGGGTGACTCGGTAAGCGCTTCCTCGTCTCCCTAGCGCAGGCCGGAGATTCCTGATTCGGGAAGTCGCGCGACATAGCGCTCTTCGGGACCGTTGTCGCGGCGTAATGAGCAACCAAAGACACACAGTCGAGTTGAAGGCGGTGGAATCCTCCGCCGTCAGAGAAAGCATCGATCGCGCGAAGCAGGCCGAGCGGGATGGACGCTGGGCCGACGCGTGCGCGGTATACGAGAGTCTCGTGCGGGATCCTGATACCATGGCCACGACTCGTCTCGCCGCGCTCAGATGGCTCGGCCGCGCCTACCTTGAGCAAGGCAACCGCGGCGCCGCGCTCGATGTCCTCGAAGCGGCCGTAGCGTCGGCGGATGTCATCGGTTCTCCGCCGGCGGTTGCACAGGCTCTCAACGTCGTCGGGATTGTGTATCAGGTCGCGGGCGATCTGGATCAGGCAGCGACGATTTACGCGGCCGCGCGCGACAAGGCGGAGCTTGCAGGAGACGCCGCGCTCATCGCCATGATCGATCAGAACCTCGGCACCGTCGCGATGATCCGCGGTGACCTCCGCGGCGCCCTCGAGGCATTTCGCCTGAGTCATCTGGGATACCAGACGCTGGGGATGCGCAATCACGAAGCGCAGGTGTTGAACAACATCGCGCTTGCCTACATGGAGCTCGGTGAGCTGTCCGATGCAGAGAAAGCCTACGACGAGGCTGCTCGCGCTTTCGAGGAGGACGGTGATCACGCGCGCCAGCTCGATCTCGCCGTCAACAAGGTGCAGCTCTACATCGCCGGGCGGCGCTACGACGAGGCGCTGGCACAATGCCGCCAGCTGCTGGCAGTAGCGACGGACGCCGCCGCCGCCCCGTGGCGCGGGGAAGTCTTGCGGCATGTCGGCGTCATCGCGCGGGAGCGCGGCGATTTCGCGCAAGCCGCCGACAATCTGCTCAAGGCGGAACAACACGCGCTGGAGAGCGGCGATCTGCTCCTGCGAGCGGATGTGTCGGAGCAGCTCGCTGAGGTCTATTGGGCGCAGAAGCGGCATCGCGACATGCTGCATCGGCTCAACGACGCCCACTCGCTCTACACGCAGCTCAAGGCGCAGCATCGAATCGCGCAGGTGGAGAAGAGAAACGGCGCGCTCGAGTCGCGCTTCCTGGAGATGGCGAAACAATGGGGTGATTCGATCGAAGGCAAGGACCGCTACACGCAGGGCCACTGCGAGCGCGTCGCGTTCTTCGCTTGCGTGCTCGCCGACAGCGCCGGATTCAATTCGCGGTCGCTGTTCTGGTTCCGGATCGGCGCGCTGCTGCACGACATCGGGAAGATCATTGTCCCCACGGAGGTCCTGAACAAGCCGGGCAAGCTTACCGACGAGGAATGGGCGATCATGAAGCGCCACCCGGAGGCCGGGCTGGAGCTCGTGGCCGACATCGACTTTCCCGGCGACATTGGAGCGATCATCCGCAACCATCACGAGCGGTGGGATGGCGCCGGCTACCCCGACGGACTGAGCGGCGAGGACATTCCGTTTGCCGCCAGGATCCTTTGCGTCGCTGACGTCTACGACGCGCTCACCACAACCCGGTCCTACCGGCCGGGACTGACCCACGCCCGCGCCGCCGAGATTATGCGGGCTTCAACGGGCCAATTCGACCCTCAGCTACTGATGATATTCCTCACCTGGGCCGAAACAGCTGATATTCCGGGTCGGCCCACACCCCAGCGCATGGCAATTTTTGCGTCAAGCGCTGGCGATTGAATCCGAAGAAACCCCGATAAAGGAACGTTTCTTTTGCAACGGAATGTTAGACCAAAATGGACCAAATGGATGTCCGGAAATCGTAAGCCCTTGTAAGTAAAGAGATTAGAGTGAGGCACGCGCTATGCCAAGGATGAGCTTGGAAAACATTAAGTCCCTCACCGAGGTGGTGTACGATGTTAAGTCACCGCGCGTTTCGGTATCTAGCGCTGGCTGTGAGTGCCGTTGCTGTTCTCTCTTGTGGCGATTACACCGGCCCAACCAGTCCGACTCAACCCAAGCTCCTCCCGCCGACACTCACTGTCGGAGCATCTTTTGCGATAGTTGCAGGCGGCTCGATCGCCAAGGCAGTGATATGGGGTCCGCGCCACTCGAAGGTCGACCAGAGCGTCTCCGCTATGGTTGGGCCGGAGGGGGCCACGCTATCCTTGCCCGGCGCGGACTTCTCGATGGTGATTCCGGCGGGCGCCCTCAGCGCTGCCACGGCAATCACGATCGTCTCGCGGGGCGGTTCGTTCGTCGCCTACGACATGCTTCCTCACGGCCTGCGGTTTATGATTCCGGTAACCGCGGTTCAGGGCCTGCGTACGACCGCGACCTATGGTACGTCGGCCGGCAACAGCGTCAGATCGGCGTACCTGTCGAATGGAAACGATCAGATCGGTGTGGACGGCTCTGCGTCGCCGGTCGAACTAGAGGCTGCGACGACTTACTATTACGGTGCTCAGCCCGTCGCCCAGACGCAGGTCTGGATTCTCAACCACTTTTCCCGCTATATCCTCATCTCGGGTGTGTGGGTATCGGTGAACGACTGAGTTCGCTGTCCTGATTTGCAGATCGGTCACATCGGTCACCGCGAGGTATTCGACTATGAACGAATTCACCGTCTGGCAGCTTTATGACGCAGACTGATTCGGGAGGCGCGCGAGGGCTCGTTGATCGCGCCCGCGACGCGGAACGGCGCGGAGACACCGCGAGATCACTCGGCTTGTACGACGACGCGATCGAGGCTCTCGAGCGCGAGCAGGATATGGCTCTTCTCGCCGACGCCCTCCGGTGGAAGGGCACGCTTCACCGCGAGCAGGGCGAAACCGAAGCCGCCTATCGCTGTTACACGCAAAGCCTGATTCACGCCGAAAAGTGCGGCTCGATCAGCTGCCGGGCGCACGGCTTCAATTGCCTCGCTATCATCGCCCAGCGTCGCGGCAATCTCGCCGAGAGCGAGAAGCTCTACACGCAAGCCGCGGAGTTTGCGGGGAAAGCGGGCGATGTACGCCTTCTCGGAATGATCGAGCAGAACCGCGGTGTCCTCTTCAACATGCGCGGCAACTTCGTCGCCGCCGAAGCTCGCTACTCCAGCAGCCTCGGCGCGTTCGAGAGTGCGAATGACGACGAGGCCGTGTCGTGGGTGCTCAACAACCTGGGCATGCTCTACACCAAGCTTGGTCACTATCAGCGTGCGATCGAGACCTTCGAGCGAGGATTGACGATCGCGAAGTCGCGCCACGATTCGCTCGTCGAGAGCATCCTTGTTCTCAACCTGGCCCAGGTCTGGGTGGCGATCGGGAAGCTCGACGACGCCGAGAGAGCGTGCGCATCGTCCCTCGAAGGGGCGCAGACGCGTGGCGACCATCTCACGATCGCTGAGGCGCTCAAGTGCCGGGCGAGAATCGAGCGCGAAAGAGGGGCTTTCCACGACAGCATTGCCACGCTCCGGATCGGAATCTTCGAAGCGGAGGGTCTCGAGGACCGGCTGCTTCAGGCCGAGATGCTCCGGGAGTTCGGCCAGACGTCGAGGGCGCTAGGGAACTCAGCGGATGCCCGCCTGGCGTGGCTGGAGGCGGCCGAGTCGTTCGAAGATGTGGGCGCCCAACACGAGGCCGCCGAAATCAACGCCCTGCTAGCCTCGCTTCCGGGCTAGCCCCCTCCCGAGCTAGCCCCCTCCTAAGGGTGCTGGCACCCGTGGAGTCCCTTCGAGGGCTGTAACTCCCCAGAAATGGGTGACTTGGCTCCCCATTTCCTCGTCCTCTACATAGCCCCCTAAACTCATTTCGGGGGCCATTCGCTCGATCAATTCACAATTCCGCGCACGGATCGCTGGACTTTCCGTGCAAAAGGGAACGGTGTAACCATTTCAGCCCGATCGCAGCAGCCGTCGGCGGACCGTTGGGACTCCCACGTAATCGGTGAGAGCACGGCCATCCGCGAAGTTATAGCACTAGCGACCCAGGTAGCGACAAGTCGCAGCATGACCGTTTTGCTCGTCGGAGAGACGGGGACGGGCAAGGAGCTTTTTGCGCGCGGCCTCCACGCGGCTAGCGTGCGTGCGGCTGAGCCTTTCGTCGCAATCAATTGCGCGGCGATTCCCGAGACGCTGCTGGAAAGCGAACTGTTTGGCCACGAGCCGGGCGCGTTTACCGATGCGCGCGTCCTCAAGCGTGGTCTGTTCGAGGTCGCGGGCACCGGCACCGTTTTTCTCGACGAGGTGGCCGAGCTCCCGCTCAAGCTCCAGGCGAAGCTGTTGCGCGTGGTTGAAGACCGGCGCTTTCGCCGGCTTGGAGGGTCGGAAGAGCGGGCTCTGTCGGCCCGCATTATAGCGGGCACTAACTCGTCGCTTGAGTCGGCCGTTGCCGACAATCGCTTTCGAGCCGATCTCTTCTATCGGCTGAACGTCGCGCGACTCGAGCTCCCGGCGCTGCGCGAGCGAGACGGCGATATTCCGATCCTCGCCCACTATTTCGTCAAGCGACACGCGGAGACCGAAGGCCGGCAAAACCTTCGTTTGGGGCAGGATTCCGTCAGCGCGCTGGAGAGACACCGCTGGCCGGGCAATATTCGAGAACTCAAAAACGTCATCGAACGCGCTGTTGTTGTCTGTACGGGCGACGTGATTCAACCCCACCACCTTTCGCTGCAACGCCGGTCCTTCATCCCTCTGGTCGAAACTCCAGCTGGCGGCGTGATCCGCATACCCGCGGAAGGTAAGTCGCTCCAGGCGATCGTCGACGAGGCCATCCATACCACCATTGGCCTCACGGGCGGAAATCTGAGCGCTGCCGCCCGCATTCTCGGAATCTCCCGGCCGACGCTGACGAGAAAGCTTCGCGACGAAGGCTCCACGCGTCGCACAATCCTCGCTTCGTCATGAGAGTGCGTTCCACTTCTCGCTCAGACGAGGTGGAATCCACCGAGATAAGTGCACTTGTCGACGAGGCAAAGCTGGCGGAGCGCGAGGGCCGCTGGAGCGACGCGTCGGTTCGGTACGAGGCCCTGGTACGGAATCCCTTCGCGAATGATCACACCAGACTCTCGGCTCTCCGGTGGCTGGGAAGGGCCTATCTCGAGCAGGGTAATCGCGGCGCGGCGATAGATGTTCTCGAAGCGGCGGTTGCCGCCGCCACTCAGGCGGGCTCCCCATCCGCGATCGCTCAGGCGCTCAACGTCGTCGCGATAGTCCATCAGACTGGCGGAGATCTGGACCGGGCGGAGTCGATGTACACCGAGGCGAGACTTACGGCGGAGTCTATCCGGGACGCCGCGGCGCTCGCGATGATCGACCAGAATCTCGGAACTGTCGCCAGTATTCGCGGCGACATGCGCCGCGCGCTCGAGGCGTTTCATCTGAGCCTCGATGGCTACCGCGCGCTCGGCATGCGCGATCAGGCAGCGCAGGTTCTCAACAACATCGGACTGGCTTACAGCGACCTGGGCGAGCTCCAGCGCGCGGAAGCGGCGTATACCGAAGCCGAGCACGCTTTCGGCGAGGAGCACGACCACACCAACAAGCTGAACGTCGCGCTCAACCAGGTACAGCTTTGCATCGCGACGGGACGGTTCGACGAAGCGATGGATCGCGCCGAGCCGCTGCTCGCGCTCACCGGAGAAATCGCGCCGTCGTGGCGCGGCGAGGTGTTCAGGCACGTTGGAGTGATCGCGCGCGAGCGCGGTGACTACGTGAAGGCCGCCGAGTATCTCGGGCGAGCCTGTGAGTGCGCGGAGGAAGGAGAGGACCTGCTGCTCAAGGCCGACGTGACCGAGCAGCTTGCCGAGCTTTACTGGACGCAGAAACGGCATCGCGACATGCTTGCGAACCTCAATCAATCACACGCCCTCTACTCGCGGCTGAAGGCGCAACACCGCGTCGTGCAGGTGGAGCGACGGAACGCGGCGCTCGAGGCGCGATTCCTGGAGATGGCGCATCACTGGGGCGACTCGATCGAAAGCAAGGATCACTACACCCAGGGCCACTGCCAACGCGTGGCTTTCTTTGCGTGCGTCCTCGCCGACAGCGCCGGAATGGATTCGCGCTCG
>PKVB01000170.1:212-3774 GCA_003131365.1 Gemmatimonadota bacterium | reverse complement strand
CGGCCGCGCCTGCGAAGCGCAGTGGCCGTAATGACCTGCCCGCCCGCGCCTCCGCCGGCCTGAAACGCCTATGTCGGCCTGAATCTATGAGTCGGACGCGAAGAGAAAGAGATCATCGAGCTTGGTAAGGACAAGGAGGAATTCGATCTCGGGGCCGACGTTGCGGAGCATCACCTGCTGGCGCCGTTCGGCGGCGTGACGGTGGACCATCACGAGGGCGCTCAGGCCCGAGGAGTCGATCTCTTTCATGGCCGCCATGTCCACGACGAGCTGTCCCCGCCCGACGATCATTTCGTCGAGGAGGCTGTTGGCCTGCTGACGAAACGCGTCGCGGGTGACAAGGCCGAGATTTTCGGGCGCCTGCAGCACCCGGATATGGGGCTGCGTGGTCGAAACGGACAGAGGGCCTCCAGCCCAGGGTGCCGGGAGAACTAGCAAGGGCCTTGCCAATACCACGCCCGCCCGCGGTTGCGGCGCAACTGTGGCAACAACGCATCGGTTCGCACCCCCCCCTTTCCCATCGTCCCAGCCAGCCGCAGCTTCCTCGTCATGACCGAGCAACTCGACACGCTATTGAATGAAGCACGCCGCTTTCCGCCGAGTCCCGAGTTTGCCGCGCGGGCGCAGGCAACTGCGGCGACCTACGCGGAGGCCCGCGCCGACCGGCTGCGTTTCTGGGCGGATCGGGCCGCCGAGCTGGAATGGTCCACGCCGTGGCACACGGTCCTGGAGTGGGATCCACCGCACGCGAAGTGGTTTACCGGCGGTACGCTCAACGCGTCGGTGAATTGCCTCGATCGGCACGCGCGGGGTGCGAAACGCAACCAGGCGGCGCTACTGTGGGAAGGCGAACCGGGCGACCGCCGGGTCATCACCTATTGGGAGTTGTTCCGCGAGGTTGGCCGCGCGGCGAACGCGCTGCGTGCCTTAGGAGTCCAGCGTGGTGACCGGGTGGCGATCTACCTGCCGATGATCCCGGAGGCGGCGATCGCGATGCTCGCCTGCGCCCGCATCGGCGCCATCCACTCGGTCGTGTTCGGCGGGTTTTCCCCCGAATCGCTGAGCGACCGCATCAACGATTCCAAGGTCAAGGTGCTCATCACCGCGGACGCCGGCTATCGCCGCGGCCAGGTAATTCCCCTGAAGCGCAATTCCGACAAGGCGTTGGAGACGACGCCGTCGATCGAGCACGTGGTGGTGGTGCAGCGTCGGCCCGGCAGCTCGGGAGACGAAGCGTTCGCGGAGATGCGGGAGGGTCGCGACCACTGGTGGCACCGTCTGATGCAGGACGCGCCACTCAGCTGCGAGCCGGAAACGATGGACGCGGAAGATGTCTTGTTCATCCTCTACACATCGGGGACCACCGGCAAGCCAAAGGGCATCGTCCATACGACCGGCGGCTATCTCACCGGAGTCGCCGCCACGACCAGAATGGTCTTCGATCTCAAGGACGAGGATGTTTTCTGGTGCACGGCCGACATCGGCTGGGTAACCGGGCACTCATATCTCGTGTACGGCCCGCTCGCCAACGGCGCGACGTGCATGATGTACGAAGGTGCGCCGGACTGGCCCGAGAAAGATCGGTTCTGGGACATCTGCGAGCGGCACGGCGTCACGATCCTTTACACGGCGCCGACGGCGATTCGCGCCTTCATGAAGTGGGGCGACGAATATCCCGCCAAGCACGATCTGTCGCGCCTTCGACTCCTCGGCTCCGTCGGTGAGCCGATCAATCCGGAAGCGTGGATGTGGTACCGCGAGCACATCGGCGGCAATCGCTGTCCGATAGTGGATACATGGTGGCAGACGGAGACGGGGGCGATCGTGATCTCGCCGCTGCCCGGAATCACATCCACGAAGCCAGGAAGCGCGACGAAGGCGCTGCCTGGTCATAGCGCGGACCTTCTCGATTCCCTCGGCAAACGCATCGATGTCGGCGGAGGACTGCTCGCGCTCACTAAGCCTTTTCCGTCGATGCTGCGCACGATCTGGGGCGACGACGCCCGCTACGTCGAGACCTACTTCTCGAAGTGGCCGGGGCGTCCGGATCTGTATTTCCCGGGAGACGGCGCGAAGCGCGACAGCGATGGATATTTCTGGATACTTGGCAGAGTGGACGACGTGCTGAACGTCGCGGGACATCGTATTGGCACGATGGAGGTGGAGTCCGCCCTCGTCGAGCATCCGGCTGTTGCTGAAGCAGCCGTTGTGGGCAAGTCGCACGAGCTCAAGGGCCAGGCAATCGCCGCTTTCGTCACTCTTCGGGACAAGAGCAAACAGAGCCCGGCGCTTCGAGACGAACTGAAGGAATTTGTCGCAAAAAAAATCGGCGCGTTGGCGCGTCCAGACGACATTTTGTTCTCCGCTGATCTTCCAAAAACACGCTCGGGAAAGATCATGCGGCGACTGTTGCGCGACATCGCCGAAGGACGCGCGCTGGGCGACGTGACGACGCTCGCGGATCCGAATGTCGTCGCCAGCCTGAGGGATCAGTACGAAGACAAGGAGGGGTGATTCCTTATCAGCTTATGGGAAGGTGGGGCGGCCACTCAATCGCCATGCTCCACAGTGGTTTAGCCGCCACACCCGAACAAACCCCGACGCACTTTTGACTTGGCCCGAATGTAGAAATCATTTCAGTTGATTAGTTAAGCAATTGTCTTACATTGAGGGCCTGTAGACGGCCTCAAGTCGTTTTGCAGAAGACAAAAGGATCGCGCAAATAGCGCGCAAAAAAAGAGCGGATTTGCCTCTGAAATAAGGGTGAAAACCCGTTACAGAGACGGTCCGTTTTCGTCTTATAGGTACAGCAATCAACTGCTAATTGCGTCATTCAACAGCCTTGAAAGGACCGGTTTCAGCCCTCTGGCTGGGTCACCGGCACCATCAAATTTCTTGGAGATATCGAACATGAGAGCGACCCGTACCCTGTTGGCCGCGATGGTGCTCGGAACCGCCATCGGCGCAAGCCAGGCCAGTGCACAGTGCAGCGGCAACGCCGGCACGTGTAACACCACGAATACCGCATCAGTCACCGTTGGCGCGCTGGTCAAGCTCGGAATGACCACGTCCGCGACGGATCTGACCAATCCTACCGCTGACGATGTCGATCTAGGCCACGTCCTTGCGGATGCAGGCCCGACCTTCACGATCAAGGCGAATCGCAGTTGGACGCTGAACATTCGCACCTCGAACGCAGCGACCTGGACCTATGTCGGATTGCTTGGCGGTGTCAAGCCGATCAGCGATCTGACTTGGTCGAACGCGTCAGCTGGAACCTACGTCGGCATCGCCAGCACGGATGCGCTGTTCCTTTCCGGAGCTTCTGCTTCCAACGGGACCGCGGCGCAGGTTTTTTTCAAGACTGTGTGGGCGGCGGGTTTCACCCAGCCCAGCAACGCACCAGGTGTCTATAGCCTGCCAATTGTGTTCTCACTCTCGGCGCCGTAACTCACGACGCTGCTCAATAAACCAACCGCTTCCTTTCGAGGATTATCAATATCATGCGCAGCAAAAAGGGTTTTACACTTATCGAGCTTCTGATCGTGGTCGTCATCATCGG
>PKVB01000170.1:0-160 GCA_003131365.1 Gemmatimonadota bacterium | reverse complement strand
CGCAGAACGTGACCGTCGTCATCGTGAACGCAGTTGGCCCGCCGGCTTCGTGGAGCGGAACCGCTACGCACTCACAGTCAGCGAAGACCTGCACCATGGTCAACGGCGTGATCGCCTGCGTCTAAGCTGCAATCGCATGAAAAGCGGGGACGGCCTCAAG
>PKVB01000055.1 GCA_003131365.1 Gemmatimonadota bacterium | reverse complement strand
GATGTTCACGGAGGGCTGCGTCGACTCATTCAAAGCCGCAGATCTCAACAACTGGAGATTGGGCGAAGCGTACGGACGCTCGATGATCAACGACTTCAACGATGGCGCTGTCGGCTGGACGGACTGGAACGTATTGCTGGACGAACAGGGTGGGCCAAATCACGTCGGCAACTTCTGCTTCGCCCCGGTTCACGCGGATACGAAAACGGGTGAGCTGACTTACACAAACTCGTATTACTACATCGGACACTTCTCAAAGTTTGTCCGTCCGGGCGCGAGGAGAATCGCCAGCTCACCCAGCAGAAGCGCGCTGCTTTCCACCGCCTTTGTGAATCCCGATGGAAAAGTGTCGGTGGTGGTAATGAACAAAACCGATCAGAAGATTTCCTACTTTCTCTGGCTCGACGGCAACGCCGCGGAAGTCAGTAGCTTACCCCATTCAATTCAGACGCTCGTGTTCTGACATACGCGTACACAGCACGGTCGTCGCACCCTAGAGGCACACTCCCATGCTGACCAAACGCAAACTCGGCACTCAAGGCCTCACGGTCTCCTCGCTCGGCCTCGGCCTGATGGGGATGACCCAGTCCTACGGAACACCGGAGGAGCGCGACGAGCGCGAATCCATCGCCACAGTTCAGCGCGCCATCGAGCTCGGCGTGACGTTGTTCGACACCGCCGAGGCGTACGGCCCGTACGCGAACGAGGAGCTGTTCGCGCGCGCGCTCAAGCAGCTCAACGTCTCGCGTGACCGCGTCGTCATCGCGACAAAGTTCGGTTTCAAATTCGGCGAGACGGGAATCATCGGCGTGGACAGCCGGCCCGCACACATCCGCGAGGCCGTCGAAGGATCGCTGCGCCGGCTGCAGACCGACTACATCGATCTGCTCTATCAGCATCGGGTCGATCCCGCGGTGCCGATCGAGGATGTCGTCGGCGCGATGGCGGATCTCGTGCGCGAGGGGAAGATTCGCTTCCTCGGTCTCTCCGAGGCGGGCGAGAAGACGATTCGCCGCGCGCACGCCGCGCATCCGATCTCGGTACTCCAGAGCGAGTACTCGCTGTGGGAGCGCAACCTGGAGACGCGCATCATCCCGCTGCTGCGCGAGCTCGGGATCGGCCTGGTGCCGTTCGCGCCTCTCGGCCGCGGATTTCTCACGGGCTCCGTCAAGCGGGCCGAGGAGTATCCGGAAGGCGACTTCCGTCGCAACGATCCGCGTTATCAGGGTGAGAATTTCGACGCCAACATGCGGGCCGCGTCGGCGGTGCGTGAGATCGCCCAGCGGAAGCATGCGACGCCGGGACAGATCGCGCTCGGGTGGCTGCTTCACAAGGGTACGGATATCGTGCCGATCCCAGGGACCAAGAGGCGTACGTACCTGGAAGAGAACGTCGGCGCGGCGAACGTGTCGCTCAACGCCGAGGAGATGGCTACTCTCGATGCGACTCTCTCGCCCGAGAAGGTTGCCGGCCCGCGCTACAACGAAAAGCAAATGGCAATGGTGGATCGCTGAGCGCGGCCATTAAAATCCGCCCGGCAACACCGGCAGACATCCCGGCCATCGGCCGACTCGGCGCGCTCCTCGTCCGCACGCACCACGACTTCGACCCGCAGCGCTTCATCGCAGCCACGCCGCGGACCGAGCACGCCTATGGCTCGTTTCTCGGGTCGCAGCTCGATGACCCGAAGATCATCATCCTTGTCGCCGATAAGGATGGTGCTGTGATTGGCTATACCTACGCGGGCGTGGAGGACACCGATTACATGTCACTCCGCGGCCCGGCAGGCGTGTTGTACGACATCGTCGTCGATCCCGTCTATCGCCGGCAAGGCGTCGGTCGGATGCTGCTCGATGCAACTATCAACGCGCTCAAGGCCAAAGGTGCGCCCCGCGTTGTACTCGCGACGGCCGAGCGGAACATCCCCGCGCAGCGCCTATTCGATCGCTCCGGTTTCCGGCGGACGATGATCGAGATGACCCGGGAGCTAAACGATTAGCGGGTGTGCTACGCTCTTCCGGTGTGACGACCGTCTCGATTCCATAGCGACAGCACGAGGCCAACGATCATGAGAGCGAAGAGTATGCGATTTACAAAAGGCGCTGCTGGTGTGCCAATACGGACAAGCGGAATGAAGTGGAGAATCAGCTGTGCGGCCAGAAACTCCAGCGCCAGAACCGCGAACATGAAAGGGATCGCGCTGCGATATCGCACCAACACGAGCACACACAGCAAATAAATGATCAGGCGGTAAAGCCCCGACAGCGCCAATACTGCGACCACTGTTTGTGCGCTGGCGGGCGTGTAGGTGTCGAGTGGAATTCCGTCCGCGGAGACTACGACGGAAGGGCCAGCGAAGATAGCAAGCAGGACCTGGAGGATCTTCACCGACACGACCAGCGCGAAGAGCCAGAGCGCGAGCCGGTGACCGCTATACGCGTTATCAATGCGCTGGGGAAGAAACGTTTTGAGCATGCAGGTCCCGTGGCGGCGTAATAGAAAGACCCAGCTGTTCGAATAACTGAAAACTACGTTATGCGACAGCTGCCGGTTTCAACTCGCGAGGGAACGCATCTCTGCCCCACGCTCGGCAACGCGGTCCCGGGCCATCGTATGCTGCATCCGCTCGAGAGGGCCGCAGCAACCGGTCAGCGTCAAACACCCGGTTGATCCGGCGAGGTAGATATGCTGCCATCTTTTGTCACGGAGAAACACNNAATCGACGGCTCCTCTACTGGGCGATCACCTCCGCTCTGGCGGGATTTCTTTTCGGATTCGACACCGTCGTCATCTCCGGCGCCGAACAACGCATTCAGGCTCTTTGGTACCTGAGCGCCGCCGTGCACGGAGTCGCGCTCGCCGCCGCTCTCTACGGCACCGTCATCGGGTCACTCACCGGAGGATTCCCCGCGGACCGGTTTGGACGCAAACCCACCCTCCTCTGGGTCGGCGTCTTTTACATCGTGTCCGCAATCGGCTCGGCGATGGCCCCTAATGTCCAGATCTTCATCGCCGCGAGGTTCCTCGGCGGCATCGGTATCGGAGTGTCGACCGTCGTCGCGCCGATGTACATCGCCGAGATCGCGCCCCCCGCTCATCGGGGACGACTCGCCGGAATGTTCCAGTTCAACATTGTCTTCGGCATTGTCGTCGCGTTCCTCTCGAACGCGCTCCTCGCCAATATCGGCGACAACGCCTGGCGGTGGATGCTCGGCGTCGCCGCATTCCCGTCCATCGCCTACACCTTGATGTGCTTCAGCATTCCGGAGAGTCCGCGCTGGCTGCTGGCTCGCAAAGGAGATCGCGCGAACGGATTGAGAGTTCTCAGTCTCATTCAGCCGGGCGCGTCACCACAGGAGCTCGATCGGCAAGCGGCAGAAATCGTCGCGGCATCCTCCGAGCAGCAGAGCGCAAAAGGGTTCTGGTCGATGCGACTCCGTGTTCCGATCATGCTCGCGTTTCTCGTCGCCTTTTTCAATCAAATGTCGGGCATCAACGCCATCCTCTACTTCGCGCCGCGCATATTCCAGATGACTGGACTCGGCGCACGTGCAGCACTCCTCCAGTCCGTCGGCATCGGGATCACCAATCTCATCTTCACCTTCGTCGGTCTCTGGCTCATCGACCGGCTCGGGCGGCGCACTCTGCTGACGATCGGGTCCTACGGTTATATCGCCTCGCTGGGGCTGTGTGCGTGGGCGTTCTTCACTCACCACTACGCGATCGTGCCGTTATGCATCTTTGCCTTCATTGCGGCGCACGCCGTAGGTCAAGGCACGGTGATCTGGGTTTTGATTTCTGAGATCTTCCCCAACCAGTACCGGGCAGCGGGCCAGTCGCTCGGTAGCACCACACATTGGATTTTCGCCGCCCTGCTAACGACGTTCTTTCCCGCGCTCGTCAGTAGCTTCGCGCCCGGCTACATCTTCCTCTTCTTCTGCGGGATGATGATGCTGCAGCTGATTTGGGTGCGCACGATGGTACCAGAAACCAAGGGTGTGTCACTCGAAGAGATTCAGCGACAACTCGGCGTCGAGGTATGACGCGTAAGCTTGTGATCGTGGGAATCGGCGAAGTGCTGTGGGACGTTTACCCGGATGCCACGCGCTTTGGCGGGGCGCCCGCAAATTTTGCCTGTCATGCCGCCGCGCTCGGTGCCGAGGCGTGGATGGCGAGCGCGGTTGGCGTCGACGATCTCGGCGACCGCGCGCTCGCCATACTGAAGATTGCGGGCGTTGAATGCGGAACCATCGCGCGAGACCGCGACTACGACACCGGACAGGTGCTCGTCACGCTCGACCCCTCGGGACGCGCGAGCTACCGATTTGCGACGGATTCGGCCTGGGATCATCTCGAGTGGTCCGTCGCGCTCGAGTCCCTCGCGCTTCGGTGTGACGCTGTCTGCTTCGGCACGCTTGGACAGCGCTCCCCGACATCGCGCGCCACCATCCAGCGCTTCGTGCGGACCACACCGACAGGAGCCCTACGCATGTTCGACGTGAATCTCCGCCAGCACTTTTTCGATGAGCGCATCATCGACGCATCGTTGCAAATCGCGTCGGCGGTCAAGCTGAACGAGGAGGAGCTTCCCAAACTTGCGGAGCTTTGTCGGATCGACCGTTCCACTCCGCGAGAGGTGCTGAGAGAGCTCATGAAGCGATATGATCTTCGTCTGGCGGCGCTCACCTGCGGTGCCAAGGGCGCCTTGTTAATAGCGGGTGACGAGGAGTCGACATGCCCCGCGGTTCCGGCGAAGGTCGTCGATACAGTTGGAGCGGGTGACGCGTTCACGGCCACACTCGTTCCCGATTTGCTGCGCGAGTTGCCGTTGGCAGAGATCAATCGACATGCCAACGCCGTTGCGTCGTTCGTGTGCTCGCAAGCTGGGGCTGTCACGATNNAACCTGCCCGACTATCTCGTGCAATGGACGTGAGGTCCCCCCCGCAGGCGGCGGCTATCGAGACCGACAAGCTGGGACGAGCGTAGCGGCATAGGCGGATACCGCGATCATGTCCTCGACTGACATCCGAGCCACCACGGGCCACATCGGCTGCGAAGAGGCCGTGGACCGTGCACCAGTCTTGAAGGCGAGGAGCTGGCGGAAGAGGTACGTGGGATAGCGGCCGGCGAGCGGCGGAACGAGGCCTATGCCGAGCAGGTTTTTGCCGTGACACGTTATGCAAGCGGTGGCGAGCCCGTCGGTGCCTTTCGTCGCGATAGAGCGGCCACGCTTGATGCTCCCCGGCGGAACGTAGGCGACATAGATCATGGCGTCGTCGCGGAGCTCGTGGCGTTCGAAATCAGGTGGACCCTCAACGATCCGGTTGCCGATCGGCTCGGTTCCCTTCCCCGGGATGCGCGCGTAGACGAATGCGGCCTCGCGCATGCGTGGAATGCGTGCCGCCTCGATCACTCGAACTTGTGGCGTAAATCGCAGCCCCGAAAAGTAGCGCGCGGCGGAGGCGACGTCTGCTTCCGTGGCACTCATGGCGACGGTGTGCATGCTGTTGCCAGGGATCCAGCCGGGCAGAGGATTTCGTCGGGCAGAACTGCGAAAGTCCGCCAGCTGTGCGATGATGTAGCCCTCGGGCAAGCCGGCAAGCGCTACGTTCTCTGGTCTTCCCGCTCCGTTCGGCAGATGACAGTAGGCGCATGCAAAGAGATCCTGCTTCCGCCCATGCGCAACAACATCCGGCATCGGCGGATGTCCGCTCGGATGCCACTCCGGGGGCGCGAATCGATCGATGGCTTGGCGCAGCGTGAACCGCGCCCTGCTGTTGGGGACGCGATTCAACCGCGTGCTATCGACGACCCCGGAATCCTTAGGGCTGCCGGGGAAAGCCCATGGCGGCACATCGGCTGGCTCCTGGAAGACGGCAAGAGCGACCGTAAAGACAGCGATGATTATCGGCAGTAACGGCGCGGCTGGTAACTTGGCGGCACGCGACTGACGAATCGCTCCGTCAAGCTGTCGGAGGATGCTTTCTTCCTCGCTTGGGTTCCTCACGCGAAGTCAATCTTTCGCGTCACGACGACCAAGCAGCGCGTCGACGGAGAACTCGCCGGCTCCCGTAAGGACAAGAGCGAGGCTCGACCCGAGGAGCAGGAATTCGAGCTCATAATGCGAAAACCCGCTCTTGAGCTGCACTAAGAGGATGGCACCGAGCATGTCGCACACGAAGCCGAGCGCGATCAGACGGGTGAGGAGGCCTATTACGAGAGTAATGCCGCCGAAGAACTCGAGCAGCGCGATGAACGGTCCCGCCACGCCGGGGAACGGGACGCCCATCTGCGTGAACGCGCCCGTAACGCCGGAGAAACCAAAGACGAACAACTTCTGCGCCCCGTGTTTGATGAAGATCGTTGCAACGGCGACACGGAGTGCCGCAAGCCCGAGGCTCAGCTGGCGAGGGGAAGAAGTGCGAAAGAATAACATCGACTGATCCTCTGTTAGGCTGTTGGGAATCTATCCCGGTTAGGACGAGGCAGAATTCGGTAGTACTCGATACCGGTCATGCCAGCTTATTCGAACCGAATGATCTGCCGCCCCTCGCGCAATGGCCGGCGTTGCCCCTGCCATTCGAACACGCCTGATAGCCCGCGCGGCAGCGTGATCTCGGCACGCAGGCCTCGCTGGCCCTCACGCACCAGTTGGATGTCGATGTCGCCGAGCGGATGTGGCACGCGTCCCTCTGCGCGACGCAGTGGGCCGAGCGCTGGCGCGATGCGCACCGTGCGGAACCCCGGACTCGATGGGCGCACGCCGAGCACAGTCGCGAGCAGGCCATAGGCCGGGTGCGCAGACCACGCATGCGTGTCGGAGCGCGTGGGCTCCGGATTCTCCGGAGCCGACGTGAGACCGAGCTTTAACATCGCCTGCCATGGCGCAAGCCGTTCGATATAGCGGTCGCCGAGCCCCGCCTTTCGTAACGCTTCCAGCACGTAGAAGCTGAAGTAATAGGACGCCGGCGTGAGCGTCGTATCGGCGAGGACGCGCTCCATCAGCCCTCGCTGCTCAGCGCTGGACACCGCATCCACCAGGACGGCGAGCACGTTGGTCTGCTGGCTGTACGCACTGGTGTCCGGCGCGTCGCGAAACAGGCCCCGCGCCGAGTCCCAGGCGCGCGCGCGTACAGCCGCACGCACCGCTTGAGCACGCGCACGATAGTCTGCCGCCGCACCGCGCATCCCGACTCCCTCCTCGAGCTCCGCCGCGCGCTGCAACGCGTACACGTACAGCAGGCTGATCGTGGTCGAGTGCCCATCGTCCGCGCCGGGCGGAACGCCCCGATCCCACGGTTTCGTCCAGTCGACGTAGTTCCAGTATGGCATCGGGCCTAGCATGCCGGTGGCATCCACGTGGCGGCCGAACCAGTCCAGGATCCCGCGCACTCCGGCGAGCCGCGCGCGCACGAACGCGGGGTCATCCCGGTGCATGAAATAATCGTGCACCATTGCGACGTAGATCAGCGAGAACGGAGGAATGATCTGCGTCAACGCCGAGGGATAGCGACTTGCCGTGAGCCCTTCCGGGATGCGCGACAGGTCGAAATGCTCGATGGCCTGACGCAGAAGCCGGTCGTCGCCGGCTACGTAGAGCGAGATGAGGCCTTGTATGCGCGTGTCGCCGACATACTGGAGCTGCTCCCAATACGGAGTGTCCATGTACGTCTCGAACGCGCCGATTCGCGCGCCGTTCCAGTTCATGCGCCACATGTCGGCAAGCCACGGAAGATCGCTCGTGAAGCGGGCACGCTCCGTGAACGGGTAAGCAGTGAAGATCCCGTGCAGATCGTGCACTCGCAGTGGCTCGTCCGCCGTCGTGACGTCCATCTGGATGTAGCGGAACGAGCGCCAGTATAGCGTCGTGAAGCGGCGCCGCGCGCCTCCGTCGGGAAGGAAGACGTCGCGCACGCCGCGCACCGTCCGCCCTTCGATCTCGTTCCGATTTCCTTTCTGCCCCTTCGCGTCGATCAGTGCCTCGGCGTACGTGAGGCGTACCATGCTGCCGGCGCCGCCGCTCGTCTCGAGCACCGGATACGCATTCGTCGTGTGCGATTGATCGAGCAGGAGCACCGCCGTCGTCCGTGCGGGGATCACCAGATCACCGGCTCCTCGTAGAAACGCACCGTCGGTTTCGACACCGGTTGTGCGACGGACGCGCGCGAGCCGTTGCTCTGTTTCCTCCATTGGGGGTATCGACCGCGCCTCGAGCTGCCAGCCCGACACTTCGCCATAGCCGCCGGGCGACATCGCGCGCCGCTGCACGCGACCGACGATGGCACTGGCACCATCGCTCCACGAATCATCCGAGTAGTCTGCGCGCTCCCATCCCCATGGATAGCGCGAGCCGTCGATCGAATCGCCGGGAGCCGCGGCGTAATAGTCGCCCAGCGTAGCAGTGGTGATGACGATGGGCGAGTACGCCGGATCGCGCAGCAACTTCCATCCTGTGCCTGTGTTCACCAGCGCTGCCTCGACCTGGCCGTTACCCTGGAGCAGGAATCCGGTGCGATTGCTGTGCTGCGCCACAGGACGCGCAGCGCCCCAGTTCCACACGAGGGCCGCGATCACGTTTCGCCCCGCGCGCAGATGGGGCGCGAGGTCGAGCGTCTCGTAGCGCCAGTGCGTGACGTCCGACCGCTGTGGACCGGAGGACACCTGCAGGCCGTTGACGTAGAGTCGGTATCGATTATCCGCGGACACATGCACCACGAATCGCGTGGGCACCGTCGCCAGCACGAAGGTTCGTCGCGCGTGGAACACGGTGAAACTGTCGCCCGGCACTCCGGGGGGCGCGATCCAGCTCGCTGGCGACGCCCCGTCGAACACGCGCGTCTCCTGCGCGTCGAGCGGTCCGGAGAACGCGACGACGGCCGCGAACGCCGCGAGGATCGAGGCGAAGCACAGACGAAGAGTGCCTATGGGCTAGTGCCCCGATCGCCAGGCGGTCACGACATTACCTGCGGTGCCATTCGTTATCTGCGACACCGCCCCTCCCGCGGCGTTGATCACGAACACCTGCGAGACAGGACTACCGCCAACTAAACCGGGATTGCCGGCGAAGGCGATTTGCGCGCCACTTGGTGACCACACCGGATCGAAAGCTTGTGTCGCGAGGATGGTCACGACAACCAAAGCCGTCCCATCGGCCCGCATGGTACCGATCCACGATCCCAGGCTAGTAGCGCACGAAAAAGCTATGCTGGAGCCATCTGGCGACCACTGGGCCGCCCTCCCGAGATTCGACGGGCAGGCGGCGTCGTCTGTGATCTGCTGGTCGCTGGAACCGTCCGTTGGCATGACGTACAACGTCCACCGCAACCTCGGTGATCGGTTCGTAAAAAAGAGAAAGCGCGTGCCGTCGGGCGACCACGCTAGACCGAAGTTTTCTCCCGGCATTGTCCGCACGATCTTCACGTTGGAACCGTCGCCGTTCATCACGTAAGGCTGGAACCCACCCAGTGCTGCGTCGAAGCTGTCGAAGGAAATCCGGCTTCCGTCCGGTGACCAGCGGGGATGTGCAGCCCCGGCCCCGGGGGCGCCCTGAAACAATCGATGCTTTCCGGAGCCGTCGGCGTTCATCAGATAGACATCGCGGCGGCGAGCAGGCGCACCGGGCTCGCTGTCCACCGCACTGATGAACACGATCTGCTGACCGTCGGGCGACCAATCCGGATCACCATCCAGGATCGCATTTTGGGTGAGCTGCAGCCGAGCGGATCCATCGGGACGCATTGAGTAGATCTCGGACGCGGGACCAGTCCCGCTCACCACCAGCATGGCTCCACGGGGATCATTCAGCGGTGAAGTAGAACCGTCCCCGCATGCTGCGAGGCAGATTGCCAGCCAGGCCCCGAGGGCGGGTGCAACGCGGATGCAACTCATAGGTGGCGACGGAGCCTCTCGACGGGTCTTCAGAGTCCTGTGCGCTGAATCTGCCGAGTCCCAACGGTCTCGGTCAAGCCAATCCCGAAAGGCAGATCGCAGATCTGTTTTAGAGGAAGTTCAATTCTTCAGCGCGACAATCGCCTGGAATGAGCGGAGCGGGCGCAATGGAACCAACCAATGGTCGTCAGCGAGCGAATTCATCAGTGACAGCAATTCCCATCCTTTATTCCGTCCCGCATCCGCCAATAGCACGCCCGCCTCCAAGTCGCCAAGCTGCGCGTGAATTCTCGCTTGCAGAACCTCGAGCTCGCCGCCTTCCGCACCCGCTTCCGCAGCCTTGAGCAGCGAATCCATGCGAAGCGCCTCCGCAGGCAACCGGAGCCGGGCGTTCACTACTCCAAGGCTGCCCAAGACCCTGAGATGGAGCGGAATCCGCCGCTCCCGCGAGATAACTCCTGGAATTGAGTCAGCTTCCGCAAGTTTGGTTAACGTACCCTTCGCTTCAACCCAACGCCCGGAAGCCATCAGCAACTGAGCGCGCGAAAAATCGAGCTCGCGCCCGCTCGAAAGATGATTCAACCATTTCGTGGCGAGCCCCCGCGACTCAGCCGTCAATCCAACATCTTCCATTAGCTGCGCCGCACGCACGGCGAGGTCGGCCACTACCGTGTCACGCTCGTACTCCGCAAGGAAAGCTGTGACCCTGTCCGTCTGGCCAAGACGCACAAACGAAGACACACAGAAGTACGCCAGGAAGTAATCCTTCCGAAACCGCTTCCGCCCGCGACTGCATGCATCAGCAGCACCGCTATAATCCGCCAGCTGGTAGGAGGCGACAGTTCGATTCTTCCAGAAGAACGCCGCGGCGAGATTCAGTCCTCGATCCGGATCAACCGCACGAAGAGCAGCGAGGGCGGCTTGGGGCCGGTGGTCCGCCAGCGAAGCAGTCGCCAGCATGAGAGGAGTCTCCGAAGAACCGGGAGTCAGCTGAAACACTGATTGCGCGGCGCGAAGGGTGCCTTCGACATCACCCTTGGCCTTCGCTTCCGTGTATTCGATGAGCGCGCGCTCCACGGGAGTCATGCGCTCGGCTAGCCCATGGGCGCGCCCGAGAGCTGAATCCATCACCGCCTTGTCGCCGCGATCCTCGGCCGTGACCGCCAGAAGAACCCACGGCGTCACATACGTCGTGTCGAGCGACGCCGCACGGAAGAAATGACTGTACACGCCCGCCGAGTGCGTGAATGTGCCCTCCAATCCTCTACTGAACTCCGTGTACGCTTCGAGCGTTGGTGCGTCGGACAGTGCCGAGAGAGCGATGGATGTCGTATCCGACGCTTGAGCGACCAACGCGACAATCCTCCGACTGAGATTTTCGAGAACCGTGGTGGGCGACGACATGAGCCCGCTGACCGGCGAGAGTGACCGTAGGAGCTTCCCATCTTTCACATCGGTCACATTTGCCTGGAACCGAAGCGTGTCTCCGTCGCGATAGAATCGCCCTGAAATCAGGATTCCAGCCCCCGTTTCCTGCGCGAGCGCCGTCCCCTTGTCGCGGCCTCTCCAAGGCCACGGAATTCGACTGACGACCTCGGATGTGATTGCGACCGTCCGCGCGTCGACCACGTTGATCGTTCCGGTACTGGCAAGCCCCCGCGCGATCCAGTCCGCCGCCATGGAGCCGAGCGGGGTGAGACGTTGCTCTCCTGTCTCGTTGCTGAACGGAGCGACAATGATACGATCGTCGTGTAGCAAGGCGGGTTTGCGTCGCGCCAAGGTGAGTGCAGTCGCCAACTTCTCTCGTGGCACGAAGGCGAACACAAGGCCTGCCAGCACGCCGATCGCCAGCAATACTGCTGCCGCAATGACGCCCGCTTTCGCCTTCCAGGGTGATCGGCGGCGGATCTCGAGAAGAAGTGAGTCGGCGCTCGCTGGGCGCGCGGAGGGCTCCTTCGCCAGGCACTGCATCACCGCTTTCCGGAGGGCGGCAGCGGCCCCGGACGCACCGGTCAGGGGTGGCGGTTTCTCGCTGACATGAGCGACAATCATCTGCTGCATGTTCTTGCAATGCGCGAATGGATGCCCCCCCGAGATCATCTCGTAGGCTACGACCCCCCATGAGTACAGATCCGATCTCGCGTCAACGTCGTCGCCAGCTGCCTGCTCTGGGGACATATAAGCCGGTGTTCCGAGCGAGAGCCCTACGCCTGTGAGCGTCTCAGCGAGAGTTCCGGTTTTGGACGCGGCAATTGCTTTTGAAACCCCGAAGTCGGTGACCGTGGCAGCTCCGCCCGACAGCAGGATGTTCTCCGGTTTGATATCGCGGTGCACAATTCCGTGCGAATGCGCACAGGCAAGGGCCCGGACTACGTCGGTAAGTATGAGGCGGGTTTCCGACGGGGGGATTGGTCCGCGCTGCAGCCGCGCCCTCAGAGACTCGCCGTCCACAAACGGCATTGTGTAGAACGGCAGACCCGCCGTTTCCCCGGCCGTAAGAACTGGAACGATGTTGGCGTGCTGAAGATTCGCGGCAAACGCAATTTCGCGCTCGAACCTTTCGGCCGATACGCCGGCGATGAATTCGGGAGGAAGGACCTTGATCACGACCCGCCGGCGGAATCGCAACTCACTCCCGAGGAAGAGTCGGCTAAGCCCTCCTCCGAACATCTCCCGCTCAACGGTGTGCGTCCCGGCAAGGGTCTGTCGGAGCTGGGACTCGAGAGAATCGCTCAGGTCGTCATCCTTAACGCGGGAGGTCCCAAATGTAGGTCTCAGCCGAGGGACATCAATGACGAAAGTGCCGCAAGATGAGAACGGCTACGTAGGAGGCCCGTACACGCTGTTCTCTGGGGTCAGATCTCCCAGTTCGAAAACGATCCGCACGCCCCAGGCGTCAGCAGGCTCAGAATCGAGTGCCGCGCCCGCGCGCTTGGCGTTGGATGCCAGAGCGTCGATATCCTGTGAGGCGGGGCAGTCTCGTTGGTCAATTCAGACTCTGCGACGATTTGCCGAGATCAACAGACCGATGCCTGCGACCACTAGAAGGCCGCCGTAGATGGCCCACTTCGTTTGGCCAGTCATGAAGCTACCCGGAAGGATGTTGATTCCCTGAAGAATCCAGACACATCCGACGAGCAGACACAAGACGCCTGAGACGTTCGATGCAATGCGCATTAGTGAGAAGGAAGATGGTTGTTGTTCGTTAGCGAGCTTCATTAAATCGCCCGTCAGCTTCAACGAGTGTTAGGCCGCGGCCCAGGAACGTGAATGGTGTCATCAAGGATGTACCAGGCACCGTCGGCACGTTTCTCATACACGACACCATTCGCAGCACCCGTCCAATGTGACGTTGATGGAATACCCAAGCGGTCGCATGACGTGAGAGGATCGCTTAACTCAGCCTTCCAACGCCTCGACGCGAACGGCCGTCCCGTAGCACAATACCTCCGTCACGCCTTTCATCAACTCGTTCGCGTCATATCGGATGCCGATCACTGCGTCTGCCCCCGCCATATGCGCTTGGACCAACATCGTGTCGAAAGCCTGCTTGCGGGTTCGTTCAGCGAGTTCCGTAAAGAGCGAGATATTGCCACCAAGCAGCGTCTGCAAGCTGGCGCCGACGGTCCCGAAAACTGATCGGGACCGCACGACAACACCACGTACCACGCCCAGATTGTCCACAATTCGGAATCCAGGCACGTCGAAGCCGGTCGTTGTCATGTTGTACGGAATGTCCGCTACCTGCGAATGGATGATGGG
>PKVB01000020.1:293-3322 GCA_003131365.1 Gemmatimonadota bacterium | reverse complement strand
GTCGAAGCGCACGGCGGGACCATCGACGTCCGGAGCGAGGTAGGGCACGGGAGCATCTTCTCGTTCGCGCTGCCGGTGTGGGGAGAGGAAGTTCCGCGTGGCGGGACGACGCAGCGCATGACTTCGCAGGGCGCGGGATCCCACACTGTCTCAACGCCCCCGGTCTCATCGTCCGGAATTCGGGCGCTTCTGCACCACGAGAATACCGACGCGGGCTGACGGACTCATAGTCCGAGGCTCGAGCGCGACTTCCCCTGAGATGCCCTGCTTCGGCGGCGCATCGAATCGTTGGCGCGAATGCAACAGGTTCACGAGCTCTGGCGCGGGCGCCTTTTGCCAAGTGATTGACTTACAACAACTTGCACTTCCTACCCCGTCGGCCCGCGGAATGCCAACGGGGTAGGCAGCGGCGGATGCCCGCTCAACAAGAAGCCACGCTTCGGCGCGGTGGCCAATGCCAAAAAAGGTGGGTCCCCCTCTCAAGGCCCACCTTTTTTCTGCCCGTCAGCCAGGTATTGCGCGTGTCCAGATCTGGACATAACTTGATTAGTGTCCATTTCTGGAGTAAATCATGCCGGCTAGCGCCGTACGAAAGCCACGCAGTGCCTCTCCCGTCAGTGAGAGCGTGCAGGCGGGCGCGGGCCTGCGNNGCGCACTTTCGCGCGCATAGCAGGCCGGTGGAAGCTGCCGGCCACCGATGCCATGGCGCTCCTGGGTGTGGAATCCCGCTCGACCTACTACGAGCTGCTGAAGCGCGCCCGCGGGAGCAGGGAGCTCAAGGGGTTGAGCAAAGACCAGCTCGACCGGCTTTCGTATGTCCTCGGAATCTACGAAGCCATCAGGGTTCTCTTTCCGCACAGCGAGGAGACGCGCGACGGCTGGGTGTCACGCGCCAACAGCGCGTCAATGTTTGGCGGTCGTTCTCCGCTCGAGACGATGCGCTCGAGCATGATCGGGNNCTCTATCAGACATTGGCGCACCTCGCCGCCGCGCGAGGCGGGTGATCGTCTGGCATCGTCCTCCGAAAAAGGGCCCCAGCTCGAGCCGAAGCGGCTGGCGTGGAAGAAAACTGTAAAGCTCGTGGCGACCGTCTTCCCGCCGATCAATCTGTTCGAGGACGTCGCCGATGCGAAGGATCTCGAGGTACTCCTGACGCTCCGCGCGCGGACGGATCCGCTCGTGAGCGACAGGATCGGACCCGCCCTCCAGATTCCGCCCGAGGAGCGCGTCTACGGTCCCGGCGCCGGCTACGTCATGGCGCCGTTCGCGTATCCGTCTCCGGNNCCGGATGGCACGCGTTTCGGACCACCGGCGCTTCGCGCTCCATCGTTCGGCGTGTACTACGCGGCGAGAGATGAAGCGACGGCGATCACCGAGGTGAAACACCATCGCGTTGCGTTTCTGGAAGCGACGCGCGCGCCCGCGCAGGATCTCGATTTCGAGGTGCTCAACGCTCCGGTCCGCGGTGCGCACTTCTACGACCTGCGGGACCGGCACCGGGAATTCAAAGCAGTCTACTCTCCCACCGACTACTCCAGCTCGCAGAAACTCGGCGCCGCGCTCCGCGAGAAAGACGCGGATGGAATCGCCTACGACAGCGTCCGCCGCGAAGGTGGTGAGTGCGTCGCGGTGTTTCGCCCGCGCTGCATCGGGCCATGCAAGGCGGTCAAGCAATTCATTTTCAGGTGGGATGGGGAAGCGATCAGCGCTGTTCTCGAGGTGCAGCGCACGGGCTGAGCATTGGTGCTGGCGCGCAGGGTATTCCTTGCGAGCGCAAGGAAATGATGCGAAGCAGGGGCGGCGCGCCTTCTACCATCCGCGCATGTCAGCAGCACGCCAGGCATTTGGACTGAAAGGTGAGCGGGTCGCCGAAAAGTGGCTTCGCGTCCATGGTTGGGAGATAGCGGAGCGGCGATTCAAGAATGGCCACCGCGACATCGACCTAGTCGCGACACGCGAAGCTCGAGGTGGGGTCGAGCGAACCGTCGCGTTCGTCGAAGTGAAGACCCGCGCGAACGACACTTTCGGCGGTCCCGTAGCGGCCGTGAGCTGGCGGAAACAGCGCGAGCTCAGCCGCTCCGCCAAGGTCTGGATGTCGCGCTTTCAGCGTCCGGGTGACACTTTTCGTTTCGATGTCATCGGCGTAATTCTCGGCGCCCAGAACGTCCGCGTCCAACACATAGAGAACGCCTTTCTTCTTCCAACGAAAGGTTGAAGGGCGCTGGGAGAGGGTTTGTCGATGTGCTCGGACGGGCGGCTGGGCAAAGGTTTGAATCTCATTGGACCTCATCTCCGAAACAGCTTGCGTAGATGGGCGCAGCTTCGTAGTTTGTTCGGTGGCCCTATTGGGCTTTTTTACCCGCCTTTTTTTGGCCTAAACGTCTAACGACAGGGTGAGCGAGATGGCTGTTTCGACGGTTCAGGAAGACAAGAAGAAGGCCTTGGGCCTGGCGATCGCGCAGATCGAGAAGAACCATGGCAAGGGCGCGATCATGAAGATGGGCTCGACCGATTCGCGCGTCCGTGTCGATGCGATCTCCACGGGCGCCATCAACCTCGACGCCGCCATCGGTGTCGGTGGAATTCCGCGTGGCCGCGTGACCGAGATCTACGGTCCCGAGTCGAGCGGCAAGACCACGCTCTGCCTCCACGTCGTTGCCAACGCGCAGAAGGCGGGCGGAACCGCCGCCTACATCGACGCCGAGCACGCGCTCGACACCGACTACGCGATCAAGCTCGGCGTCGACGTCGAGAACCTCCTCGTTTCGCAGCCGGACACCGGCGAGCAGGCGATGGAGATCTGCGAGATTCTCGTCCGCTCGGGCGCTGTCGATGTCGTCGTGATCGACTCGGTCGCGGCACTTGTACCGAAGGCCGAGATCGAGGGCGACATGGGTGACGCGCACATGGGTCTTCAGGCGCGCCTCATGAGCCAGGCGCTGCGCAAGCTCACCGGCGCGATCGCCCGCTCCAGGACCTCCGTCATCTTCATCAACCAGCTCCGCGAGAAGATCGGCGTGATGTTCGGC
>PKVB01000020.1:0-191 GCA_003131365.1 Gemmatimonadota bacterium | reverse complement strand
GGCCGAGTTCGACATCATGTACTCCGAGGGCATCAGCCACGCGTCGCTCGTGCTCGACATCGCGGCCGAGTCGGGAATCATCGACAAGTCCGGCGCGTGGTACAGCTACGGCGCGCAGCGAATTGGTCAGGGTCGTGAGAATGCGAAGATGTACCTCAAGGACAATCCCGCGCTGCTCGCCGAAGTCGAGG
>PKVB01000223.1 GCA_003131365.1 Gemmatimonadota bacterium | reverse complement strand
AGTCACTGACCATCGCATCAACTTGACACTTCACGAGCTGACAAAAGTGCTCGGCGGAGACATCGATCCGTTCATCGACGCGCTCAGGGTCGCTGACGTGGAGGAAAAACTTGGTGATTAAGGGCGGTACGCCATTCTTCCCGACTACGCTGCCCATCGGCACCATCGGAGATTTGCTGGCGGGATGCACTGCTATGCTCGAGTCCGAAGGCGTGGTGGACGCGCAGCGCGAGGCGCGCGAGATCGTCGCGGCAGTGCTTGATGTCCCTAAATTCTGGGNNATGCGACCCCGCAGGTCGCACGATCGGTGATTCGTGCCGCGATGAAGCGCGCGGGCGGAATGCCGCTCGCCTATGCCGTCGGACGCGCCTCATTCAGGCACCTCACGCTCGACGTCGACGAGCGCGTGCTGATCCCGCGTGTCGAGACAGAAGTGCTGGTCGATCGCGTGCTTGAGCGCTGCACGCCAAAGACGCGCACCATCGCCGACATCGGAACGGGTTCGGGCGCAATCGCGCTCTCGCTGGCGTTCGAAGCGGAATTCGAGCGCGTCTTCGCCACCGATGTGTCGCTCGATGCAGTCAACGTCGCCGCCGCCAACGCGGCATCATTTGCCAAGGCTCTGAAATCGCCCGTTGAATTCCGTAACGGCTCGCTGCTGGCCCCCCTGCGCGGCGAAAAACTCGATGCGATCGTCTGCAATCCGCCGTACATCAGCTTTGCCGAGATCACCGAGCTGCCCCCGGATGTTCGCGACTGGGAGCCGAGCCTGGCGCTCTTGTGCGGGCAGGACGGATTGTCTGTTACCAGAGAGCTTGTCGCTCAGGCGCCGGACGCACTCGTGCGCGGTGGATTTCTCGCACTCGAGGTCGATACCGTCCGCGCCGGAACAGTCGCAGAAATGATTGCGGTTGATGGGCGCTATTCCGAAATCGAAGTTCTGCTCGACCTCACCGGCCGCGAGCGCTTCGTCTTCGCGCGGCGCGTCTAGCCCTGCGCAGGCCAGAAAGGAGAAACGATGTTGGAAGAAAAGGGGAAGGAGCTGGGACGCCTGATCGGGCAGAGTCCCGAATACCAGGCGCTCAAACGGTCGAGCGAAGCGCTCAACGACGATCGTGACGCGGTCGTGCTTCTTCAGCAGATGGAGAAGCTGCGCGCTGAAGCGCAGCAGCTGATCCAGAGCGGCGAGAATCCCACGCCGGAAATGGAGCAACAGCTCGACAGCATGCTCGAAAAAATCCAGGCTCAGCCAGCCTACCAGCGCGCCGTCTCGGCGCAGGAAAACTTCGACAAGCTGATGCTCCGCGTGAATCAGTGGATCATGGACGGCATGAAGAAGGGCGCGGCGAGCCCGATCATCACGCTCGGCTGAGAATGCCGAGCGGAAAGCTCATCGTCTTCGAAGGGGCCGAGGGCGCTGGCAAGAGCACGCAGGTCCGCCTGCTCGGGGAACGTCTCACGGCTGCGCGCATCCCCTGCGTCTCGCTGCGCGAGCCGGGCGGTACTCCCGCCGGCGACGCCATCAGGGACATCCTCCTGCATCGCGAGCACGAGATCACTCACGCGGCCGAAGCGCTTCTGTTCATGGCGTCGCGCGCGGAGCTGATCGCGGGCCAAATCCTGCCGTCCCTCTCCGCGGGCAAGGTGGTTCTGCTCGATCGATTTTTTCTGTCCACTTATGCGTACCAGATCTTTGGTCGCGGACTGCCCGAGCCCGAGATACGCGCCGCCAACCGTCTGGCGACGGCCGGCCTCGTTCCGGATCTGACCCTTCTCCTCGACGTGCCAGCCACCGAAGGCCTCGGCCGCGCCGATGCGCGTGGCGCCCGCGACAGGATGGAGAGATCCGGCGACGATTTTCACCAGCGCGTCACGAGTGCCTTCCGCCAATTCGCGGACAAAAAGTGGCAGGACTCCCATCGGGAGTGCGGACCAATCAAGTTGATAGATGGCACCGGAGACGAGACAACAGTACAAAAGCGGGTCATTTCGGCGCTCGTCACCGCGTTCCCGCAACCTTTTGGCAGCTTGAAGAGTTAAAGGACCTATGAAAATGAGACTCCTCAGCGCGTCCGCCCGCGCACGGACGGTGATTGTCGCGGGCACATTGCTCGGCTCTCTCGTGACTGGGGGCTGGCTGCTGCAGCGTGGCGCTCGCACGGGAACGTTTACCGCCTTCGAGGGAGCGCAGCTTTTTGAGAGCGTTTTCCAGCGCGTGCAGAACGACTATGTCGACAACGTCGGCGACTCCACTTTGTACCGCAAGTCGGTGGATGGAATGCTGTTAGAGCTGAATGATCCATACTCGACCTTCCTTCCACCCGATCGGTTTGCGCGTCTCGACGAGACGACGTCGGGCAATTACGCGGGGTTGGGTTTGGAGGTGGACCTGCGAGACGGGTGGCTGATAGTCGTGGCTCCGGTCGCGGGAGGGCCCGCGGAACGCGCGGGAATCCAGCCCGGAGATCGAATCATCGACATCGCCGGAAAGCAAACGAAGGGCTGGACGATCGAGGAAGCGGCGAAGGTGCTGCGCGGGAAGCCGGGCACCTTCGTCACGCTCAGGCTCGAGCGTCCGGGGATCTCAACGCCGATCGAGCTTCGGCTACCCCGCATGACGATCCACCAGAGCGCCGTGCGCAGGGCGTCGATGCTGAATGATGGGGTCGGGTACATCGACCTCAAGGCGTTCAGTGATTCCACCGCCAAGGAGCTGAACGGCGCGATAACGACTCTCCTCGCGCGCGGCATGAAGACGCTCGTGCTCGACATGCGGACGAATCCGGACGGATTGCTGACTCAGGGCGTGAGGGTGTCGGATCTCTTCCTCGATCCGGGGCAGAAAATCGTGAGCATGCGTGGGCGCGTGCCCGACGCGAACCGTGAGTATGCGGACACCGCCCAACAGCGGTGGCCGCAGCTTCCGCTACTCGTGCTCGTCGATGGGCGGAGTGCCAGCGCGGCCGAGATCGTCGCCGGTGCGCTGCAGGACCACGATCGCGCGGTGATCATCGGCACGCCGACGTATGGAAAGGGAAGCGCGCAGAGCGTGATCTCGTTCGGACCCGAGGGCGGCCTCAAAATCACGACGGCGCGCTGGTTCACGCCGGTCGGCCGTTCCATCACGCGCCGCCTTCCCAGTGACGACGAGCCGGATGACCAGCTCCCCGCCAGCCGCGAGAGATTCCGCACCGATGGCGGCCGCACTGTCTACGGGGGCGGTGGCATTACGCCCGACGTCGCCGCCGGCGATAGCACGACTCCAGTTCTGGAAGGCATCTTCATTCGCGCCCTCGGTGCCAACGCCGGTCATTTCAGGGATGCAGTCACGGACTACGCGCTGTTTCTGAAGGGCACTCGCGGAGTCTCCACGCCCGATTTCGTCGTTACGCCTGCGATGCGCGAAGAGGTGTGGAAGAGGATGAAGGAGCACGGAATCGACATTCCGCGCAACGTCTACGACGAGGCCGAGCCGCTCGTCTCGCGCATGATCGGTTTTGATATCGCTCGCTACATTTTCGGGAGCGACGCGGAGTTCCGGCGGCGGGCTGCGATAGACAAGCCGCTTCAAAAGGCGTTGGACCTCGCCCGTGGCGCCAAGTCAGAGCGCGATCTGCTGCGAAAGGCGACGGCAGCGGCTCCCGCGCCAGACGGCGTGGACGCAGCTGGAGACAAACAGTGACCGAACGGGTCTTCATCATCGGACCTGGCCACGTGGGGCGCGGACTCTTCCGCGCCTTTCGAGCATCGGGAGTCGACGTCGTCGGAATGCACGGCAACCGGCCGTCGGGTGTGGCGACGTCGACTGGAAACATTCCGACCGATGCGGCGCGCGCGAATGTCGTGATCGTGTGCGTGCGCGACCCCCAGCTCGACGATGCAATCGAAGAAGTGATTGTCGCGGCGCACGACGGGCGGATCGCTCGCGACACCGTGATCCTGCACACTTCGGCGATCGCGGAGCCGGCGGGACTCAGCGCGCTGACGGCGGCGGGATTTCCAGGCGGGACATTTCATCCGCTCGTTCCGTTCAGCGATCCGGAGGTCTCCGCGGAGCTGCTGCGAAGGGGATGGATCGGAATCGATGGTGAAAACGCGGCGAAGAACGCGTCGCGCCGCCTGGCCGGTCATATTGGCGCGCGGGTACTCGAGATTCCGCCGGGAAAGAAGCCAGCGTATCACGCGGCGGCAGTCATCTCGTCGAACTTTCCGGTGGTGCTCGCGTCGGTAGCCGGCCACCTGCTACACGATATCGGAATTCCGGACGCGAGCGCGTATCAGGCGGTGGAGAGCCTCATGAGCGGGGCGCTCGCGAACATGAAGCAGGCGCTTCCGGATGATGCGCTGACGGGCCCGATCATGCGAGGGGACACGGAGACACTAGGGAAGCACCTGCGGGCGGTTCAGGGTCACGGGGCGGCGTCGGAGGTTTACCGGGCGCTCTCGGTGGCCGCTGTCGAAATTGCGCAGCGACGAGGCGTTGATCCAAAAAAACTGGCGGCGGTGGCGGGGTTACTGCGGTCGCGGAAATGAAATGCTCGTCGACGTACTCGCTTCAGATAGCCCCTCGGCGGGAGCTGACCGCGTCGCTCATTCTCACGACCCTTAGCTCTTACGCTAGCGTTTCTCACAGTGACCGGGCGGAGCTTTGATGCGAAGACATGTACAAAACGGGATGCGCGTCGTCGCTCTATCGGTCATGGCTTGGGCGGCAGTCGGCTGTAACCCACGCCACTCAAAGGAGGAATCCGCGGCCTACCAGGACCCATCCGTCTGGGTAAACCCGTCGGCTGATTGCAGTCCAACGTCGCCAAGATTTCTTCCGAAAGTCAGAGCTTCAGATACTGTATCGGCGCATCACGATAGATCTGATTCGGAGCAAGTCAGTGTGTGGCTCGCGCGCCGAGTTCCGGGAGGATGGACGTTCGGGCCAATGGTGGATTCGATCCAACACAGGACACTTCTGTGGATGCGTGATACGAGTCAGAAGCGAGCAGCGCTCGCCGCACTGGATACGCTCGCGCCACACGGTCCTTTTTCTGTGTCCAGCTATCCAACCAGCTATCCGGACTCGGTCCTGCCGTACCAGGTACGATGGGACNNTTGTACGATTGGATGGAATTTCTCGGTCGACCTGGCCGAGCTCAGGGAGTGAATGTCACTATGTGGGCTATAGACGCTCTTCAAGGTCGACTTGTTTTCGGAGTCGAAACTCCCGAGATGATCCCGATAATGTCTCGGTGGCTGGTGGGGAGAGGAATTCCTTGCCGCCTGGTGAAGCTCGAGGTTTCGGGCCTGATCCAGACGTTGTGACTTGCCGCCTTCGCAGTAGCCTCTAGTAAGCTCCGGCCATTTGATCGACAATCTTCGCGCCTTTCGGTACTGCGAAGTGAAAACTCGAAGTGCTCAAATTCGGGTTTGCGGTGAAGCTCGTGATCACAACGTGCCGCTTCAGTCCGCTGGCATTCTCGACATCGAACTGTCTGATGCTCGAATCGCTGTCGTCTATCCACACCTTGGCGCTCTTGAACTCTGTACGGGCGCGCTTGGGGATGAGCGTGACGGCATGGGTTGGTCTACCCCCGACCGTCGCAGTACCAGCTGACGTCACGGTGAATTGCGTCCGCGGTGAATTCAAAAACTGGTCGGCGGGATCGACCGAGCTCGCGTTTGCCCCGGTGTATGGCATCTTCATCACCTGGCCGGGGGTACTGCTCGGCAGGTAAACCCAGAGCGTGGATCCGTCGGCCGCGACGCGATCGCCGGTCTCGAAGTTGATGCTGAGAAGATTCGGCTTCTTCCGCAGGATCACACCGCTCGTGGTCTGCGTGCTGCCGGTGAGCGGGTTCGTAAGAGTCTGCCGGAACTCGGCGCGCATGCTGTTGAGGCGCGCATAGGCTGCGACCGCGCGATCGATCACGGCGTCGGCGTCCTGCGCGCGCGCGGCGAGTGGAACCGCGGCGAACGTGAGCACCACAAGGTACGCGAGCTTTCTCATAGTGAGAGGGTACCCGGCAGAGCTTATGCCGTTCCTGTTCTGGCGGGCGGAATGCTGCGCCCGATCGCGGCGGCTACCGCGCGCAGCTCTCGCACCAGCTGCGCGAACTGATCCGGATAGAGCGACTGCGCACCATCGGACAGCGCGCGATCGGGTTCGGGATGCACTTCGATGATCACCCCATCCGCGCCGGCGGCGATCGCTGCGCGCGCCATCGGAATGACCTTGTCGCGCAGCCCGGTGCCATGGCTCGGATCGGCGATGATCGGCAGGTGCGAGAGCCGGTGCACGATCGGAATCGCGGTGAGATCGAGCATGTTGCGCGCGGCTGGATCGAAGCTCCGCACTCCCCGCTCGCACAGGATCACGTTCTCATTCCCCTCGGCCAGAATGTACTCAGCGCTAAGGAGCAGATCGTTGATCGTCGCCGCCATCCCGCGCTTCAGTAACACCGGCTTTTTCAACTTCCCGACTGTCTTGAGCAGCGAATAGTTCTGCATGTTGCGCGCGCCGATCTGGATGCAATCGGCGATTTCCGCTACCATGTGCGCGCCTTCGGAATCCATCGCCTCGGTGACGATCGGGAGTCCCGTCGCCTTGCGCGCGCGCGCGAGGAGCTCGAGACCTTTCACGCCGAGCCCCTGGAACGAATACGGTGAGCTGCGCGGCTTGAACGCGCCCCCTCGAAGCGCCGTTCCACCTGCCGCCTTCACGATGCGCGCCGCCGCCAGGATCTGCTCCTCCGATTCGACGGAGCATGGGCCCCCTATCACGACGACGCTGTCGCCGCCGACCGTGACGCCGGGCGCGAGCTCGACAATCGTGTTCTCGGACCGCCACTCCCGCGAGACCTGCTTGTAAGGCTGCGTGACGTGGATGATCTGCGCGACGCCTGGCAGCGCTTCGATCCGCGACGCATCGACGCGCCCATCATTTCCAACGAGGCCGACGGCAGTGCGCTGCGCGCCCGGCATTGGTCTGGCCTCGTAGCCCATTTCCTTGATAATGCTGACTACGCGATCGACGTCTTTCGCCGTCGCGTCGTGCGCCATGACGACTAACATTTTACGCTATGACTGAGGCTGTGTCGGCGGCTTCGGCGGGCTCGTCGTGCAGCTGTGGTGTGTGCGCGGGATGCGCGGGTGAAATTGTCTCGTCGACCGTCTTGCCGCGCTTGGCTGCGATTTCGCTCGGTGTATTCATCGCTTGCAGGCCGTTGAGCCNNGCGGCGCGTCCACTTCGTCGAGCAGGCAGAAGGGGCTCGGCTTGGTGAGGAATATTCCAAAGAGCAGCGACAGCGCCACCAGTGCCTTCTCGCCGCTCGAGAGCAGGTGGATTCTCTGCGTGCGCTTGCCGCGCGGAGAAGCGTGGATCTCGATGTCGCCCTCGAGCGGCTTTTCCGGGTTTTCCAGGCGCAGATCGCACTCGCCGCCGCCGAACAGCGTCATGAAGATGTTCCGGAAATTCTCGCGCACCTGGACGAATGTCTGAAGGAAGAGGTCTCGAGCCGTCGTGTCGATCTCGCGGATCGCCTGGTGAAGCGAGCTCTTTGCGGAGTTGAGATCGTCGCGCTGCGTGGTGAGGAAGCTGAGGCGCTTCGTCTCTTCATCGTGCTCCTCGATCGCGAGCGGATTGACGGGACCGAGAGCATCCAGCTGCTCGCGAACCAGCGCCGCCTCCGCGCGAAGCGTTTCATCATCCAGCTCCAGCGATTCCGCGCCGGCGAGCAATTCATCGACTGGCTTTTTCCACTCTGCTTCCAGCCGCTCGCGAATCGCCGCTCGGCGGCCCGAGAGCTCGGTGTAACGCAACTCCGCCGAGTGCAGCTCTTCGCTCAGCGCCGACGAGTGACGCCGCATCTCGACGAGACCATGCTCGTCGCTCGCGAGGCGCTCGTCCACCTGGCGAACCGAGCGCTCGGCGTCGACCAGCTTCTGCTCCGCGTCCTCGAGCGTCGCGTGCCTCGCGTCGAGGTCGCTTTGCCAATGGGTGACCTGTTCGGTGAGCTGGGCATCGGCGGTGGAGAGTGTGGTGAGCTCGAGTTGGAGCGACTCGAGCCGGCCAGAGGCCGATGCGAACTCCTCGCTCAGGTGACGCTCGCGGTCCGACGCCACTTCGAGCTGTGCCTGTGCCTGGGCGCGCCGGATCTGGCTGGCCGTGCGCTGCTCCCGAGCTTCGTCCTGCGTGTGCTCGGCGGTGGAGAGCATCTCGCGCGAGCCAGCGACGGCCGCTTCACGCACTGCGATTCGGGCTTCGATCTCGCGGGCGCTCGTCGCGACCGACTCGATTCGCGTGATCGTGGCTGCTACTCGCTCGGCCAGTCTCTCGATCAAACCCCGTGCTTCCGCCGCCTCCCGGGCGGCGCGCTGGTGCTGCCTTGCGAGCGAGGCCGAGCGATCGGCTGCGTCCGCGTTCTCGCGCGCTGCCTGTGACGCCGCCTCGTGCGCGACGATCGCAGCGCGCTCGGCCGATGCCAGCGCCGCGCGCTCAGACTCGGCGGCAGCGACGGCGCCGTGGCGGGCGGACGCGCTGTTTGCAACGGCCTGCTTCAGCTCTGTGATCTCAGCGCGGCGGCGGAGCGGTCCGGGACCGGATTCCGCTGCCGGCAGCCAGATCGCACCGCGCGAGTCAACGAATGCAGTCCCGCTTTCCATCGAGGTCACGCGCCCGAGCAGCGAGCGCACCCACCCGCTCGCCGGCAACGTCGACTCGACGAGTGCGGCGAGACCCGATGCGCCGACCGGAATCTCAGGCGGTTCGCCATTCTCGGAATTGACGGGCAAGAGCAGCAGCGGACCTGGCGCGGTCGAAGCGTGCCACGCGCGCACGGCCTCGCCCACAATTCTGTCGCGAATGAGAACGGCGTTCACCGTCGGGCCCAGGAATTTCTCTACGAGCCCGGCCGAGCTCGCGTCGGTGCTCATGAAATCGCTGAGAGGGCCGAGTATCGCGCCTTCGCCGAAAATGCCACGCTCCTTGAGCAGGCGCGCCGCGGCGGGGGCCAGGCCGACGCGCTCTCTTTCCAGCCCCTCGAGCGCGTTGAGCTTCGCGCTCAAGGCTGTGTGCAGCTCGTCGGCGCGCAGCAGCTCCGAGCGCGCCGCGCTCTCGCGCTCGCGCGCCTGGTGCTGCGCATCCCGCGCGTCGTCGGCGATGCCGGTCGTCTCCGCGACGCGGGCGGCCGCGATCGCGGCCGCGTCTTCCGCTGTTGCGAGATCTCTACGAGCGGTTTCGGTCGCGTCGAAAAGGTGGGTCTGCTCAGTCTCGAGCGCCGCTCTCCTCACGGTGAGCTCGTCACGCTCGCGCTCCGCGCTCTGGTGGTCGAGATCGGCGCGGTGCAGCTCTTCGCGCAGCTCGCGGAGCGCCAGCTCGCCCTGCTCGAGATTGAAGCGCGCCGTGCTGAGACCAGCGCGGACCTCTTCCTCTCGGCGCGCGTGAGCTCCGAGAGCTTCGTCGGCGGTCTGGAGGGCAGTTCCCAGCTGTGCCAGCTCGGTGGACGCGCGCTCGAGCTCGCCGCTCACGCGACCAGCAATCGCATCGCCTTCGCGGCGCTCCTCTTCGGCGCGCTCGCGACGGGACATGGCATTCCGCAATCTCTCTTCCGCAACCGCGATTTCGCCCCGTAGTGCCTGCGTGCTCTCGCGCTGGTCCGAGACCAATCTCGCCAGCTCGGTGCGGCGCGCTTCACCGCTAGTTCTCTCGCTCAGCGCCGCGTCGCGCGACGCTTCGGCGCCGCGGAGACGCTCCTCTTCTGCGGGGACTTCGGAGCGCAGCAGCGTGACGCGCTCCTCGAGGCGCGCGAGCTCACCGCGCCACGCATCCATCTCGCGCGACGCGTGAGCGACCTCGAGCGTGAACCGACGGGCTGTTAGCTCGGTGTAGCGTTCGGCGCGCTTTCGCTGCCGGGACAGAGAGCGAACCTGGCTCTGCACCTCCGCGATCAGATCGTCAATGCGGCTGAGATCCGTCGTGGTCTCCTCGAGACGTCGTTCGGCACTCCGCTTCCGGTCTCGATACAGCCCGACTCCCGCCGCTTCCTCGAACAGCTCTCTCCGATCGTCGGGCCGGTCGCTCAGCAGCGCGTCCACCATCCTTGCTTCGATCACGACACCCGAATCGGCGCCCAGCCCGGTGCCGCGGACCATGTCGTGGATATCACGAAGGCGACATGCCGCCCCATTCAAAAAATAATCGCTTTCGCCCGATCGACTCAGGCGCCTGGTGATGACCACTTCGCGGAAAGGAATGTCGAGCGTGCCATCATCGTTCTCGAAGTGCAGCGAAACTTCCGCGAGGTTGACGGCCCGGCGCGCGGACGATCCCTGGAAAATCACTTCCTCCATCTTGGCGCCGCGAAGAGTCTTCGCGCGCTGCTCGCCGAGCACCCACCGCACGGCATCGGAGACGTTGGACTTTCCGCAGCCATTGGGGCCGACGATCGCGGTCACGCCCGCCTCGAACACCATCTCGGTGTGATCAGCGAACGACTTGAATCCGTGAATCTCGAGCTTCGATAAACGCACTAAGGCGCTCTCCCTGTTCGATAAACGAGTACGGGATTCAACCCCGCACCGCGCAGTGTCCTGACAAGTCCGGCCGACTGATCGGCTCTCGCAAAGGCGCCCGCGTAGATCAGAGCGCCTCCGTCTTCCTGCATCAAAGCGTAGACCGACAGCCCGCGAGTCGTGTACTTCTCGACCGCCGCGTGAAGTGCATCGACAATGCCGCCCTGACTCGGGACACTGTCAATTACCAGCGCGAGAGGCGTCGTCGTGACGCTCCCGGCGGAATCCGTGAGGACGCCCGATTTCCGCAAAGCGAACAGCAATGAGTCAGCCTGATATTTCCTGGTGTAGGCGCCCGCGGTCACCTTGTACCATGTAGATAGCTCCGGGTCAATTGGAACAGGCGACACGGCGGCGGCTGGAAGCGCCGCACCATTTTTCCTGACGAACAAGTTAGCACCTTCGGCCGTGTTTGCGACCAGCATTTCCACGGTGAAAGCCGCTGCCGACGCCGAGTCATTGACATTTGCGGGCGGGGCAACGTGGAGCGTCTCCGGGGCCGGCCGCGGCGGAGGAGGCGTGGGAGGGGGCACGGGCTTGGCTGCCACAGGTACCGGCGCTGGCAAACGCGCGGACCGTCCAACCCGAGCCAGCATGAGAGCCAGCCCCAGCGACGCGATCAGGACAAACACGATGAGGCCGACCGCGGGATAAAACCAACGGTGCTGCTTCCAGGTGGCCGCGCGCTCGGTAATCTTCCAACTGGCCGCGCGCTCGGCAATCCTGTGCAGCGGAATCTTGAGCGTGGGCGTCGGCGACGCGACGCGCGCGAGTATCAACGCGGACGGCGCGGCTGGGAGATTCGCGTCCTTGACCAGCACCGCTCCATCGACCCGCTCAATGAGATCGCCCAGTCCACGTGCATCGCTGGGCGCGACGAGAAGCAGAAGCCCGCCCGCGTCGCCGAAGTCGGCGGCCAGTTTTGTCCACCTCGCGCTGCGGAGTATTTCCTCGTCGATCAGTGGATCAGTTCCGCTCGGCATGATATAGAGGTTCTCGGTCCCTTCCACCGGGTAGCCGATCTTGTTGAGCGACACGCCGTAGAGAAAGCTGTCGGTGATGCCGTGGGGATCTTCGTCCTTGACGAGAGAGCGCAGTGACGGCATGTCGCCGACAAGGTCTCCTACGATGACGCGTCTACGGGTTGCCTCTGCTCGGGCAATGCCGAGAGCAACGTGAGCGCCGGCAACAGAATCGGAGGATGTTACGACTACGGCGGAATAACTGCCCAACAGTAATGCGATCTGCCGTCCGGCGTCTTCCCAAGCTACTGGACGTCCGGCGGAGACAGGCCGGTTCAAGGGGAGCCCTCGTAAATCCAGTACTCTCGCCTCGACGCGCGGGCTATTTTCTCGGCTTCGTCCTTCGACGCGAACGGTCCCATTACCACGCGGAAAATCGGCGAGCCGGCGGTGGTCGTGGACACGACGTGCGCGGAATTGCCGGCGACCTTGATGGTGGCCGCGAGCTGCTGCGCCTTGTCCTCGGTGAGGAGCGCCGCAAACTGGACCGTGAATCCGGTCGAGGGCGGATTCGCTCCCGGAGGAACGCCGGCCTTGGCAGTGTCCGTCGCGCCGGGTGTGACCGGTACAGGGGTGGTCGGAGCGGTGGAGCTCGCCGCCAGCGAGTCAGTGGGCACGCTGTCGCCAGGGAAGGTCACCGGCTGATCGAGTCCCTGCGGCCGCGGACGGAATCCATCCCAGGCGAAGAAGTACCAGAAGTCCTTCGCACCTCCCGCGACGGTTGATTTCGCGTCCAGCTTTTCGGGATCAACGAGTGTGACGTCCTTCGTCCCGAGGA
>PKVB01000109.1 GCA_003131365.1 Gemmatimonadota bacterium | reverse complement strand
GTTGACCATGCAGCCGATGGTGCCGTCGAGCGCCACGTAGTTGAGTTCGTTCTTCGCCGCCTCGACTTCCTTCGGATCTTCCTCGCTCTCGTCGCGGAGCGCGGCGATGTCGGGATGGCGGAAGAGCGCGTTGTCATCGAAGTTGATCTTGGCATCCAGCGCGATGATCTCTCCGGCGGGCGTCGTCACCAGCGGATTGATCTCGGCCAGCGATCCACCGTTCTCGGAGAACGCCTTGTATAGTTGCAGAAGAATCTTCGCGGCGGCGCGAACCTGCTTCATGTCGGAATAGAGGAAGAACGCGAGCTGCATCGCCTCGAACATCTGCAAGCCGTAACGCGGATCGACCGCGTGGCGGAGGATCTTGTCGGGCGTCTTGGCCGCGACTTCTTCGATGTCAATTCCGCCGGCGGGACTCGCCATGAACACCGCTCGCTTGGAGGCGCGATCCACGATGATGCCGACGTAGGCTTCACTGGCGATGTCGGCCGCCGGTGTGACGAGAACCTTTTTTACCGGGAGGCCTTTGATGACCAGCTTGAGGATCTGAGCGGCAACGTTCCGCGCGTCCTCAGGCGTTTTGGCGAGTTTCACACCGCCAGCTTTTCCGCGACCGCCGGCGTGAACCTGCGCCTTAATGACGACGGTGGTGCCAAACTTTCGAGCGATAGCCTGTGCTTCCTCCGGCGTCGTCGCGACCTCGCCGGGCGGGATCGGGATGCCGTACTTCCGGAAAATGTCCTTTGCCTGGTACTCGTGGATGTTCACTCTTGCTCCGAACGCGTGCGTGCACGCGGATTGTCGATATTGATGTGAAGCTTTATGGAAGTATTTCCGTACCACCAACGCCCTGCACCGCCGCTCTTCCCTTGCTCAACTCAGTAATAATGGCACGACCCTGTGTTCGACGCACGTAATCCGCGGCAGCCGCAACTTTCGGAGCCATGCTCCCTTCGCCGAACGCTCCTTCGCTCGCGAGGCGATCCGCCTCACTCACGGTCATCGAGCTGATCGCGCGCTGCTGTTCCGTGCCCCACCCAGTATAAACGGCATCGACATCGGTGAGAATCAGGAAAAGGCCGGCGCCAAGCTCTCTCGCAAGAACTGCGGCGGCGAGATCCTTGTCGACCACGGCGTCGATTCCCTCGAGCCCAAGCACGGCGTGACGATATACGGGCACGCCGCCGCCGCCACACGCAATCACGACGGTGTCGCGCTCGAGCAGTGTCCGAATCGTTGCCAGCTCGTGAATCGCCAGCGGCTTGGGACTTCCGACGACGCGTCGAAAGTGTCCCTTCCCATCCTTCTTCACCGAATGACCCTGCGCCCTCAGCTCACGGGCGCGCACAACCGAGAGTCCATGTCCGATGAATTTCTTCGGATCCTTGAGGGCCGGGTCATCGGCGGCAACCTCGACCTGCGTGAGGACGGTAACGACGTCTCCCGCATGCCCAGCCTTTCGCAGCGCGTTCTCGAGCGACTGCTGCAGCATGTAGCCGATCCACCCCGCCGTACCGGCCACGAGCACGCCGAGCGGAAGCGGCGAGACTTCGCTCCGAGCCTTTTCGTTTCTTACCAGCTCGTCTCCAACCTGCGGCCCGTTGCCGTGAACCACCACGACCCGCCAACCATCAAGCACGAGATCGACGATCGGGCCCAGGCTTTCGCGCGTGTGGCGAAACTGGTCGGCGATAGTCGAGGGCTCTCCCGGGGGGGAAAGCGCATTGCCGCCGACCGCGATTACAGCCGTCCGTGTCTCAGTCATCTGTGCGTGGGTCCAATGAGGCCGCCGAGCGAATCGTATGCGACCCCGAAGGCCTTGAGATCGGCGGCGGCGAGCGCGGCCCGCATGCGATTGTAGAGACGAGTCACCGCGGCCCTGAATGTCGAGTCGCTGCCCAAAGGCGACGATTCCGCCGCGATCGGCGACCACGGTGTCGTTGTCAGCTCGCGCGCAATTCCGGGAGCACGATAGTCGGATGCGTTTGGAAACGCTGTCATCCAGGTCTGCGCTATCGGATCGGGAGCTGGATCCGCTGCCATCATCACTCGAGCCGTCCTCGCGTTCACGAGCGCGGTGGCGGCGTGTCTGAAATAGCTGCGTTCCTCTCCCGCGAGAATGTAGCGCTCGCTGAGTGGATAATTGGACGAGGCGGTATACAGCTCCAGCTTCCAGTAGAGCGTATCGGAGTGAAACATCGGCTCGACCATGCTTCCTTGCGCGAAGATCGGCGCCAGAGCGCGAATTCTGGTCCGCACGTCGCGCACGCTGACAAGCCTGGCGCGCCGCGGGAGCGAGTCAGAGAGAAGATCCACTGACTGATACGCCCACGCGTATCCCAGTCGAGAGAAGCCGTCACCTAGCCGCTGCCCCGCGACGTCCAGCTGTGGATCGGAGACGAGCACCAGACCTTGCGCGCCGGGATAGACGAGGGAGTCCTGCCGTAGCAGCTGCTGACCCGCCGCGCTCGTGACCACGCTGTCGAGTGCCGCTGACACCGCGGACTTCCGCAAGGCGTCGTACGATGCCGCGGTCAGGGTGTACGCGCGCTCCGTAAAGTCGGCGCGGGTGGCGGCGTACGGACGGTCCTGCACCATCTGCGTTTCACGAGGAGTGAAGCGCCGGACGAGCAGCGGAACGATTTCCTGGACGGCCACGGACAACACCACGATCACTGTGACGGCGATGAAGCCGGTGCGCAGCTGTCCCGTCCACCCGCTCACAAGTACCGTAATCGCCGCAGCGGCCGTGGCGACCGAGAGTATGACCAGCCCCGGAAGGAGCCATTGATGATCTACGAACGAAAAGACCCCACCCTCACCGCTACCGTGCATCAGAAGCTCGTACGATTCCAGCCGATAGCTCCACATCGTGATGAGTAGGAGCATCGCCGCCAACACGCTCAGGTGCCGTCTGACGCGCGCGCTCATTCGAAGGCCGGCTCTCTCCCATCTCAAGCCGGGTGTAAGGGAGTAGAGGATGACGACTACGATCGAGACTCCCACGGCCAGCAGCATCGCCCACGAGTAGGTCGCTTTCTCGAAAGGAAGCCAAGTAGTGTAAAACGCGAGATCGTGCTGGAAGTAAGGATCGCTCTCGCGGAAGCTGACTTCGAGCCGCGCCAGCGCCAGCGAGGTCCACGGCGGAAGCGCCGGCGTGACCGCGGCGGCGATCGCAACCGAGAGGAAAAGGGCGAACCGGTCGATGTATTTGCGCGGCACTGCCTCGCCAAACTCCACGTTGGCCAGCCGTCGAGGCAATGTCAGGACACCAATGCTCCGCCCGAGCGCGGAGAGATTTAGAAAGGCGACGAGCACCGCGATGACGGAACCGATCCCGTAGATCAGCAGCAGATCGCCAGCCCTTTCGCGCCAGAGCGAGCTCGCTCCGAGCACGGCGTACCACGTGTAGTTGGCGTACAAGGTCGACGCCGCGCGTCCGCCGACGAGTACCGCCGCCGCGTTGACGACCCCGATGAGGAGGCGCCTGCGGGTGGAGTACGTCACATCAAACCTTTACGCCCTTGGAGCGGAGCCAGCCCTGCATCTCGGATTGAATCTTCTCAAGCTGCTCCTTCGTTCGCGCTTCGAACCGCATGACGAGCACGGGCTGAGTGTTCGACGCCCGGATGAGTCCCCACCCGTCGCCGAAGAGGACTCGCGCGCCGTCCACCGTGTTGACCTTGTATTTGGCGCCAAAATACTTCTGGGCCTCCTCGACGATCCCGAACTTCTTGTCGTCGGGACAGTCTAAGCGGATCTCGGGCGTGGAGACGAAGCGCGGCACATCGGCCAGCAGATCGCGAACGGTCTTCCCCGACTCGGCAACGATGCGAAGCAGCCGCGCGGCGCCGTACAGGGCGTCATCGAATCCGTAAAAGCCCTCGGCGAAGAACATGTGGCCGGACATCTCGCCGGCAACCGGCGCGTGAGTCTGGTGCATCTTCTCCTCGATCAGCGAGTGTCCCGTCTTCCACATCACGGGAATTCCTCCGGCCTTCTCGATGGTTTCCGGCAGCGCCTGCGATGCCTTGACATCGAACACGATTGACTGGCCCTTTCCCGTTCGCGCCAGCGCATCGCGCGCGTAGATGATCAGAAGGTAATCGCCCCAAATGATCTCGCCCGTGTGGTCGATGACGCNNTCCTGTCCGCGTCCCCGTCGAACGCGATGCCGATGTCGGCCTGATCCTGTTTCACCGCGGCGATGAGGGCTTCAAGATTTTTTGGAACGGTGGGATCGGGATGGTGATTCGGAAAGGTGCCGTCGCTCTCGCAAAAGAGGTAGCGCGGCTTGATGCCGAGTTTCTGGAAAAGCTTCGGCGCAACGAGAGCGCCCGCTCCGTTCCCGCAATCGATGACGACCTTGAGCGCGCGCCGAAGCTTTCCGACGCGCGCGGCGATGTCGTCGATGTAGCGGTCGATGACCTGCTCGCCGCGAAGCGTGCCCTTGCCGCGCGGAAACTTGCCGGCGAGAGCAAGCTCGTAGATGTGCTGTATGTCCGCGCCGTAGATGGAGCTGGTGCCGAGTCCAAGCTTGAACCCGTTGTACTCGGGCGGGTTGTGTGAGCCCGTGATCTGGATTCCGCCGACAACGGCGAGATTGTGCTGCGACCAGTACGCAAGCGGAGTGGGGACGACCCCGACGTCCACCACGTCTAGGCCGCTTGCCAGCAGCCCTCCCACCAGCGCGCGGTGCAGTCCTTCCCCGCTCGGCCGGTTGTCACGCCCGACGGCGAGCGCGCCCTTCACTCCTCTTTCGGCCAGGAACGCGGCGTACGCGCCGGCGACCGCGGTGGCTACTTCTTCAGTGAGATCCTTCCCCGCGATGCCACGGATGTCGTACTCCCGAAAGATCGCGCGTGAGATTGCCATCGCGGTTACCGCGATCGCTGCGCGACTTCCTTGCTCACCGCCGGCGTGCTGCGCTGTGTCAGGGAAACAAGCGCGTCTGGGAAAAGCCCGAAAAACAGGATGATGGCGGCCGAGCCCCATACCACGGCGCGGGTCCAGCCGCCGGCGCGCTCGGGCAGAATAGCGGTACTCGAGCGCGGCTTCATGAACATCACCATCACGACGTACAGGTAGTATCCCGCGCTGACGACACTCATGACGACCAGAATCACAGCGAGTCTGGTTTGCGGGAACGGGGCCTTGAGTGCGGCCTCGAGGATGTACCACTTGGCGAAGAATCCAATTCCGCCGAAGATCGGGAAGCCGAGCAGGGCGAGCATGAACACCGCCATCGCCACCGCGAGTCCTGGTCTGACGCTCCAGAGGCCGGCGTACTCCTCGACGCCCATGTTGTCCTCTCCCGCCCGGCCGAGCGCGACGATCACGGCAAAGGCGCCGAGCGTCGCCATTGTGTAGGCAAAGAGGTAGAACATGAAAGCGGAGCTGCCGAGGCTCGTGCCCACGACGAGTGCGACCAGGATGTAGCCCGCGTGGGCAATGCTCGAATATGCGAGCAGTCGCTTGATATTCCTCTGTGCCAACGCGACCAGATTACCGACGACCATGGTGAGCGCGGCCAGCCACCACACTGCCTCGTGCCATGTCGAAAGCAATGTGGGAAAGGCTTCGAGCCAGAGCCGGAAGAGCGCGGCAAATGATGCGGCCTTCACGGCCGCAGCCATGTACGCGGTAATCGGGGTCGGTGCGCCTTCATAGACGTCCGGCGCCCACATGTGGAACGGCACCGCNNAGCAATCCGCTGTGCTCGAGGCCGTAGCTGATGATGTTGGACCGGATGGCGACGAAGTTGGTAGCACCCGTGGCTCCGTACACGAGAGCGATGCCGTACAACAGGAACGCCGTCGAGAACGCGCCGAGCAGGAAATACTTTATCGCGCCCTCGGCGGATCTCTCGCGTCGGCGATTGAGGCCGACGAGAACGTAGATCGCGATCGACATCAGCTCGATGCCGAGAAAGACGATGATGAGATCGCGCGAGGCGGCGAGGAGCATCATGCCGCCGGCCGCGAGCAGGAGGAGCACGTACGATTCCGCGGAGACGAGCTGCTCGCGCTCACTGTAGTCGATCATCAGCGTCGCGGCGATAATTGTTGCGGCGAGCACGATGCAGTCGGTGGCCCAGCGGAAGGCGTCGACGGCGATGATCCCGACGCTCGCCGTTGCCTGC
>PKVB01000009.1 GCA_003131365.1 Gemmatimonadota bacterium | reverse complement strand
ATGTGGTGGCCGGCGATCGGCGGCCTGGTGATCGGCATCGGCGGTCTCGTATGTCCCCAGGCACTGGGCGTCGGCTACGACACGATCGGTGCGATGCTGCAGGGGCAGATCACTCTGCGGCTGATCATCCTCATCCTCATCGTGAAGTCCATTATCTGGTCGGTGTCACTCGGCTCGGGCACGTCGGGAGGTGTCCTCGCGCCGCTTCTCATGATGGGTGGCGCTCTTGGTGGTCTCGAGTCGCTGGTGTTGCCGGCGGAAGGAGCCGGATTCTGGGCGCTCGTGAGCATGGGTGCGATACTCGGCGGCACGATGCGATCGCCGTTCACTGGCGTGATCTTCATGCTGGAGCTCACGCACGACGTCAACATGATGCTGCCGCTGTTGGTCGCCGTGACGATCGCGCATGGTTTCACTGTGCTCTTCCTGCGCCGCTCCATTCTCACAGAGAAGGTCGCGCGCCGCGGGTTCCATCTGAGTCGCGAATATGCGGTCGACCCGCTGGAGATTCTTTTCGCCAAGGAAGTCATGAGGCCCAACATCGTGGCGCTGCCACCAACCGCGCCATCCGCTCTGCTGGTGGAATCGCTGCGCGTCGATCCAACGAAGGGCCCGCAGCGCTTGTTCCCCGTAGTCGATGGATCGCAGCGCGTGCTCGGCGTCGTCACTCGCGTGGACCTGCAAAAACTCGTGGATGATGGAGGGGCTGGCGCCGGGGAGAAATTCCCGACGATCATTCGCTCGACGCCTACGTTTGCGTATCCCGACGAGCCGCTGCGCGTAGTGGTGCACCGCATGGCTCACACCGGACTTACGCGTTTCCCGGTCGTCGCGCGGAGCGAAGGGCGCGAGCTTCTCGGATTGATTGCTCTCGACGACCTGCTCCAGGCCCGCTCCCTGAATCTCGACGCCGAGCGCAGGCGAGAGCGGGTGCTCCGCATGCGCTTCCCGCTCCCATTCAGCTTTTTTGGTCGAAAGAGCGCCGTTGTGACGGACGCGGAGGAGGAAGACGATGGCGATCAAACGGAAGCACAGTAGAGGCTTACTCTGATCAGTTCCACCTAAAGGAGCTGCGAGCGCGCCAGTATTCGGTAGAGTTGATAGAAACCGAACGAAGCTTCTCTTCTAGTTCAGCATCGTAGGCAAGTTCCAGCGCGGCGACATTCGATTGGATCTGCCCGACCGTCGCTGCCCCGGTCAATACAACATCGGCCCATGGACGCGCGAGCGCGGCAGCTAGCGCAAGCGTTTCCACGGTCAAGCCCCGACTCTTGGCCAGCTCGCGGATTCGTGCGACAACCGGCGAGAAGAACGCGTCGTCGTCTCGATTTGCCTGAGTCAAGCGACCGTTAGCCAGAGACTCCTTCACGACGATCTTCATTCCCGCACCGTGCGCGTCCTCGAGCGCTGACTCGGCGCCTCGCTCCAAAAGATTCCAAGTCGCCTGCACTGAATCGAAGACCCGTTCGCCATCGCGACGCACTTCGAGAGACCGTCGAATGGCGACGTCCTGCCCCGCCCCGCTGACAGTCAGTCCTGCCCTGATGCCCCTCTCGCGCAATCCCGCAATCGCATCGATGAGCGCGTCGTCCTCCAGTGTCTTACCCTCGGCGGTCACCGAGTGGATCTGATAGAGCGATAGATAAGGACCGAGTCGCTCGATGCTCTCATGGAGCTGGCGAAGGTAGGCCGCGAGCGAATGCTCCTTGACCTCGTGCTGCGTGGCGCTCGTCGACCAGCCGGCCGTGTAGGTATATCCCCACTTCGACGCTACCTCGACTTGGCCTGGCTCGATCGCTCGCGTGCGAAGCCAGGACGCTACAAAATCTTCCGCCCGGCCATATGACCGCGCCGCATCGATATAGCGGATCCCGGCCTCGAACGCCGCATCAAGCACGTGGTGCGCGTGCAACTCCATGATCACCGGGTCGTAACGTCTGCCCAGATCGCTTGCATGATTCAACGTCACGTATCCCGGCCGGCCAAGTGCGGCAAGCCCCAGTCCGAGTACGGGCATCTACGCGGCTAAAGGCCGGCGACCGTGCTCGCTGATTTCAGAGCGGGTGACGTAAGACCAATTCTCCGCGCCACTGCAACAAACCGGGGATCGGCCCGCAGATCGTCGTAGAGCGGGTCCATTATCTCTCCCCGAAAGGACATATCGTCAAAGGACCTGTCGATCCACTGGAACGCTCGGTCCAGGTCACGCTCGCCAAGGTACACGATCGCGACCTCGAAAGCGCCCGTCTTTCCGCGGCGCCACCTGTCGACCAGATCCCGCAGCACGCTGTCGGCGGCAGCGCGATTCCCCATCCGCGCCAACGTATAACCGCGGATTGCTTTGGCGTACTCGTTGGGATTGTGGGCGAGCTCGCGCAATGCCGCCTCGTACCGTCCCTCGATGTCGTACGTCTCAGCGGCGAACAGGTTAGCAGCGCGCACCGGCGCGATTGTACGCATGCGATCGACATCGACCAACTCTTCCTCATAACGGCGCGCGAAATACAGCGCTCGCGCCAGCTCGCGCAATGCGTCCATAGACAGTGGATCTGCGCTCACCGCCGCCCGCGCCTCACGCAGCGCCTCGTCGGGGCGGCCCGTCCAGGCGTGGAGCGTGACCAGAAAGCCGCGCGTGTCCGGATCAGCCGGATCGAGAGCGCGCGCCCGCAACAGTTCTCGCTCCGATTCCGCGAAATTCATGCGGCCGGTCATCCGCACTAATCCGAGCGCGAGGTGGCCCGGCGCGCGCGAGTTTGCCAGCGAGATTGCTTTCAGCGCCGCCGACTCGGCCGCCCGAGCAGTCTCTCGCGACGGATAGCCGTCGGACGGGGAATTCAGGAGCAACGAGTAGGCCTCCGAGAGTCCCGCGTACGCGTCGGCAAAGGTCGAATCGAGCCCAATGGCCGCGCGATAGTCGGCTACCGCGGCGCGAAATCCCGTGTCGCTGCGCATCTCCAGATCGTGTCTGGCGCGCAAGTACAAGTCGTACGCCGCGGCATTCTTCGTCGGCGCCGCACTCGTCCAACCGGCCAGCGTTGACTGCGTGGAGACGGGCGTGGGCGGGTCGCTCGCAAGAGATCGAGCGCGCCAAACTGCAGACGCACCGAGAGCGACTACTATAAGAAGGGAAGCAGCCAAGGCCGGCGTCTGCCACCGTCTTTGCACTCGCGCGACAACAACTGGATGCTCCGAGGGCGCCGAAGCACTGTCATTCCGCACCGAGCCACCCGCGGGTGGCGTCGCCGGCTGGTCCGGGATTCGTTGGCCGGCGAGGCTCGACGTCGCGCCAGGTCGGATGGCTTCGCCGCGGCGCAGCTTGTCGACGATTGCGACAAACGACGGATCCGGTAGAGAATCGAGCTCGCTCCGCAGAAGATTTTCATAAACGCGCGCGAATGCCAGGGCGGCAGGGCGATCGCCTGTCGCGTCCAATGCGCGCAACAGCTCGAGTGCCACTGAAGCACTGAGTGGATCTTCTCCCGCGAGTCGTCGCCACCAACCGACCGCGCCGGGCAAATCGCCCGCACTGCTCGCGGCTTCGGCAATTCGCCTGAGCGCGTCGTGGTAGGCCGCGTCCAGATCGCTGCGCGTCACTTCTGCCCAGTGTTCGAACTCCGACGAGTCGAGCAGACGCGCACCATCGAGAAAAGGGCCGCCGCCGTTGCGAATGTCGACGGCTTTGCGGTAATCGCCCTTCTCCGTCGCGCGCGTGAACTCGAGCACGTCCACCTGCAGGCGATCGACGTTGATCGAGACGTTCTCGCCCACTGTCAGGATTACATCATCGCCGAGCGCGGTGCGTAGCACGTAAATGGTATCAGACAGCAAACGACGCGCGTGCTCAGAGGCGGCTTCCGGCCATAGCAGCGCGCCCAGTTTATCCCGGCTACACGGCTTGGCAGCTGGCACGGACAGCACTGCAAGCAATGCGAGTTGCCGGCGCTGGCTCGCCCGCGCCGGGATCGTGCGCACTGGATCGCTGAGAGAGATGCCTCCAAAGAGGCGAAGCGACAGCATCGATAGACTCGCGAACCTGAACGACGGAAAACGGCGGATAGCCGATTCGGGAGGAATAATGTAGCCGAGTTACCGGGGGAGCGTTTCAAAACGACCGAAAAACGAGAAGCTGACGACAGGACATCACCATAGTGGCAACGGTGTTTCGCCGCGCCGTTTTCTCGCGACCAACACTCAAATCGCGAGACCCACCACTTACTCAGCACAAGGAGTCAGCATGGCAATCCGTTCCTCGATCTTCCCATCCAATGCTTTGCGCAAACACGCGCGATTCGCAGCGACCATTGGTGCACTGGCGCTTGTAAGCGCATGCGCATCGGACCAGCCTGGCGTGGCGGGGCCGAGCTCGCGCGCAGACGCGTCCCGCGAGGGTGTTCCATCGGTAGACGCGTCCCGCGAGGGTGTTCCATCGAATGAAGGACTCGTGAGTCCCGTCTGGCAGCAGAAGGCGCGCGATCTCGTCGCTGGGGCCGGCTTTAGCCCGCTCGCTGCCGGGCGCGCCTATCCACTCCTTGGCGTAGCGCAGTACCTCGCGGTGCAGCGGGCCGAAGCAGCCGTCGGCGTGCCGAATACTAAGAGTGCAGATGCTTCGGGCAACGGCATTGGCAGCGGAGGCCGACTCTCACAGCGAAGGAGCTCGAGAACCAACGCAGATCGCGATGATCGCGATGATCGCGGCTTGAGGGATCACCGGGAGCTGAGAGAGAGCGGCCAGCGTCTCGAAACGGATCGCGGTGCCGTCGCTGGCGCGTCGGTAGTGGTGTTGAGCTACCTATTCCCGGCGAGCGTCCAGATGCTCGAGGACCTCGTGACGGCGCAGGCGAATGCTGGGCCGGGCCAACCGCAGGCAGCATTTGCCGCGGGCGAGGCAATCGGGCGCGCGGCAGGTGCCGAGATGGTTGCGCATGGGCGTGTCGATGGGTTTTCCAACCCGAACACGGCCGTCGCACCGCTGGGGCCTGGTTTCTGGACAAGCAGCACGGACCCGGCCACGCCCACCGCAGGTGGACAGCTTCCGGGAATGACCCGGTGGTTCCTTACTTCGGCGAATCAGTTTCGTCTCGGGCCGCCGCCAACGTTCGGCGGCGCCGCCTTCAACGCGGTGCTCGCCGAGATCCGACAGATCAGTGATACGCGGACGGCGGAGCAGATACAGATCGCGAACTTCTGGGCGTTGAATCCGGGCACCCCTACTCCACCTGGCTTCTGGCTCGATCAGGCGTCACAGGAAATCGCAGCGCACGGTCTCTCCGAGCGCGAGGCGACGCACGTATTCGCGCTGGTCAGCAGCACCGTGGCCGATGCTCTCATCGGATGCTGGGATAGCAAACTCACGTACTGGTTTATCAGGCCGTGGAACGCGGACCCAGGTATCACGACGCTCGCAACAGTCGGGAGACCCAACCATCCGTCCTATCCATCGGGACACAGCTGCGTATCCAGTGCGGCCGCGGAAGTTTTGAGCACGTTCTTTCCCGAGAGGCGCACAGACCTCGAGGCGATGGTCATCCAAGCCGGACTCTCGCGCATGTACGCCGGCATTCATTACAGAACCGACATCGAAGGCGGCCAGAATCTCGGAAGAAGCGTGGCGCTGTTTACCATTGCGGCGGATCGGTCAGGAAAGTCGGTGCTATCGCACTGAACGGAGTGGGCAGCCTCACGAGGGCGGCCGTGTTGTGTGGCCGCCCTCGCTTTTTTCAGGAGCGCAGCGTTAGAGATTACCGGCTGCCCGACTTTGCTGTCGCCTGCGTTCCAGCAAGAGCTCTCATGCGCGGATCTTTCATACGCCACGCGAACTCGGGATCCTTCAGGTACGCAATGGGATAACCGTTCGCGCTGGTGAAACAGCGCCGAGCGAAGGGCACCATCGTTTCAGCGTCGCCCAGAAACCCGTACACGGCTGCCCTCGTGCACGACAACTGCACCGCCTCGACGCCTTTGGGATACATCGTGATAGTAGGACTCTCTCCGGCGTGTCGGAGCAAGTCCAGCGCGCTCCGACGATCGCCGAGCAATGCGGCGAGCCACGCCAGAACCTCATACTGTGTGCGCCTCACGAAGGCAGACTGATTCGGATCGTCCGCCATCTGCTTCTCGAGGCGCCAGGCGGAATCCGCAAGCGTGCGGGCGCGGGCGTAATCTCCGCGGCCCGCGAACAGCTCGGCCTTCTCGGCGTAGAAATTCACGCTATCGAGCGCGGAGCCTGGTGCGAACGACGCCAGAGAGCCGGTGGCGATCTCATTCTGAAGCGCTGCGTCACCATTCCGCATGAACTCCCCATCCAGGGCGCCCAGTCTGCCCCCGCGAGCTCTCAGCTCTTGCACTGCTCGCGCGACACCAGCCCTGTCACCGAGCTTTTCGGCGAGCGTTGCGGCGTCGAAGATAGGGCCAAGGGCGGCGGGATCGAGCTCTCGCTCCCGCGCCACGAGATCCGCCGCGTCACGGTACCGCCGGAGTGCCAGCGCGGTATTGAAGCTCGTCGCGAGCACCGGTTTGGAACCCGGCGCCAGCAGAACGAGGCGCTTGGCACCCTCCCACGCGCCGGCGGAATCACCGACGAATTGGAGTGCGCGCTGCTCGTAAGCCAGGAGCTCGATGCTCGAGGGGTTCTCGCGCACCGCCCGCCTGAGGATGGAGAGAGCCTCTGAGGGGCGGTCGAGCCCACGAAACGCCACCGTTGCAACGGCATTGGCCTGCGTTGGATCCATTTCCAGAGCGCGCTGCGCGAGGAAAGACGCCGAGTCGAGCATCTTGATCCCACGCGCGTAAGACATCGTCGCCATGGTTTGCGCGGCAAGCCCGAGAGCATCCGCGTAGCCCGGATCTCGCTGGTACGCGTGCTCGAACTGACGCAGCGCCTTCTCGTATTCCGAAAAAGACGCAGTCGTATTCTCCTCATTGATGCGCTTGCCACGGACGACGGCGGCGAAAGCACCGGTATCGCCCGTCGCGCGCATCTCCATCGTCGTTCGCTCGCGATCGATCATCGCCACATCCAACGCCTCGGCAACCCTCGTCGCGACGTGTGCCTGGATGGTGAAAGGATCCGCGGGGGACACGACCTCCGGCTCACCCGCCCAGCTCGTGGTGCCGTCGGACACGCGTATGAGCACGGGGCTCACCCGCACTAGCGGCTGACCGTCAGCTCCCTTCGCCCAGCGCACCGATGCCCGCAACACGAAATCTGCGCCGAGTGATTTCCCCGCCTCCTGCGGACTCGTTCCCGGAGATGCGGCGAGCGACGAAACGCTTTTCCGGTCGATGACGCTCAGTCCCCCCAGACGCGCGAGCTTTCCGGTGACGGCGTCGCGGAGTCCGTCGGCGAAGCTCGAATCGGCGCCCGGCCCTTCTGTCTCGAAGGGAAGCACTGCGATCAAGGGCGGCTTGTCCGACGCGGCTCGCGCGCGCCAGACCGCTCCACCAACCAGCACCGCGGCGATGACGAGCGTTGCGACGAGAACTCCTCGTCTGCGTCGCGAGTCCACATGAAAGCGCGGGAACCGCGTGGTCGATGGATCGTTGAGCGCCGCGAGAAGCTCCGTTCCCGTGGCCGGACGCATCGCGGCGGTCTTCGACAGGCAACGCATCACCAGATCCGCGATCGATCGCGGAACCCTCGAGTTGGTGCCCGTTATCGGAGGTGGTGTATCCGACATCTGCGCTGTCAGCAGGGCTTGCGGCGATGTCTTTTCGGCGAAGGGGTGTTTGCCCGAGATCAGCTCGTAGGCGACGACACCCCACGCATAGATGTCCGCTCGCTGGTCTGTTGCCGGGTCGGAGGCCGCCTGCTCGGGGGCCATGTACATGGGGGTTCCGACATTGTCGCCTGGCTGCGTAATCTCAGCCCCTCCCTTCGCCCCTTCCTTTCGCGCTGCCTGAACTGCCTTCGCGATTCCGAAATCCGTGACGACCGCCGTGCCCTCGCTGAGCAGAACGTTCTCGGGCTTGATGTCACGATGCACGATGCCCTGCCGGTGCGCGTAGGCGAGAGCGCTGGCGACATCGCGCAGTATGCTCAGGCTCTCCTCGAGCGGAACCGGGCCCTTGAGGATGCGCGTGCGCAGCGACTCCCCACGCACGAACGGCATCGTAAAGTATGGGAGCCCGCCCACTGTCTGACCGGCCGTGAGTACCGGTACGATGTGCGGCTCCTGGAGCGCGGCGGCGAGCTTGATCTCCCGGGCGAATCGTGCCGCCGAGAATTCGTAGGTGAGCTCCGGTGGCAGCACCTTCACGACGATTTCCCGGCCGAGGGATTCGTCGCGAGCCACGAACACGCGGGCCATTCCGCCCGCGCGCAGCTCCCTCTTTATGGTATAGTTGCTCCCGAACGTCTGTTGGAGCTGATCGAAGAGATCGTTCAACGGCTTCATTTGGCGGGGGCATCTAATGTACGCCGCGAGAGCCCAGTCCAGCTACGCTAGCCGCCGGTAACCCAGTCACTCCGTGGGTTATCCTCCTGATCCATCGCGCGGGGTCGGCGCAAGGATCTGCAAGAGCACGCGCGTCGAACAGCTGAGTCAACTCGGCCGGCGTGCCGCAATCCGCGGCAGCGCGTGCTGAGCATTGTCCGCGCACGCACTTCGCGCGGGAGCGAAACTCGATGCAGGCTTTCGGGCGTGCGTGCGCGACCTGGTCGTAGTCACCGCGCCACCGATGCGGCGCAAGCGCCGCGCGCAGTTACGAACTCAGTGGGAAGGAGGGTAAGGGTGTCCTCGTAGGCGACGACCCACGAGCGACAATCGGTGCGCTGACGCCGTCTAAGAGCGACTAATGCTTGGTTTCACGAAGATCGTACGGACAACCAACGAGCGAGAGCCCGGAGCCGAAGAGGATACCCTCGCCCGACTGACCGGCGCAGACGTCGAGACTGCGCGATTAGCCGCGCGCCTCGGCCGTCTGAAGAGTGTCGTCGAAGAGCTGCATCAACTTTTCGAATCCTCGTTCCGCGTTTTTCCGGTCATAGACGCGGCCGCCACGAATCATCCAGCCGTGCTTGGCATCGTACATCTCGCTCTCGTACTCGCCGCCCCTTGAGCGTAGCGCCCACTCGAATTTCTCGATCGACTCGGCGTTCATGCTCTGGTCGTTGGTGGCGTGGCCGAAGTAAAGCCGCGCTTTCACGCGTGGCAGGACGAGATGCGGGCTGTCGATGGTGTCGGTGAACAATCCGCCGCCGTGGAATGAAGCAGCAGCGGCGACGCGATCGGGACGCGCCGCCGCGACGAGCAGCGCGAACTTGCCGGCGAAGCAGAAGCCGATGACACCCATTGGTCCGCTGCCGACAAACGGCTGCGACGCCAGGAAATCGACGTACGCCGAGCCGTCGCGCTCCATTGCGACCGGGGTGAGCGGGCCCGTCAACTCGCGGAATCGCTCACGCGTGCGGTCGTTACCGAAATCGGGCTCGAACGGAAAGACCGGCGATTTCGACACCCGGTAGAAAATGTTGGGCGTGAGCACGACGTAGCCGCGCTCGGCGATGCGCTTCGACTGCTCGGCGAATGCGGGGCGGAAGCCGAGTCCGTCGGTGAGGTTGATGATGGCCGGGAATGGGTCGCTGGAGTCGGGTCGCACTAACAGTGCTTCGGTGACTCCGCCGGCGGCGGGAATCTCGAGGTTTTCCTGGATCATGGGTTGGAGCGAGTTGGGTTAATGCTAAAGTATGGCTAACGGATTTAACTGCAACGTATGACTACCGGCCGGGGGCTTTCGGCGGGACGGCTCTCGGCTGCGGGCTGGCTGCTTCTGCGCGCTGATTATGGATAGGGGGGCGGGAGAAAGTGATGGCGGCTCTGATTCGCGGCAGTCGCTACGCTTCGCTGCGAAGTCAGCTCTTTCGCGCGGCGACGTCGATTCCCGCGAACATCGCCGAGGGAAGAAGGCAGGAGAGCGAGAAGGAATTCGCGCGGTTTCTGCGTTACGCGCTCAACTCGAGCTCGGAGCTGGAGTACCACTTGATTCTGGGTTACGACACCAAGGCGATTTCAGAGGACGACTTCCGCTCGCTAGTCACCCAGACAATACGGGTGCGAAAGATGTTGTATGCGCTTCTGAAATGTCTCTCCAGTACCGATCGCACACCCCCTCCGCCAGCTTGCGCGCACAAAACAGCCCGCCCGGACCCCAAGGCCGACCCGCCGACGGCCCCCGGCCGGTAGTCTTCAGTTTGCAGTTCCCCGGCCGGTTGTCTTCAGTTTGCGGTTAGGAACACCGATAAACATCTGGTGTATTGCATACAAAATCGGAGACCAAAGACGTCTCCTTCGCACGCCCTACAACAATTTCCGCCGACTCAGGCTCTCCGTCGCATTGCAACGGGATCTGGTTCAGTTACTGAAGTCGTTGGTACCACGCTTGGTAGCAAAGATTTCCTGGATCAAAATCACTTTTGCTGGAGAACCGTCGCATGGGCATTTCCGTCCAGCAGGCGATGCGTCGATCCCCGCTGCCGTTCGCCATTACACGTGGGGCTGAGCGCAAGCTCGTCTACGCCAATTCCGCCTTCTCCCGCTTGGCCGGCATCGCCAAGGGTGAGACGCCCGGAGTACCAATCGCCACCGTGTTCACCGGGACCGAGGGAGGAGCGCTGAGCGCGCTTCTCGATCGGGCAGCTCGCGATGGCGTCGAGCTATTGGATCAGCGCATCGACGCGTCGAGCGAGAGAGCGAGCGGCTGGCAGTGCAGCGTGTGGCGGGTGATCACGGACGACGGGCGGGCCGAAGCTCTCGGGATCGAGATTCGCGAGTCAAGCTCGCCCGACGGTGCCCTCGACCTACAGCGGCAGGTCGCCGAGCAGATGCTCCTCGGTGCACTGCGCGAACGCAGTCTCGCCGATGATGCCGAGGCCGCGAACCGGGCGAATACGGCGTTCCTCGGCGCGATGAGCCACGAGC
>PKVB01000121.1:11651-12452 GCA_003131365.1 Gemmatimonadota bacterium | reverse complement strand
GCCACGGCGCCCGATTCACGGTGGAGCTACCAGTCGACGCCGCGCAGAGCGACGCGGTGCAGCAGGTGTTTCCGGTACAGGCCCCGCCTACGCCACCGCCCACGTAGCGACTGGGGGCGCCAGCTTCTCAGTTCTTATGGAGTTAGGTCGCAATTGACAGGACCGTCTTCCCCACCTACCGTCGTCCATATGTCCTCGTCAAAGTTCCTGTTCATTGCGGCGGCTTTCGCTTCCGTCGGGTACGCTCCGCTCGTTTCCGCGGGTACCGGCGTAGTGCCCGTGAAGATCGTCGTCGAGGCGTTAAACGCCANNCTCGAAGTGCCCGAGGGGGAGTATCGAATCGTCGCGGGCTTTCGCAGGATGGGAGTCAAGATCTCTGATCCGGTCACGATTCGCGCCTCTCGCAAGAACGAATTCCGCGTTGCTCTGCCCGCGATGCGCGCGGTCACCGGCACGGTGCGCGACGAACGAGGACAATCCCTGCCTGACGTGACGATTGGAGACGTCAACGCGTTCATCGAAGCGCCGCTCGGAAATGCCAGCGAGCTCGCGGCGCGCCACTTCGCCNNAGCCAGCGACTGGCGCACGAGATCCGCCGCGGATGGTACCTGGTCCTTACTGCTGCCTGAAGGTACGAGCACCACCATCGTTGCCGAATCGGCAGGGTACGCGACGACATGGCGACCCCCGAAGGACGGCGTTTCCACGTCGATCGACCTCGTGATGCACCCCGGAGCAACACTTCGGCTGGCGTTCGATCGCGAAGCGCCGGAGCTCGTCGTCACGCTCACGGCAAGAGGT
>PKVB01000121.1:0-11631 GCA_003131365.1 Gemmatimonadota bacterium | reverse complement strand
GATCCCCGTACATTCAGTCACGCGGTCAAGCTCGGCACCGTAGCTCTCCAGAGTGGCGGGACGCGTGAGCTTCGACTGGAGCTTCCGAAGACGAAGGCAGCGTCGAGCTCCGTGGCCACGGTCCTGGTGAGACCGATCCCTCGATTCGATGCTGCAACGATCGAGGCCTTTGGACGTGATGGCAACGGAGCTCCGCGTTCCATGCCGTGCGCCAGTGAGAAGGTCAGTGCCGGAACGCTCCTTTACCTCGACACCACGGGCTTCACCGGGCCGTACTTCGGAACGACCGGCGATCGCTTTGTCGTCCTTCCGCTACGAGAGGACGGAGCGGTCGCAGGGGCTTCCGTTCGAGATCTCGCCGGAGCGAGTCTCCATATCAAGACCGCGAGCGAGAGCCTCCGGCTTCCGGTCGCCGGAATGGCGGTCTTTCACGGCTGCTCCCGACCCGAGACCATCGCGGTCCCGGTCGCGGTGGCGAAAGGCGGGNNTTCGTTCTCGATTTCGAGCCATTCTCGCCGATCGTCTTTCCGAGGGAGCTCTCTCTGGGCGATCCGGTATGGCTCGGAGAGCGCACGTTGACGGCGGCCGGGAGTGCCGCTGTTCGCGTCGCAACGGACGACGGAACGGGAGTGGCGAGTGCGGTCGTCTCTATATCCGCAATTACGAATGGTGGCCTGGATGCGTCCGTCCCTNNCCGATGGCTGGGCGCGTTTCAACCGGTTGCCGGCCGGTCCGGAGCTGGCCGTCGTGGCACGATCTTCGGACGGCGATCGTTCCGTCATCGAGAACATCCGCGCCGACCCGACGCAGCCCAGAATCATCGATCCCCTGCGAATACCGAAGCCGGCAAGCCTGGTCGTGCAGCCGAAACTCGATCCAGGGTTCCTCGAACAGTTTCCGGGCGGCTATATTCTGACGCTCTCTCTCGACCCGCTCGATGGCGCCGCCGAGAGGCGCACGGCAGAGGGCGTCAAAGAGTTGGATCGGGTCGAATTCAGCCGCCTGCTGCCAGGGCGGTGGCAACTGNNCCGGCGAGACCAAGAAGATGGAGGCGATGTTCAAGCCGCTCGTCTTTCGCGGGCGTGTTTCCGGGAACGTGGCGGATCTCTCGGGAAACATCGACATCCTCAGCACCACCCGATCGGACTCGGTTCCATCGGTGGAGCTGTCGTCATCGGGAGAATTCGTGGCCATCCTGCCGCGACGCGACACCTATTTAGTCGGCGTCCGCCTGCGCAGCACGAGGCAACTGATCTGGGTTGGGAACACCCCGTTCGTCGACCCCTCACAGCCGGTGGAGATCAAGCTCGCGCAGGGCGTGATCGTGGCGCGCCTCCATTCAGAGGGCCAGCCACTCGCCGGCGCGATGGTCATGGCGCGCATGCAGCATCAGCCCACGACGGACTTCCCGCTCATCGCCTGGCCGGTGAAAACCGGAACGGACGGCGAGGCGCGGATCGAAGGATTACTTCCGGGAGAATGGGTCGTGTTCGTATCGGGAAAAGGACAGGCGCAGAAGAGCGTCACCGTGTCCAGTACCGAGGTTGCATACGCCGATCTGGAGGTCACCAGTGGCTTGGCGATCACCGGCAGCGTCATGGAAACGTTTGGCGCCCCCGTTTCCGGCGCGAAGGTGACGTGTCTTCTGCCCGGGCCGGATGGANNTGTCGCCACCCGATCCACGGTCTCGTGCGGTGTGACTTCCTTCAGCGGGGCGCAGGGATACCGCGTTCTCGCCGGCGAGCCCGCGAGACTTGTACTGCCCGCGAACCCCGCAACGCTACGTGTCACCTCTCTGCCTGCGATAGACCGATTCAGCGGACTGTGGCTGGTCTCACCCGACGGCCGCATGATCGATGTCTCGTCATACGTGCCGAGACTGCCGGGTGCTGTGGCACTCACGATTCCGGCGCTTGCTCCGGAGGAATGGAAGCTCGTGCGTGTGTCGTCGCCATCGGAATGGATGGGGCNNCGGCGGTGCTCTTGCCGCGATCGTCGACGTGACGTTGACGCCTGATGAGCGAAAGACGGTGGATTTGGAGAAAGCCGGACGCTGAGACGCCGGCTGAATCATAGGAGGAAGGAATGAGAGTGAGAATCGGAGTGATCGCTGTACTGCTGTTTGTCGTCGTTGGGTTCGTGTCGTCCGCTTCGGCGTGCGAGAAATGCACGCTCATGGATTCCAGCCTGGTGAAAATGTGCTCGTCGGGATACGCGAATGGAGTTCAGTACTGCTATGGCGGCTTCGGTACGGACTGCACCACTGGAGGTGTATGCGGTACGGGAGGCGTGGGCGACGACGGCCCTTTTTCGCCCGATTTCTCGGTAGCGGTCAAACCGTGCCTGACCTGTACCGGAGCCGAGCCGGATCAGGGTTTCGTGCTGCGGAGCGACAAGGCCCCATCGGAGGCATTGGCTGAAAAATAGAGTCTGGGCCTTCATACTCGGCCTGCTGGCAGAGCTCGCAAGTTGCGCGGACTGGCATCCTTACAAGATGGATGCAGTGCGTGTAGCGCGACATGATCAGGTCCGTCATGCCGGGATGGTCGGGGAGAATGAGCTCATCCTTGTCAGCGGGAAGCCTGACAGTTGGCAACCACGGACGATCGTTCGCATCGATGCAGATGGGAACGAGCATCCGCTGGTCCTTCCGACGCAAGATACCGCCTGCGTAGGAGAAGCGCTGATCGTGCGGGGCGCTCGATGGCGGTACAGCCGCTGCAGCGGCAACGGCGTTCAATTCGTCAGCTCTGATGCTCCCGGCTCACCTTCATTCGTGGTCACCAACGATCCCGCGCTCTATCCGACCGACTGGTTGCCGTTCGAGCAGGACGACCCGGGCGGTGTGCTGCTGTCAATGGAGAAAGATGAGCGCACCATGGTCGCCAGGGTGGTGACGCCGTCCGGGATTCAGGGAACGCTCGGCCGGTTCGATCGAGGGTCCACTCTCGGGGGCGCGGAGGGCGGTCAGGCTGTTCGCCTGGTACCAGACGCCGTCGCCCTGATCACCATCGAGACTGGTTCCTCGGATACGGTCCAATCTTCGATCGTCCTGCGCATCATGCGCAATGGCGAGATTGCCACATCGCGTCTGGCCTTCCATGCCAGTGGCTGGGCGTCCGTTGCCGCGGCGATTGGTACGAATCAGCAGCTCGCCATCGTGGCTACCCCGTTCAATCAGAGTGCCGTCCTGGCGATCATGGTGGATCCGGAGCACCCGGAGCACCCAGCCACGCGACCCCTCACGACCGAGGCCGTGGTTGCCCCATCCCCCGGTCTCCGGCTGATTGCCAACGGAGATCGATTCGTCGCCAGCTGGATCCGTTCCAGGGACGGCGCGGTTCAGATTGCCGAATTCGAGCGCCGCCTTGTCCTGCCGGCCGTGACGGTCGCAGACCATGTCGCTGGTTCTGGTCCGGCGATCTCTCTCGGTCACGCTCCCGACGAAGACTCTCGCGACGTCACCGTCTTCTGGACGGAAGACGGTGGAAACGTGATGATGCGAGGACTTCCTGATCCGCCAACCGGCTCGCTCATTGCGAGCACTCTCCTTCGTGCGTTTTCAGACTGGGCACATAGCCGGGCCCGGTCGGCACAAGCTCGTCCCTGACCGCCGCATCAGGGGAAGTTCCGGCTGGAGGCCGGACCAGTCGATCCCCGGGAAGTGATCACGAATGCTCGAAACCCTGCGTCGCGCGGCGACGGCGAAGCAGCTTGCCATAGAGGTCGCTCTCGATTTCACGCCGTGCTTACAGGGCCACGCCAACCGCCGGCAGCAAGGTCTGGAATCTCCTCTCGAACGCGATCAAATTCACGGGCCCGGATGGAACCGTGAGAGTGGCATGCAGCGAGTCTGTGAACACCGCCTCGATCGAGGTAATCGACACTGGCGCCGGCATCCCGGCCGAAAAGCTGGAAGCGATCTTCGAGCCCTTCGTACAGCTCGGAAGGTCGCTCAGCAGCGCTCACGAGGGCACAGGACTCGGGCTTGCGATCAGCCGCGAGCTAGCGCGGGCGATGAACGGCGATCTCACGGTGTCAAGCACGGAGGGCTCCGGCTCAACTTTCAGGCTGACTCTCCCGCGGGCCAAGTAGAGCCAACTCTGCGGCGCGGCCTGCGCTGCAACAGTCCTCCCGCAAGTTCCCGCAGCGCTAGCGCGAGATGATTCTGCCGACGTAGAAGTCGCCGAACTCCGCGTACTTCGCGCTCACCTCGTCGAAGCGCATGTCAGTCACAAGTTTCTTGAACTCGAGCGGATCCTCGGCAAAAAGAGTGACGCCCCACTCCCAGGCATCGAGGCCGATCGCGCCCGTAATCACCTGCTGCACTTTTCCCGAATACCGGCGCCCGGTCAGTCCATGCGCTTGCATCAGCCAGCTGCGCTCATCGAGCGAGAGGGTGTACCAGTTCTGCGACGCGTCGCGGCGCTTGGTCATCGGGTAGAAGCAGACGTAGGGCATCTTCTCGGGCAGCTCCGGATAGAGGCGCCGTTTTACTTGCTGGCTTTCGCGTTCGGCAGTCGAGCGAGAGGCGAGCGTCTTCGCGTACTCGGCGTCGCCGACCTTCCCGCCACGCGCTTCGGCCGACCGCGCCAGCTCGGCGGTGATGTGATAGAGTCCCGCTTCAGTGACGCTCAGGAAAGCGTAGACGGGTTCGAGTGCCTTGGCCAATTCGGTTCTGGCGAGCGCATTCTGCGCAGCGCCAATCGCGTCGAGCGATTCGCGAAAGTGAATCACCATCAGGTCCGACGTCGATCCGATGAGACGCACGAAACAACTCCAGCCGGCTGGTGCCGAGGAAGTCCTGGTCTTGCGTGCGCCCGGACCAGAGGCGAGCGCGGCCGCGGAGCTCTTGACCAGGCGCGCGAGCCGGGTCGCGTCCGGCTTCTGTCTGGTGAATCGAAAGATCTGGTGGAGCGAGTACCAGCCTTCGAGGGTCTCGGGCGGGTGCGCGATGGGCGGCGGCGTCATGGTGTAAAGTAAGGGAGCGGAGCGCCAAGGCCACCGTCCCGCCGAAGTTCGGCGAGATTAGGTAATCCCTGCGCAAGGTAACCCGAGTAGAATACGACCAGTGTACAGACAACCACGGTTTTATTTCTATGCTGGATTAGCTAGCCTGCTGCTCATCCCAAGCCTCGCCCGTGGGCAGGCTGGCTCTCCATCGCCGAATGAGACATCAAGGGCGAGGAGCACGGTGCCTCCGTTGACGCTCGACGACGCGCTGAGCGAAGCACGCAATGCAAACGCGCACCTGCCCGTTGCGGCGCGGGGAGTCGATATCGCCCGGACATCAGTGCGCGAATCAAAGGCAAGCCGTTCCCCCGAACTCGCAGTTACGAGCACTGTCAACACCGGCGGCCCGCTCGCCTACACCACCTCTCAAGGAGCGGCACAGGTTGTTGGAGCTGCCACGCTGCTTGATGGAGGCTTGAGGCGCGCCAACCTTAGTGCCGCCAACTTTCGGCTTCAGGGAGCCGGCGCTGGATTTCGCGTGGCAGAAAAAGATGTGGACCTCGCCATCAGGCTCTGGTTCAGCGAATTCCTGAGGGCCGAAAGTGAGATCGCCTTTCGCGAGCAAGGCATCGAGCGACTGAGGAGTTACCTCTCGCAAGTCGAGGGACGGAGAGCGGCGGGTCAGCCCGTGGGAAGCGACGTGCTCACCACACGGNNCGACGCGAAACGCGCGCTCGACGAAGCCCGCTTCCAGCTGAACGACCTCATGGGACGGGTTCCCGATGCGCCGCTTTCTCTCGCGCCACTAACGCCTCCGGGACTCCCTACAATCCTGGCGGGAACTCCGTGGCTCGCGACACCCGACGTGCGTGCGGCTGAAGCCAACACGGCGGCAACTCAAGCCGCGATTGCAGCGACGCGTTCCGAGCGTAAGCCACAGTTGCAAGTCTCGGCCAATCTGGGTGCTCTGCCCGTATTCGGGCGCGATTCTGGTACCGGTCCGAACAGCGGTACCGGCCTGGGGGGAGCCGTTCTTTTCTCATTGTCCTGGCCCTTTTTCGACGGCGGCGTTTTCAAGGCTCGACTCGACCGAGCCCGTCTCGAGGCGCAACAAGCCCAAGATTCTGAAATCGTCGTCAAACGACAGGTCCGCTTCTCCTCACAGCTTGCAGCTGCCCAGCTCATAACGTTGTATCAGCAAGTGGAAACGTGGAACCGTAACATCCCGATTGCGCGTGACGCCTACCTCCAGACCCAGAGCATGTACACCGGAGGGGCGGCTACCGCGCTAGAAGTGCTGGATGCCTATACATCCTGGATCAACGCGAACCAGGCGTACGGCGACGCAGTTGTTCGCTACCGTCAAGCGGAAGCCAACTACATCCGATGGGGAACTCCTTGAGCAAATCCGTGCGACGCGCAATCCGGGTGGCGAGTACGATGCTTGGACTCGCTGCTTTCTCTGCATGTTCGCGTGGTGACGATCCTGCGAGCGCGAGCACGAGTGGTTCGGCGACGAACGATACCACTGCCGCAGATTCGATGGCCGCCACACCCGTGCATATGACTGCGGTGCAACGCGGAAACATCGCGATTGCTGTTACTGGGCCTGGAAGGACGGATGCGCTTGACCTGCAAAAAATCCGTGCGCCCNNGCATTACGCTCCTCCGCATCGCGGTTGGAGAACGCGTGGGCGGTGGCCAGGTGGTCGCAGCGGTTGTAAATCAGCCAAGTGAGGCTGCGCTCATCGGAGCCGAGGCGATGCTCAGAAGTGCCTCAACCCCGGCTCAGCGCAGTGACGCCGAGCGGGCACTCCAGCTCGCGAAACAAAACCTCGTCGCGACGCAACTCCGGGCACCGCGAGCGGGAGTCGTAGTCTCGCGCAGCGCCAGCCAGGGCGATCTGGTGAGCCAGGGGGACAGCATTCTCACAATCGCCTCCGCCGGTTCCATTGTGTTCGTCGCGCGAATAGCCCAAGGCGACCTTGCACAGGTGAGGCTGGGACAGCGTGCAAACGTCAACCTGCCGGGTCAGCTGGGCGTGGTTCCGGGAATAGTTCACGGTCTTCTCCCGGCTGACAGCAACAGCATCATGACCGTTCCCGTGCGCATCGACTTCAGCACCAATCTCCAGACCGCCGGCGCTCCCATTCAAACCGGACTGTTTGGGACCGTCGAAATCATCGTCGGGGAAAAATTCGCCGTTCCCATCGTCCCCGCGGCGGCTGTTCTGCGCGATGACATATCCGGCATCTCTCGCGTTGCTCTCGTCACCCAAGCGGGGCTCACGCACTGGGTGAATGTGACTACGGGGGCGACCCAGGGCGGCAACGTAGAAATCAAGTATCCTGCGCTGACGCCGGGACAGCGGGTCATCGTTTCCGGCCAGGTTGGTCTCCCCGAGGGCAGCAAGGTTCGCGAAGGCGCGACCACGGTCGGCCCAATCCAGTGAAGTTTGTCGCGAACGCACGACAGCGAGCCACGGGCATCTACCTATTGCTTGCCATCCTGGTAATCGCCGGGATTTACGAAGCAGTGGGCCTTCCGTCGGCAATCTTCCCTACCGTCACGTTCCCAACCGTGAAGGTGATTGCCGACGTCGGCGAAGAGCCCGCCGCCCAGATGATGCCGACGGTCACTCGAGTGCTGGAGGAAGCGATTCTTCGTGTGCACGGCATCGTGCTCGTGCGATCCACAACATCCCGGGGGTCAACCGAGATCTCGGCGGAGTTCGACTGGGGCACCGATATGAAGGCGGCGCTCGATCGCGTGCAAGCGGAGACCCAACGCGTGAGACCCGATCTGCCCCCTCAAACCCGGATCGACGCCGAATGGATGAACACCGCCATCTTCCCGATTCAGGGATACGCGCTCACATCTTCCACTGAGACGCAAGCCCAGCTGTGGGATCTCGCCCAGTACACGCTCAAGCCCGCTCTCGTCAGGATCCCCGGAGTATCCCAGGTCCAGATTCAAGGTGGGCGTCAGCGTGAGTTCCAGGTTCGGCTGAGTTCTCAGGCGCTCGCCGGCCACGCGCTTTCCGCATCCGACGTGGTACAGGCGATTCAGGCCAGCAACGACGTGGTGTCCACTGGGCTGAGCGAGCAGAATCACGAGCTCTACCTGACGCTTGTGACCGGCCGAGTTACCGGGAAGGAGGACCTCGCCAAGATCGCGGTTCCGGTTCCTGGCGGCCAGCCGGCGACGCTCTCCGACCTCGGCACGATAATCGTGACTGACGAAGTCTCCTACGTACGCACGACGGCAGATGGACAGACGGCTGTGCTCGTCAACATCGTGCGGCAGCCGTCAGCAAATACCGTGGCGATCGCTGGCGCCGTTGACAACATCTTTCGGGACCAGCCAGACATTTTGCCCAAGGATGTTCATTGGAGCAACTTCTACGATCAGGCGTCGTTCGTCGCCGGCTCCGTAGGGGGAGCGCGTGATGCGATCATCATTGGAGTCGTGCTGGCCGCAGTGGTCCTGCTCCTGTTTCTGCGCAATGTCACGTTCACATTGATCGCTGTGGCGGCAATCCCGCTCACAGTCGCGATCGTAGGTCTGGCACTGGGTGCAGTGGGTCAGACCATCAACCTGATGACTCTCGCCGGAATCGCGGCCGCTCTCGGTCTGATCGCGGATGATTCAATCGTGGTCATCGAGAACATCGAAAGCCACCACGCCCGTGCGAGTTTGCGCCGGACGTCGGATCCGGAGCTCCATCCGGATCAGGACCAGGAACTTCATGATGCGACCGCGACAGGCGCCAGTGAGTTGGCACCGGCGCTCGTCGGCTCGAGCCTTTCAACAATCGTGATACTGGTTCCGTTCGTCCTCCTCTCCGGTGTCGTGGGCGCCTTCTTCAAACCGCTCGCGCTCACGATGGCGCTGGCGCTCGTGATTTCGTTGGTGATCGCACTGGTAGTCGTCCCGGTGTCGGTTGGCGTATTCCATCGGCATCGGCCGGCGACTGGAGTCGCCTCGCAGTCGCGACTGAAGCGAATGGCGCGGGCAGCAGGACGGAATTTCGCACCAGTCCGTGAACGGCTTGCTCCCATGCTAAACGGTGCCGGCAGGGGTTATGGGCGGCTAGTCGACGTCTTCGTAGGACGTGGAAGCGCCGGCGTTACTGTCATCGTTGCGTTGCTCGTCGTGGCTTACCTGCTGTATGGCCGCATCGGCACGGATTTCCTTCCGGCGATGGATGAGGGCTCGATCATTCTGGACTACTGGACACCCCCAGGAACCTCACTGACGGAGACAGACGCGATGCTACGAGAGGCGGAGCGCGTCATTGTTTCCAATCCAGCCGTCGCCAGCTACTCGCGCCGGACGGGAGAGCAGCTCGGATTTTTCATTACCGAGCCAAACCGCGGCGACTACGTCATCAAGCTCAAGCCAAAAAAGCAGAGGGACGACGTCGAGACGATCATGGATGACCTGCGCACGCGTATCGGCGCCGTTGAGCCGGCAATCCACACCGACTTCGGACAATTGCTCGAAGACAACATCGGCGATCTGACCGGGGGTACTCCCCAGCCGATCGATGTCAAGATCTTCGGAAGCGATCCCGCGATACTCGCCGCCAAGGCGGATGAGGCAGCACACATACTCGAAAAGATTCCGGGCGTGGAAGACGTTTTCAACGGACTCACGATCGCTGGGCCGGCGCTTCAGGTACACGTCGATCCGGTAGCGGCGGCGCGCTTCGGGTTGAACACGCAGACGGTGGCAGCCCAAGTCGAGCCGGCAGTTACGGGGACGGTCGCAGGTCAAATAAGGATTGGCGATCGGATGTACGACCTTCGGGTATTGGCAGCTGATTCGACGCCGCTGCCGCAGTTGAAGATTCGTGCGGGTGCGCCCTCATCGACGCTGATTCCACTTTCCACCGTCGCCACAGTTACGACCGGCACGCCGGAGACCGAAATCAATCGCGAGAACCTTAGGACGTATGTCGGAGTGACCGCCCGGCTTTCGGGCCGTGATCTGGGAGGAGCGATGGCGGACATCCGACAACGAATTGCTCGCGATTTGGCTCTCGGGCCGGGCATGTCGGTGGAGTACGGAGGACTTTATGAACAGCAGCAAAAATCGTTCAGGGGACTTCTCTATGTCCTTCTTGCGGGACTATTGCTGGTGTCCGTGGTGGTCCTATTCGAATTCACCGACTGGCGTGCGCCAATTGTGACGGCTTTGTGCGCCGCCGCGGTATTGGCGGGNNTTCTCGCGGCCCTGCTCCTCACGGGCATGACGCTCAACATCTCGAGCTACGTTGGCGCGATCATGATGGTCGGAATCGTCGGGGAGAACGCAATCTTCGTCATCCACGAGGCACAGCTGGGACTACGAAGTGGAAAGTCTGCGCGGGAAGCATGGGCTGACTCCGCGCACCGACGGTTGCGACCCGTGGCTATGACGATCCTGGCCACTGCCTTCGCGCTAGCGCCTCTCGCTCTGGCGTTGGGAGAGGGGTCTCAGCTAATGCAGCCGCTCGCGATCGCCGTGATAGGAGGCTTTGTCCTGTCAGGCCCTATAGTGCTGCTGGTACTTCCGAGCCTGTATCACTTGCTGGACCCGCACGGCTCGCTCGGCCGCAACTGAAGCGTATTCCCCTTCAGTCGCGACCGGGCCGTGCCGGATAGTTACTTGGTCTTCTTTTCCTTCGCTTCCTGAGCCGCTTCCTTCTTCTCGGCCTTCGGATTCTCGTGCTGTTTCGCGACAACGGAGCCGTCCACCGCGTTGACGTTCACTTCGTCGATTCCGGTCTTGCCCGGGACGGTGATGTCATAGGAGTAGATCAGTTTTCCGTTCTCGCGCTCGAGCTCGCTGGACTTTACGGTGCCGTTCGGAACTTCCTTGACCGCTGTGGCGCGCGCGGTCGCCTCGGAGATCTTTGCTTCCTTCTGGAGCGCAGCCTGGGTCTCCGCCTTCTTCACCTTCGCGTGGCGCTTGGCCGTCGTCGAGGTCTGCGTCGCCGGCTTGGCGGTGCTCTTGTAGGTGCCGGTGCCCTGCGCACCAGCGACGGTCGTGCTTGCGGCGAGAGCAACTGCCACGGCTATCACTTTGAACATGATTCTTCCTCCATAATGTTTGATCTGCAGCCCGCGTGAATCGCGGGAATCAGCCCACGGTTATCTCGTGAATCATACCTGCCATAGCTGTCATCCTGATTACATAGTGTGCGCTCCGCGTCCGGCGATGTAGATTGGCGCCAATGCGAGTTCTTATTGTCGAGGACGATCCCGGGCTTGCGGCGATCATCAAGACCGGGTTCNNATTCTCGACGTCATGCTGCCGGGTGGGAACGGGTTCGATCTCTGCCGCGAGCTAAGAGCGCGCAAGGTGGCGACTCCGATTCTGATGCTCACCGCGCGTGACACCGTCGACGATCGCGTCGCCGGTCTCGAGGTCGGCGCGGACGACTATCTCACGAAGCCGTTTGCGTTCAGAGAGCTGCTGGCACGGGTGAGAGCGCTGGCGAGGCGGCGCGGCGCTCCGCTTCCGGAGACGTTGAAGGTCTCGGACCTCGAGGTCGATCTCGAGGCACAACGCGTGCGGCGCGCCGGCAAGCCGATCGAGCTGACGGCGAAGGAATTCTTGCTGCTGGAGTTTTTCGTGCTCCACAACGGGAAGGTCGTCGATCGGGCTGCGATCACCGCGCATGTGTGGGAC
>PKVB01000106.1 GCA_003131365.1 Gemmatimonadota bacterium | reverse complement strand
GAACTGTGAAATGAGCTGCTGGTAACCTTCGCCTTCTTCGATCGGATTGAGGTCAGTCCGCTGAAGGTTTTCGACGAGTGCCAAGGTGAGGATCGCCTTGTCGTCGATCTCCTTGATGATGGCAGGTATCTCTTTCCAGCCAAGCTTTGTGGCAGCGCGCAAGCGGCGCTCACCGGCGATGAGCTCGAATCCATCCTTACCGGGCCGGCGGCGAACAGTTATCGGCTGTAGAAGTCCGCTCGCCTTAAGACTCTCCTGCAACTCGCCAAGATCCTCGGCGTTAAACGCCTGTCGTGGTTGAAACGGGTTCGGACCGATCTGCGCGATTGGGATGGATTTCAGCGCGCCGTCATCGCTTGACGCGAGNNCCGGTGGCGCTACCCAGTAGCGCTTCGAGTCCTCGGCCGAGTCGGCGCGGTGTTTTCTCAGAGGCCACCGTCATCTCCTTGCGCGGTTCGTTCGATTAACTCCTTCGCGACATTCATGTAGGCTTGTGCTCCCACAGAGGCGACGTCGTAAAGGATGATAGGCTTTCCAAAACTTGGTGCTTCCGCCAGCCGGACATTTCTTGGTACGACGTTCTTGAAGACCTTCGGGCCGAAATATTCTCTCGCGTCCTCGGCAACTTGTCGCGAGAGATTTAGGCGAGAGTCGTACATGGTGAGGAGAACACCGTCGATGCCAAGCTTCTCATTCGCGCTGTGTTGAACGCGGTGCACGGTGTTTAGCAACTGCGACAGGCCCTCGAGCGCGTAGTACTCACACTGGAGGGGAATGAGAAGAGCATCAGCTGCTACCAGCATATTGATCGTGATGAGGCCAAGTGAAGGTGGGCAGTCGATTATGACGAAGTCGTAGTCTCCCCGGAGTGATTCGACCGCGTTCCGCATGACGAGGTCGCGGTCGCTTTTGTCCACAAGCTCCACTTCTGCGGCTGCTAAATCCGGAGTCGCACCCACCACGTCCAGTTTCTCGAACNNCACGGAAGCCTGTCTCGACGATCTGAGGTCTGAATTTCCGACCAGGACGTCGTAAAGAGAGAGGGGAACGTTTTCCCTCTGGAGTCCCATGCCGCTTGTAGCATTGCCTTGTGGATCGGCGTCGATGAGGAGCGTGCGTTGTTCAGCTGCAGCGAGACTCGCAGCGAGGTTTACCGCAGTAGTCGTTTTACCGACCCCACCCTTCTGGTTTGCAATTGCGATTATTCGAGCCACGATATGCCGGTGAGGGTACAGCGTCTAATCTACCCACCGACAAGAGGGGTTTCCACGTGGAACGAAAATCCGGGTTGTTCCACGTGGAAATAGCCTATTGCCCAGCTATGAATCTCCACCGAGTGCTGACTTCGACGGAGAGAGTCTCCTCTCCCGGATTGATTGGCGTATCTGCCTGTGCGACGCCGGCTGCGCGAACCATCATCATCGGGCGCGGTGGCGGAGGGGAATAAGCGCCAATATTGATCTCGAGCAGAGTGCCAAGAGATCCATGTGCGGCACGTGCAGCAGCCTCAGCATCGGCGCGGGCTTTCTCGATTGCCGTCGCAATCGCGGCCCTGCGGGCGGTCTCGGTATTGGAGGCGTAAAACTGAAGCGACGTGATCATGTTGGCTCCGTGGGACAGCGCCGCATCGATGACTGCGCCTACCTGGTCTAGCTTTCGAACGTCGACGAGAATCGTATTCGTCACGTTATAGGCGACGATCACCGGCTCCTTTCCCTGGTCATAACGTTGCTCAGGATAGACGTTGTAGTTAACGGTCGATAGCTGATCGTTCCCCAATTCAAGCGCTCGAAGCGCTCCCAGAACCGACTGCTGCTTGATCGCGTTCTCAGCGGCGGCGGCGGCGGCAGTTGTCGCGCGAGTCTGAACACTCACCTGGATGGTTGCCCTGTCAGGTGAAACCTTCACCTCGCCACGTCCTGAGACCGCAATCTGGGGAATGAGCTCATTTGTCGCCTTACTGTCCTGCGCCTGTACTATTAATGGCGCCAATACCGCGGCTAAAGCCAACCCAAATACGATTTTCATATGCAAATTGTCTCGAAAAGAGTGAGATGCCTAATAGAGAGTTGGGATAGCTATTAAGGAAAGACGTCTATACTCGCATACCTTGCACAGCCGAGTCAGGGCGAAATACAGGCTCAATGTTATGAATCTGGCTTAGATTCATTCCGATAATCCCGTCGGATTCGGTGCGCATGAACATGTTCATGAATCGCGCGCCCCACACGATCTCGTCGGCCTGATATGAGGATCTCGAGTGAACTGTCTGTGACACCGTCTCGTCGGTACCGATGAGAAGAACCAGAAGCTCCGCATCGCCGTCGACGAGATCGGCGTGCGTCAGGCCCCAGATCGGACTCGCCGAATCGATCGGATGGACCACGGTCCAGCTCAGTGGGAAGAACACCACCCGATTCCGCTCGAGGTTGAGCTCGTAAAATTTCCGTACAGGAGATCCGCTCACGCGCTCAACCTTGGTGAGAATTGCCTGGACCTGCACGTCAATCAGCTGATTTCGCCTGNNAGCGGTCTTGTCACGATAAGGCGCGACGATGGCATTGCGACTGTAAATGATTCTCGTGGATGGCCGAGAGAAACGGGCAAACATCAACCCGGTGGCGAGTGCAACGCCGACGATGTTCAGGAGTGCCTCGATAGTCACAAGGATGTTCGCCGCGACCCCGACGGGTATGATATTGCCGTAGCCGATCGTAGCAAACGTGTCAACGCTGAAGAAGAACGCCCGATAGAACGGCTGCCCTGAGAAACTCCCCGCACTCGATTGAAGCGCATCTGGTCCAAGGAGGAGAAACGCAAACGCGAAGAGACCGTTGATGGCGATATAGGAGCCGGTAATGAAGGCGAGGAACCGCGGCCACGACATTGTGAGCAGCCAGTGATAGAGACTCAGCGAAGACAGAGGGTTGAGCCCATCGAGAATTACATTGAAACTCCCATCTCGATTCAGCAGGCGACGGCGTGTGCCTTTCGCTACCTCGGAGCCGAAGCCGAGATCCTTGAATTCTTCCTGCGCTGTCGCTGCAGGGGAGGATGGCTGTCCGGCGAGTGTTGGAGAGGTCATCTGATACGGGTTCGATCGAGAGCGAGCGTTACCGTCCAAAAAATGGCCCGGAATATCTGGTAAAGCTACATTCGTTCGATGGAATCCTCAGGCACCTCGGTCGGCCGCGCCACACTGCTGATCGTCGTATCAGCGCTCAGCTTTGGATCGATATCCGTCCTCACTGTTCTGACCACGAACGCCGGCGTTCCTCTCCTGACGGCGATGGCCTGGCGTTATGTCGTGGGAGCAGTGCTTCTTGGCGTGGTCGCTCAAGTGAGGCAAATCCGCTCGCTTCACAGGCAACGGATCGTTTACCTCATGCTGATAGGTGGAGTCGGACAGGCGCTGATTACCTACCTGAGCCTTCACGCACTCGAGTATATACCGGTTGGGCCACTCGCCTTTTTGTTCTACACGTATCCGGCGTGGGTAGCGCTACTCGCAGCTGTCCGAAGAACCGAGAGACTGACACCAATACGTGTTTTCGCTCTGGTGCTGGCTCTTGTGGGTGTCACGATCATGGTGGGAACACCAGCAGAGAAGCTCAACCCAGTTGGTGTGATGCTCGCTCTCGGGTCGGCTCTGCTCTACTCCGTATATCTGCCGGCTCTCGAGCTNNTCGACTTTCCTGCTGATAGTTGGAGCAGCAATCTCGTTTGTGGCGGCTGCTCTTCTGGGCGGCGAGCTATTTGTCCCAAGAGGAACGGCGGTCTGGTCGAATATTTTCCTACTGGCACTCGTGTCGACCGTGATTGCGTTCTCGACGCTCATCAAAGGTCTATCGGTGCTCGGCCCGGTCAGGACAGCGATCATCGCAACTGTGGAGCCTTTCTTTACGGCGATTCTTGGCGCGCTGGTGCTCGGCAATCAATTCGGAGCGGCAACGCTCATTGGCGGCGTCTTCATCGCCGCCGCGGTGCTGGTGATCGAGTGGAGCTCCACTCGAATCACGGCTAGTGCATGACTGCCAGACCTCGACGTCGCTCGATCTCGATCACGAGGTTCTGTAGATCGCTGGGACTTACACCCGGAATTCGTGAAGCCTGAGCGAGCGAATGGGGCTTGAGATTCGAAAGCTTCTGACGTGCCTCGAGCGACAGTGAGCGCATGTCGCCGTATTCCAGATCGGGGTCCAGAGAAAAATCACCCATCCTGCGCATCCTCTCGGCTTGCGCTCTCTCACGCTCGAAGTAGCCCGCGTACTTGATCTCGAGATCTGCCGTGACGAGCGCCTCGCTGTCGAGGTCTGCTCCCAAGCCGACGGCCCGTAATAGCCCATCGAGGGGAATCTCCTGACGTCTCGCTACTTCGACGATTCGCACCGGATGCGAGAGTGGGGCGCTGCCGGCGCCAGAGAGAATTTGCGCGGCCTGATCCGGTCGTATGCTGCTCGTCTCAGCCAGGCGCAGGGCAGCGTCTTCGTGCTCCAATCGCGTTTTGATTGCCGCGTCCTCGAGCTCCGAGTAAATACCGAGCCGCATGCCAATGTGACCTAGACGTCGGAGCGCGTTATCCTGACGGACGGTAAGTCTGAACTCCGATCGTGAAGTGAAGAGCCTATAAGGCTCATCCACCCCGCGAGTGACGAGGTCATCGACCAGCACACCGATGTACGACGTCTCTCTGCCGAGCACGATGGGTTGCTTCCGCTGTATCGAGAGAGCGGCGTTAAGCCCTGCGACCAGACCCTGCCCCGCTGCTTCCTCGTATCCCGTGGTCCCGTTTATCTGGCCGGCGAAGTAGAGACCCGGAATAACCTTGACCTGCAACGACGGATCCAGCTGGGTTGGTGGATAGTAGTCGTACTCGATAGCGTAGCCCGCGCGATTCATTCTTACGTTCGTGAGTCCGCGAACGGATTGCAGAATCTCGAGCTGGACGGTAGCAGGAAGTGAAGTGGACAGACCGTTGACGTAAAGCTCAGTCGTATCGTGTCCCTCGGGCTCGAGGAATATCTGGTGTCGTTCCGCGTCGGGGAACTTTATGATCTTGTCCTCGACCGAAGGGCAGTACCGTGGGCCGCGGGACGAAATGGCACCACCGTACATTGCCGATTTCGCGATGTTATCCTTGATGATTCTCTTACCTTCGGCCTCGAGGTAGGTGATCCAGCAAGGCATTTGAGCAGGATGCCGGACAGAGGAGCCCTGACGGCGCTTCGCGCCCCAGAAGTGGGACCAGGAATAATCGAACTGCTCGATCTCGCTCTCTTGGATTTCGAGAGCGGAATAATCGACGGAGCGCCCATCGATGCGTGGCGGTGTCCCTGTCTTGAAGCGCGCCACCGTGAGACCGGCTTGCTCGAGCTGCTCCGCAAGATGCGTGGTGGCCGTTTCACCAGCTCGTCCCCCGGAAATACGAGTCTCGGTGCCGATATGAATCCGACCGTGCAGGAAAGTGCCCGTAGTGATCACAACGCTTTTTGCGCCGAAGCGCCTCCCCTCGATGGTCTCGACGCCGAGTACCCGCCGTTCATCCGGCGTGAGAAGGAGACGAGCGACAGTGCCTTGCACAGTCTGGAGGCTCGTGTGCTGCTCGAGGAGAGATCTGACCGCGCGACGGTACAGTCCGCGATCGCACTGCGCACGCGGAGACCAGACAGCTGGGCCCTTGCTGCGGTTCAGCATCCGGAACTGGATCATGGCGAGATCAGTAGCTCTCCCCATGATTCCTCCCAGCGCATCGACTTCGCGAACGACAGTGCCCTTTGCGACACCTCCAATGGCCGGATTGCATGACATCTGACCGATTGTTTCGAGCGCACTCGTGATCAAGCCGACTTGAGCGCCGAGACGCGCAGCCGCGACCGCCGCCTCTGTCCCAGCGTGACCAGCTCCTATGACTACAACGTCAAACTCGGTTTCGAAGCCCGGCAATTGCGACATACACTAAAGATAAGGAGAGCCCTGGTACTGTCGTCCGTTTCCCAACGAATCTAATTCATGCCTCTCGAGCTTTCTCACAGCCGCGCCGTAGTTCTCATTCGTCAGAGCGCATTCGAGCGGGGCGGACTTACACGCCAAGCGATTGACGAGCGGTACAACCTCACGGATGACGAGTTCCGGGTCGAGGATGGCCTGATCGGAATCGGGCCGCTGCCGTCAGACGATATGCTTCCGGATCTGATCGTGGATCTCGAGGAGAGCGGCTTGACCTACTTCGACGATTTTTTCGAGTTAAGCGGCAACTGGCCCGATTGGCTCACTCTCTACGCGCGTGGATCGAAAGGTCGAGGAACCTAGAGGCGCTGTTCGACGACCGCCCATTCTTCCACGAAAGCCACTCCGTCCTCGATTCGATCGATAACGACATCGCCACCAGTAGGCAGCAGCTTCGTTCCGAGAGTCCGGGCTGGGGCTCTCAGTTGTCTGCCAAGATACTCGTAGGAAATCTCTCCTGGTACGGAAACCGAGATATCCCGCGTGACGATGGCGAGCTGGCCTTGAATCTCCTGCTCATCGGCGGCTGAAGTAGCCGAGATTCCACGGAAGGCCCACTGCGCGAGAAGCGTGATCATGCCACTGATCGCTAGTGCTCCAGCTGCTATCGCTATCAGCAGGATACCCCACACCGGCAGTCGCGTGCGCGATGCAAGCGGGTACCCGGCGGCGCCGAATCCGATGGCAAAGGCGGCCACCGCCGGGAGATTGAAGAACGCTGATGGCACGCGGGAGCGGTTTCGGCGGGCGTGCCCCACACCGTTCAGCATTGCGAACACCGCCAGCAACAGGCCGCCAATGAAGGCGGTGAGAAAGACTATCGGAAGAATTACCACAAGCTCGATAGGTCCTTTGGATCAAAGTCAAATTCCTGCGCGCTAGTCAAGATCCAAGGTACTTCTTGAACCAGGCTATCGTTGCCGGCCACGCGGCCCGTGTGGCTGCCAAGTTAGCTCCATCCATTCCCGTCTGTTGCCGCAGGAATCCGTGGCCGGCACCAGGGTAAATGCTGTATGTGTAGGTTCGGCCGAGAGCATGGAGCGCCGAGTCAGCTGGTGGAATCGTGGCATCCACTCGAGCGTCGTTCCCGCCGTACAATCCCAGAACTGGCGCGCGAACCGCAGGCAAATCAGTCGCATTCGGAGCGACGCCATAGTACACGACTGACGCTCCAAGACCCGGAGCATGAGCCGCATGCGCAAAGGAGACACTTCCGCCCCAGCAGAAACCGACGATCCCGTATTTCTGTTGGGCCGCCGGCAGCGACATTCCATACCGACCCACAGCGTCCAGCTGCTTTTGAACCCAGGCAGGGTCGAGAGTTCTAATCGCGGCAACGGCCAGGGGCGCAACAACGCTATCGGGACTATCGGGAAGATTCTTCATCGTCAGAAGGTCCGGCGCTATCGCAATGAAGCCATCAGCCGCAAGCTGGTCGGCAACGCCGCGGATCCACGATGATAAGCCGAAGATCTCGTGAACGACTATTACCACCGGGGCCTTGGTGCTTCGCTCGGGATATACGATCCACGTGCGGAGGCTATCTCCATCGCCCGTCCGGATCGTGACCCACTCGCCGTGCCGAGGCGATGCACTCAGGCGTGCGGGCGCGCCTGAAGCGTCGGCAGGGAGTCGCAGGTCATTGGAGAAGCTGACTGCGCCCGCACCGTTGGGGACGCTAACTGCGATTACGGACCCCATGCCGTGATCGTGAGAATCGGTCGCGGGAACCATTTTGGTGGTTGTGCACGCCGTAACCCCTAGCGCGAGGACTAGTCCGACCCTGATTGCCGTCGCTTGAACACGCATGTTACCGACTCCCCTGTGTGACTGGTTGCCGAGGCGCCGAAGCATTCTTGAATTGTTCGGCGAAGAATTCTCCAACACGATATTCCGCATAATAAAACGGCCGCCACGGCCACGAGCCAGCTATGAAGCCAGCATGGCCGCCCTTTTCCACGAATTCAAGGTGCAAATTCGGGTTTCGCCGGGCAACATCCCGAACCTCTTCCAGAACTACCGGTGGGAGCATTGGATCGTCGACCGCGCTTAATAGTAGCGTTGTGAGCCTAATATGCTCCAACCGTGGCAGTGAGCTCGATCGCTCGTAGTAGTCCTGGGCATCCCGGAACCCATGCAACGGACCCGTGATCAGGTTGTCGAAATCCTCGAGAGTTCGTAGCCCGGCGATCTTATCTGCGGGAGCGAGATCGGGAAACCGGCCGGCTTTTTCCTGGGCTTTTCTCCGCAGCGAATTCAGGAAGAACTGCTGGTAGAATCGCGAGAAGCCGCGGTTGATCCGCGTGGAAGAGCGAGCGAGGTCAAAAGGAACCGAAATGGCGGCCGCTGCCCGCAGCTGGAGCGGCAAGTCAGCGCCTCGCTCCCCGAGAAACTTGAGCAGCACGTTGCCGCCGAGCGAAACGCCGGCAATGGCGAGAGGAGACGTTGGATGCTCGCGCAAAATTCTCTCGAGGGCGAACGCCATGTCCGTCGTCTCGCCTGAATGATAGAATCTGCGGGTACGGTTCGGTTCAGAGCCGCACGAGCGGAAAATCAGAAGGTCGGCACCCCATCCCCGTCTGGCCGCTTCGTTGAGCAGCCCCTGCGCGTAGTGCGAGCGAACAGTCCCTTCTAGACCATGGAGCAATAAGACGCGCGGTGCCCCCACCGCGGCGGCCAAGCGATGCAACTCGACAAAATCTCCATCCGGCGTCTCCCAGCGCTCGAGGGCAGTCGGAGCTGGAGGCTGTCGCCTGAACAGCTTACCCCAAAGTGTCTGCAAATGACCGCCGGGAATCCACCAGGCGGGCGAATAGATTATTTCACTCGGCATCGATCGCGGGTACCGGGTCGATCTTCATCCTTTACTTCTCCGCTGACAAGTCAGGGCGACACGTTGGAAGTACAGATCTTTGGAGTCAAGAAAAGTGCGAATACGCGCAAGGCTCTTCGCTTCTTCTCGGAGCGAAGAGTAAAAACCCATTTCGTCGATCTCTTGGAGCGGCCGGCATCCCTCAGCGAGCTTCGTCGATTCGCTCAGAAATTTGGCGTAGCCGCGCTCGTTGATCGAAACTCGAAGCGTTTTGGCGAGCTTGGTCTTCAGCATGCGCAACTTTCGGACGAACGCTGGCTGGAGAAACTTTCCGACGAGCCGTTGTTGCTTCGGCTTCCACTCGTCCGGAATGCAAACCAGGTCGTCATCGGAGCTGACGAAGGGACATGGAAATCCTGGATGGAGGCGTAAGTCACCGCCCTCGCTTGTGGGCGCGAGCCCGGGCAAGCGATATTGCAGACTCGTCCCGCCTCCTCAGCGACCAGCTCAAACCCGGCTCACCAACAGTGACTTATCGCGTTCTCGTCACCGATGAGATCGACGCCGAAGGTGTGGCGCTCCTTTCCGCCGATCCAAGGATCGTCGTAGACGAAGTGCCGACGCTACCAAAAGACGAATTGCTCGCCCGTATCGCCGACTATGACGCGATCGTTGGTCGCAGCGCGACGAAGATTTCCGCGGATCTGCTGGAGAGGGCTCGCAAGCTCAAGGTAGTCGGGCGAGCGGGTGTTGGAGTCGACAACATTGCTCTTGAAAGGGCGACGTCTCTGGGCGTCGCCGTCATCAATGCCCCGGCCGGCAACACGATTGCGGTGGTCGAGCTGTTCTTCGGAGCGGTCATTTCGCTCCTTCGCCATATCCCGCGCGCGGATGCATCGATGCACGCCGGTAAATGGGAGCGGTCGGGCTTACTCGGGTCCGAGATGAAAGGCAGGACGCTTGGAATCGTCGGTCTTGGGCGAATCGGAGGAGAAGTGGCAACGCGTGCCCGGTCATTTGGGATGAATGTCGTCGCCTACGATCCGTACATCGCCCAATCCCGTTTCGAAGCTTTGCGCGTTCAGGAGGTCAAGTCCCTCGACGCCCTGCTCGAGCAATCGGATATCCTGACTGTTCACACTCCGCTGACTGACGAAACGAAGGGTATGATCGGCAAACGGGAGCTCGCGCGGCTTCCTCAGCGGTCTATCGTGGTGAACATGGCTCGCGGCGGCATCGTCGATGAAAAGGCGCTGCTGGAAGCCTTGGGCAAGCATCTCCTCGGGGCGGTTGTCGATGCCTACGAAAAGGAGCCCTTGGCTGCCGACCATCCCCTGCGGGCGCTCTCGAACGTATTGCTTACTCCGCACATCGGCGCCTCAACCACGGAAGCGCAGCGCAACGTCGCAGTCGACGTCTGCATGGCAGTACGTGACGCACTACTCAGCGGCGAGCTGTCGCGTTCCATCAATGTCGCTGACGTTGGTGGCCAGTGGGCAGAGGTCGAGCCGGCACTGACGCTGGCACGGCGCGCAGCGGCCGTTGGCAGAGCGATACTCGTAACCCAGGACACACGTGCAGTGCAGCGAGTTGATGTGCGCTCGGGTTCTGCGCTGAGCGCCGCAAAGAGCGCACTGCTCGCATCGGCCGCACGCGGACTGCTTGAAGGTACGGTAGAACAGGAGCGCCTCAATCTTATCAACGCTCGCGCAATGGCCGAAGCTCGCGGAATAGATCTTTCGACCACCGAGACTCCGATCCAGGACAATCCTTATGCGGTTGAAGTGAGACTGAGCGGCGGAATGCAGGAAATCGCGGTCGCTGGAACGGCGCAACCAGGCGCAGCTGCGCGCTTTACACGAATTGGCGCCTTCCATGTAGACATTCAGCCACGCGATACTCTGCTGATCCTCACCAATAACGATGTTCCAGGCGTGATTGGCCGCGTAGGAACCCTACTCGGCGAGGCGGGCGTCAACATCGCCGAATACCACCAAGCACGCCTGGCTCAGGGAGGTCAGGCTCTCGCCGCCGTGTCGGTCGATGGAGACGTAAGCGAGACGATCCGCGAATCGCTGCTAAGTCTTCCCGATGTGTCGTCTGCAGCCGTCGTCTGCTTTCATTCAGGGTGAGTGTCACCCTAAGCAGCGACAAGAGCGTAAGGGAAGCGTANNGCGTCCGGCCTTCATCTAGTTCCAGAGCTGGTGGCTCGACCTGAATCGATGGAGGAGGTCATCGATCTGCTGCGTCGAGCGACCGCTGACCGTACGCCGATCACATGTGCGGGCGCACAGACGAGCACGACGGCAGCATCCATTACCGACAAGGGGGCGCTCCTCTCCCTGCGAGCGCTCGATAGCATTTCAGCGATCGACGAAAGAACAAGAACGATCAAGGTTGGACCAGGGGCGCTCGTCGGCGAAGTAAAGCGAACCGCGGCAGCAGCTGGCTTTCTCTTCGCTCCCGACCCGACCAGCGAGGAAGAGTCCACAATTGGAGGGGCGATTGCGTGCAACGCTTCCGGCGCTCGCACGTTCAAGTACGGCGCAACGCGAAAGCATGTGCAGGCACTAAAGGTAGTAATGGCGAACGGCGAGCTGATGGAGTTTCGGAGAACCAATCTCGAGAAGAACACAGTCGGCTACGCATTCGCCCACGATCCCATCGATTGGTTCATTGGGAGCGAAGGGACGCTCGGAATAGTCGTGGAAGCTGAGCTCGCTTTGCTGCCACTCCCGGCTCACGTTGTGGGACTCGCGGTCTTCTTCACGACGGAGGAGGAAGCGTTGAGATTCGTGGTGGCGACGCGAGACTCAGCGACGGTAGCTCCGCGGTGCATCGAGTACTTCGACAATCAGGCAATCGGAATCGCGCGCACTGTGGGTCACGGCGGAGTATTGCCGGACGGAGCGGCGGGGATGATCTACGTGGAAGAAGAGATCGGCGATGATCTCGATTCCACACTTGGCAGGTGGGGTGAGCTCATCGAGTCGATAGCTCCGGATTTCGACCCGCTGGTTTTTGATGGTGAGGCAAGGTTGAGAGAAGCCCGAAAGATTCGTCATAGCGTTCCAACGACGATGAATGAGCGGGGAACCAGGCACCGCGATGCAGGTGGAAGGAGGGTCTCTACCGACTGGGCGGTGCCGTATCATAAAGTCGCTGAGGCAATTCGAACTGCACGTGCATTTGCCGCGGATCGTGGTGTCGAACAGGCCGTGATCTATGGTCACGTGGGCAACGGGCACCCTCATCAGAACTACATTGCTCGTAATGCGCGAGAGCTCGCTACCATAGAAGAAGTTGTCGAGCAGACGCTAAAACGCGTGCTTGCCTTTGGCGGTACGGTGGCAGCGGAGCATGGGATCGGAAAGATCAAACGCAGGTGGCTTCCGCTCCAGATGAGTGGGCTGCAGATCGCAATGATGACAGCAGTGAAAAGAGAACTGGACCCTCTTGGAATTCTTGCCCCCGGGAATATCCTGTGAGCCGTTTCAATTCCGTTGTCTTCGATGTCGACTCGACGTTGAGCGGAATCGAAGGAATCGACTGGCTGGCCGCATTGCGTGGTGCCGACGTCGAAGCATGGAGCGCGGCGCTGACGGCAAGAGCGATGGAGGGGGAACTACCGATCGAAGCCGTCTATCGCGAAAGGATGCACAAGGTGAAGCCAGCTATGGGGGAAATCGAGCAATTGGGGCGAGTGTACATCGAACGCGTTGCGCCGCGCGCACTGGAAACACTTACCGAACTTCGAGCACATGGGATAGATCTGGTGATGGTCAGCGGCGGGCTGCGTGAGGCGATATTGCCTCTCGCCAGAGAGTTGGGAGTCGATGAACAGCGAGTCCACGCGGTGTCCATCTTCTTCGATGAAGAGGGAAATTACACCGGGTTCGATGAAGGATCTCTTCTGACACGACAGGACGGGAAACGACAGACTGTACGCAACATGGGTCTCAAGGGTCCGATACTGGCAGTCGGAGATGGCATGACGGATTGCGCAATCAAGCCCGTCGTGGACAGCTTCGCGGCCTTCACTGGATTCATGCGTCGCGAGCCCGTGGTGGAACGGGCCGATTTTGTGATCGAGAATTTTGACCAACTGAGAGAACTCATACTGGAATGAGCCCTACAACAGCCTTCGGCACTTTTTTCCTGCCAGGACCGACCGAGGTTCGCGAAGAAATCATGACAGCGATGCTTCAGCCGATGATTCCGCATCGCGGTCCGGAGTTCGAGAAACTATTCGAGCGGTTACAGCAGGGCCTTCGTCCCATATTCAGGACGGAGCGTCCCGTTTACATCAGCTCATCGTCGGGGACCGGAATGATGGAGGCTGCGATCCGCTGCGCTCCTCCGGGCCGGATTCTCTGTCTGGTGAACGGAGCGTTCTCGGAGCGATTTGCGCACATCGCGTCGAGTTGCGGGCGCGATGTCGATCGATACGAGGTCGCGTGGGGACAGGTGCATGCGATTCCCCAGCTGGACGAGCGTCTCTCGATGCGAAAGTACACGGCGATTACAGTAGTTCATTCCGAGACATCGACCGGCGCCTTGAACGATGTGCGCGCGATCTCGGATTGCGCGCACCGCCACGGCATTGCCTGCCTGATCGATAGCGTGAGCGGGCTTGGCGGAGTAGAGCTGCATTTCGATGAATGGAAGCTCGACTACGTTCTAACCGGCTCGCAAAAAGCGCTGGCTCTTCCGCCGGGTCTTTCTTTCGCTGCTGCATCGGCGAGCTTTATCGATCGGGCCAATGGCACCCATGACCGCGGCGTCTATTTCGACCTTGTCGAACTGGATGCGTATGCGCGGCGGAACCAGACTCCGAGTACGCCCGCGCTCACTCTTTTCTACGCGCTGGAAGCGCAGGCCAAATCGATTGCGGCAGAGGGGCTCGAGACCCGCTGGGCGCGGCACAAGGCAATGGCTGTCCGTACACAGGAATGGATCACGAAGATCAGCGACGAAACGGGAAAGAAGTTGGGTAACATCGCTCCTCTCGGATCTCAATCGCCGACAGTGTCCACCATCCGGCTTCCGTCAGACACCCCGGCGGAAGCCTTCACTGCCGCGGTGGCAAAGCGCGGGATCGTAGTCGGAGCCGGCTACGGCAAGTTGAAGAGCTCCACCTTTCGCATTGGCCACATGGGTGACCACACCATGGAATCGCTCGAACGCTGCCTTGCAGCGTGTTCGAGCGTGCTGCGTTCTTGACTCAGGTATCAGTCTCGAATGCCGGTGTCGAGTTCGGCGCGTCAAAGATCTTTGGGGGAATAACTTTCACCGTAGGGCGGGGCGATCGCTGGGGCATCCTTGGCCGGAACGGAAGCGGCAAGACGACTCTCTTTCGTCTGATTACCGGCACGCATCAGCCGACCGAAGGGGTCGTTACGCGCCAGCCCGGCCTGCGTTTTGGGCTCCTCGAGCAACACCGCGACTTCGGCGGGGCCAAAACAGTGTGGGAAGTCGGCGCAGGGGAGTTCGCCGATCTGCTTGCGCTGGAGCTCTCCCTTGCCGAACAGGCGAACCTTCTGTCGCAGGTGGGCGAGTCCGCTACGCAGCAAATGCTCGCCAAGTATGATCGCGACCTCGAGCGATTTGATCGGGAAGGCGGTTACACTTTCACTCCGCGGGTGGATGCCGTCCTGCAGGGACTTGGTTTCGATGCGGAGAAAGCCCGCACCCAGCCGCTCGAACAGCTAAGTGGTGGTGAACGAGGAAGGCTTGNNCCGCCGACGTTCTGCTTCTGGATGAGCCAACGAATCACCTCGATCTGGACACGACGCGCTGGCTGGAGGACTACCTTCGAAATACCGACAAGACAGTCTTGTTGATCAGTCATGACCGTGCATTCCTCGCCAACGTAGTGGATCACGTCCTCCATCTCGAAGGTGGAAGTGCGGTGTCGTATTCGGGAAGCTATGAATCATTCGTCGTGCAGCGGGAAGAACGAAGGCTGAGCCAGCGCCGCGCCTTCGATAAACAGCGCAAGGTCATAGCCGAGGAAGAAGACTACATCAGGCGCAACATCGCCGGTCAGAACTCGAAACAGGCCAAAGGCAGGCGCAAGAGACTCAGCAGAGCACCACGACTCAGCTCTCCCACGGCTGAAGAAGGGAGCGCCTTGGGGCTAAGGCTCGATGTGTCAGCTCGAGGTGGTGATCAGGTCGCGATAGCGCGGGGTGTCACCCTGGAGGTCGAGGGAAGAACGCTGATCTCGGACTTTACCGCGACCATTCAACGCGGCGACGTCGTCGGCTTTGTCGGTCCGAACGGCAGCGGGAAATCGACCTTCCTCCGCGCGTTGATGGGCGAGCGCGATGTCTCAAGCGGAGAGTTGAGGGTTGGCGGGTCCGTTCAGGCGAGCTACTACCGTCAGGATATGGCTCAGGTGCCGATGGATCGAACGCTATATGACGTCATAAGCGATCTCAGGCCACAATGGGAGCGCCGCATGGTTCAGGGTCACCTCGCCAGATTCGGGTTTTCCGGCGACGAAGCTCAACGTCGAGCCGACACACTGTCTGGTGGAGAGCGGGCACGGGTCGCGCTCGCGATGATGGTTCTCGGCCGAGCAAACTTCCTTCTGCTCGACGAGCCGACCAATCACCTGGATATCGAATCGGTGGAAGCGCTCGAGGACGCCCTCGGGGAGTACGAAGGAACGATACTACTGGTGAGCCACGACCGCGCGATGCTGGAGGCGCTGACGTCAAGGGTGTGGATTCTCCATGAGCGCCACATCACCGATTTTCCCGGATCCTTCACTGAATGGGAGGAGCAGAGCCGGGAGCGCGAGCACGCGGCCGCTGTCACTGCCGCGGAGCGGGAATCGTTGCGACGGGTCAAGGAGCACAAGACGACCAAACGGCGGGAAACAGAGGGGGTCGAGAGCCGTGCAGCCCTTCGGGAAGTACGCCGGCGAGTCGAAGACTCGGAGAAAGAGGTTGCTGCACTCGAGAAAAAAGTCGTGGAGCTGACGGCACTGCTCGAAGATCCGGAGCTCTACACGACCCGCGAGGGAACCGCCAAATCGCTTCTCGCCGGCAAGGAGCTGGACGAAGCACGTCGCAAGCTCGACATCGCTCTTGAAAAATGGACAGCAGTGACGGAACAGGCGGAGCAGTTATCGGCGACCTGATCGGAATCAGAACTCGCCGATAAATCCGATCTCCACCTCGAGATTCTGGTCGAACCGCTCACGCACCTTGCTCTGCGCCATCGTGATCAGCTCGCGGACATCCTTCGCAGTCGCCTTCCCGAGATTGACCATGATGTTCGCGTGGATATGGGAGATCTGGGCATCTCCATTTCGGAAACCCTTCAATCCAACCTGATCGATCAGGCGGCCGGCTCCAACGCCCTCGATCTTCTTGAAGATCGAACCAGCGCTTGGATGATACTCGAGCCAGGGATGCTTGCCGCCGCGCCAGCTCAGATTTTCCTGCATGATGNNGCTCGAGCTGGAAGGTGACTGCCAGCGCGATATCCCGCTGCTTGTGAAGCGTGCTCGTGTCGTAGCCGAACTGCATGTATTCCCTGTCGACGGTTTTCCGCTTCCCGTCATAAGTCAGCAGCTCAGCCGTCTGAAAGACCTCGGCAATGAACATTGTTCTCTCACGGTCCGGGGCAGGTGAGAGAAAGTGCAGATTCTGCCAGACGGCCCCACCGACTGTGCTCGGGATTCCAACATAGTGTTCCAGGCCTGACAGCCCGCGCTCGACGGCCTGGGGTATCAATTTCGCCATCACCGCGCCGCTCTCGACCCAGAGCCTTCCGTCATCGAAGAACTCGAGATGGCTCGAGGTATTGCGGATGATAAGGCCGCGAAACCCCTTGTCGCCGATGAGAATGTTGGCGCCGAGTCCGAGCACGAAATACTCGAGTCCAAGCTCTCGCGCGGCAGTAACTGCCCCTGCCAGATCCTCGACCGATGTTGCATCGTAGAAGAGATCAGCTGGACCACCAATCCTGAATGTGGTGTATTGAGCAAGAGGCTCATTGCGCTTGAGCCTCTTGGCGTCGAGCCGAGTTATCAATTGCCCGTAGTAGTCCGAGCGGGCTTTCCCAAAATCTGACATGTCCGAAAGAAAATGTGTCCTGCGTTGCTGCGCCACTCTTGTGCTCCTCGTATCGGCACTCGCTCCGATGCAGGCATGGGGCCAGCGAGCGGAGCTCGCGAAGATAATTCAACGCAAGGTTCTGGCTAATGGCCTCGAGGTAATCGTCGTCGAGAATCACGGCGTCCCATTAGCGACGATCGAGATCGACGTAAAGAACGGATCATTTACGCAGACCCCCGAGTACGAAGGACTGGCTCACATGTACGAGCACATGTTCTTCCGCGCCAATTCCAAGTATCCGGAGCCCAATCAATTCTGGGATAGGGCGTCTGACCTCGGAGCGGTGTTCAACGGAACCACCCAGGAAGAAAGAGTCAACTACTACATGACCGTCCCCGCGGAAAAGCTTGGAGACGGGATCGAGCTGCTGGCCACGGCGCTTAAGGGTCCGCTGTTCCGTCGCGATGAGCTGGAGCGGGAGCGGCAGGTTGTAATCGACGAGTACGACCGGAATGAATCGAGCCCGTTCTTCGAACTGTCGCGCCAGGCGGATGCGAAGCTTTATCCCGGCAACTTCAGCAGAAAAGATGTGATCGGTGACCGGCAGATAGTTCTGACCACGACGCCCGAAAAAATGCGCTTCATTCAGAACAAGTACTATGTCCCGAACAACTCTGTTCTGATTGTCGCGGGCGATGTGAGCCCGGCGACCGTGTTTGCTCTCGCCGAGCGGGAGCTGGGGCAATGGGGTCGCGGCGCCGATCCATTCGTTACCGATCCGATTCCGAGTATTCCCCCTCTTCAGAAAAGCCAGGGAGTGCTCGTCGAGGCACCCGTGGGCGCGGTGACCGTGCAGATTCAGTGGCAAGGTCCGAGCGTGGGGCTGGATCCCAAGTCTACGTATGCGGCGGATGTGTTCTCGGACGTGATGAACGACCCACGATCACAGTTCCAGCAACGGCTTGTCGATAGCGGACTACNNGACTATGGCAAGGGGTGGGCGTCAATTACTACACGCTCAACCACACAGGACCGATCACAATCAGCGGACAGACATCACCCGAACAGCTTCGCGAAGCGCTGGCGGCCCTATACGGCGAGATAGCAAAGTTCGATGCGCCGGGCTACTTCACATTGGACGAACTCGAGGCGGTCAAAGCGCATCGTGCCGTAACTTCGGCATTCGATCGTGAGCGGGCCTCGGGGTTCGCGCACACGCTGGGGTTCTGGTGGAGCGTCGCCAGTCTCGAGTACTACATGGGTTACGTTGACTTCATGGCACAGCAGACACTTGAAGATCTCCGCGCGTACGCGCGCCGCTACATCGTCGGGAAGCCGCACATTGCGGGAGTTCTCATTGCGCCCGATGCACGGCAGTCGCTGAAGCTCGCTCCGGAAGACCTGGTAATGGCGGGGACACGCTGATGCTGCTCTCAATTGCGCTGGCTCTGGCAACGGCCACTACCAGCTTTGATGTATCTGGCGTGCACGTCATACTGCGGCAGAACGACGCCAACAACGTTGTCGCGGCAAATCTCTATCTGTTGGGGGGAGCCCGCCAGGTCACTGACGCGAATGCGGGGATCGAGCCCATCCTGCTCGACGTCTCCGAGCGCGGAACCCAAAAATTCCCCAAGAATTCGCTGCGTCGCGCGATGTCGCTTCTGGGGAGCGAGATAGTAGTTGCTCCGAGCGCGGACTGGACGATGTTTGGAATCCGCTCGAGCACTGAAGTATTCGATTCCACCTGGTCGATATTCGCCGATCGAGTAATGCACCCGAATCTGGCCAAGTCGGAAGTCAATCTGGTGAAGGCCCAATACCTGTCTGGAATCAGGCAGCGGAGAGATGATCCAGATGCGCTGGCAGATTATCTCGCTGACAGCATCACCTATGTGGGCCATCCGTATGCGGTCTCGGTCGTAGGCAACGAGAAATCGATCCAGGCTCTCGACTCGGCGTCACTGCGTGAATATCACCGCACACAATTCGTAACGTCCCGGATGCTGCTGGTGGTGGTGGGGAACGTCGACCGCGCACACATCGAGCGGCTCGTGAACCAATCGATCGGGCAGCTTCCTCGCGGCAGTTACAAGTGGACTGCGCCTCCGCGCATTCCCGAGGCGCCGACGGCTGTCGTGATCGAGCGTCGCCAACTGCCCACCAACTACATACTCGGCTACTACAGTGGCCCGCTCGCGAGCGGCGAAGACTATCAGGCGCTCAGGGTCGCGACATCGGTTCTCACCGGCCGTATGTTCGCGGAGATCCGGACCCGGCAGAATCTCACCTATGATGTGCACGCACCTTTTGTCGATCGTGCGGCAACTACGGGAGGACTTTACGTCTCGACGGCTTCGCCGGATACGACGCTGAAGCTGATGCGCGCTGCAGTCGTGGATCTCCAACAGGGGATGCTCGACCCAGCGGGGCTCAAGCAGCTCGAAGAACAATTCATAACTGAATACTTCCTCGACAACGAAACCAACGCGGCCCAGGCGGATTTCCTGTCGCGATCGCAGCTCTATGAAGGCGACTATCGAGAAGCCGATCGCTTCGTGGACGAGTTGAAGAGCGTAACCCCGGAAGCGGTTCAAAGGGTGGCGAGGAAATACATGAAAGGATTCCGCTTCGCGTATGTCGGCGATCCCTCGAAGCTGGACCCGCGCACGATCAGTTTGTTCTAACGACCGCGGAGCGTCAGCGCGGCGACGAGCGCCTACTCCGCGAATTCCTCGGCCACGGCCCGTGGATCCATCGCGCCACTATAAAGCGCCATCCCAACGATAGCAGCCGCGACACCGCGGTCTGCCAGGGCGCGCAAATGGTTGAGGCTCCCGAGCCCGCCCGATGCAAAGACCGGAAAATCCGCCGTCTTAGCTACATCTTCCATGAGCGGCAAGTCTGTTCCCCGCATTGCTTCCTCCCGATGGACGGCGGTTACCAGCACCCCCGCGAGAGGCAGCCCGTTGAGCTCTTCAATGAGGTCCAGCACGAGCTTGGGATGGGTGCGCGTCCAGCCGTGAGACAGAATCTTCCGATCGCGGACATCCGCGGCCACGACGATGTAGCCCGGGAACAGACCGCTCATCTCAGCGAGCCAATCGGGGTCCTCCAACGCACGCGTGCCTATGACCACGCGTTGTGCTCCATCATCGAGCGAGCGCTGAATCAACTCCCTGCTTCGTATTCCTCCGCCCAGCTGTACCTCAACGTCAGTCGCTCCGAGAATCGCCTGAATTTCAGGAGCATTGTTCCCGCGTCCGGCCACCGCATCGAGGTCGACCACGTGGAGATGTCGGAACCCGTATTGCCTCCAGGCAAGAGCAACCCCGATAGGGTCTGGGATTCGGATAAGCTCCTGGTCGTAGGATCCCGCAGCGAGCTGAACGCAGGCACCACCTCGCAGATCGAGCGCAGGAATTGCGATCATCCGGCGCGCGTCTGCGTCAGGGCACAAATCATGACAGCCGAAAGTGCCGCATTAATTGCATGTTAGCGAGCTTGTGAATAAATTCACAATCTCTGAAGTGAAATAAACTACTCTAGCAAAGCGCACCACTGTACGGCTCTGGGAGGCCTCAAAAAGATGCGGTTCTACGGATTCGCGGTTGCAGTTGGCATAATTTCGCTAGGCGCCTGCGCAGGCGGAGAAAAGAAGCCTGCTGACACGACGCACGTTGCGGTGGATACGAGCTCGACGACAACGACAACTACCGCTGGGGCGACGACGACCCCTGCCTCAGCAGGCGGAGCCGTAGCAATGGCTCCGATCACTGGTACCATCAAGACGGTGAATATGGTCGGAGATACGAAGGGCTATCGGTTCGAGCCCGCCAACTTCACGATCAAGCAGGGAGATGGCGTCAAGTTCGTCGTGGTGAGCATGGGTCCGCACAACGTCGCATTTGACCCCGCGACGATTCCGCCTGATGTAAAAGGCCAGCTCGATGCGAACATGGGCACGGACAAAATGGGTGAGCTTTCCAGCAACATGAAGATGAATCCCGGCGAGTCGATCACGATCTCGTTCGGCAACATTAAACCCGGCCAGTACCCGTATCATTGCGTTCCGCACCTTGCTCTGAACATGAAGGGAGTCATCACGGTTCAGTAGGCTGATTTGGAGGACAGGAATGGCGGGGCGAAGGCCCCGCCATTTTTTTTATCGTCCCGTTAGACCCGAGCGGCGCTTAGATTGCGTTGTTGATGGGAAAGTAGCGCGACCTCGGTCTGTCGGCCGGGATGCCCCCAGGAACGGACCCTCTCGCGCGCGCGCCATACTCAGTGAATCTTTGACGCATGAACGTTCATAGCATTGCACGGATGAGCGGCGGCTCGGCCTACCTCTGGATGGCAGGACGCGCCAGAAACGCGCTTCGCCGGGTCGTGGTATTTGGCATCGTTGGGGGCGTGGTCTTTATCGGGGCATTGATCGCGTTCGTCCTCGTTCCGAGGAATGCTTCGCGAAAGGCGTTAGCGGTAGCCTCGAAAATCGAAGCCCGCACGGATTCCACGCCGACCGTCACGGCGAGGGACCGCTATCTCGCTGAGCTTAACGCGACGGACTCGGTGTTGAATGCCACACGGCGCGCCCTGACGCCCGTTCCGGCAGCCGTAATAGATACCTTCCCGCCTGCGGTGCGGGCGCAGCGTGATTCGTTGACCGCAGAGCTCGCAACGCTCAATCGCTTGATCGACAGAGCTGAGAATGCTCCCCTTCCCACCTCCTATCGCGCGCTTGCCGCATCGCCAGTAGTCGGCGCCGATCCCAGAGTGCGCGTGCTGCTCGACTCTTTGGCGGACGTTGAACGCGACAGAAACGCGTTTGGGGCAGTGGGTGGAGTCGATCCGGTATATCTGTCGCTGACGTCCAGGGCAAATGCGATTGGCCGTCAAATACAGGGGATCGCCGACGTAAAACGCGGTGAAGTTCGGGGAAAGCTGGCGCTGATACGCCCTACCCCCGCTCCGGTAGTGAAGCCTGTCATAACGGTCGATACAATAAAGCTCGTTGCTCAGCGCGCGACCGCTCAACAAAACTATACGGCAGCGGCAGCGCAACTGGATCAGATAAACCAGAAAAACACTCGCATCGACCGTGAGTCCGCGCATGCCCGCGAGCTTGCTAACGTAGGTGCTCCACCGTGGGCGATGCTCGCCGCCGCGGTGGTGCTCGCACTCGCGGTTGGATTTGCGGCCTCGTTCGGAACGGAGCTCAAACGGCCGCACATAGCTGACCCGCGTGAGGCGGAGCAGATAAGCGGGTCGCGCGTGCTCACCGTGATCAAGCCGCCGGAAGTCGTCGTGGAAAGAAGCCGTCGACAGGCGGATGTCGAGGCGCCGCCGCTGATCGATGTCGTGTCGGAGAGTTACAGAACTCTCTACCTGCACATCGCGTCGGTGGAAGCGAGCGTCCCAATCGTCACGATCACCGGCGACGACCCGGGCATTGTCGCGACTGTCGCGGCGAACCTTGCCGCGTCCGCAGCGTATGAGGCGCGCAGCACGCTGCTCGTCGACGTCGACCCGACCACGTGCAGCGTCGCAAGCGTCCTGCGAATCCGACCCGATCCCGGGCTCTCGGGAATCATCATGGGCAGCTCGACCTGGCCGGAAGCCATCGTTCCGACGACAATTGGCCGCGACCGTCCGCTCGATGTGCTTCCGAGCGGCACGCGGCGCTCCGGACTTCCCGAAGCAAGTGTCGTCGAAGATGTGCGCAAAGAGCTGGCTCGCATGCAGCGGCGCTATGATTTCATCATCATCGCGGCTCCAACCAGCTACGTTCAGCGGAGCGCCAGCAGCATCATCCCGGCTCCTGACGTGATCCTCTGTGCGCGAATCGCCCACACCACTGTGGATGGGCTCAAGACCGCCGTAGCCAGTCTCCGCGGAGCTGACATGCGCATTCACGGTCTCGTGCTGTGGGACGCGGAAATGCCGCAGCTGGAGACGCGCGAAGAAATGCTCGGGGCGACGCGACAATCAGGAGCGTTTCAGCCGGAGCTCGCGACAGCGCGGTAACCGGCAATGGCCGATACAATTCCTGATCTGAGAAACGTGCCGAAGGCTCGCGCCTACGCCGAGCTGAAAGGACACAGCGATGCCATTCTCGAGGGAGTGGATGACGATGTCACGGCGATGGCCACGATGGCCGCTCTGGTGCATCATGCCTTCGGCCATCTATGGACCGGCTTCTATCGTGTGGTCGTCCCCGGACAGCTTCTCCGAGTCGGGCCGTATCAGGGAAGCCTCGGCTGCCTCGACATTGCGTTTGGCCGGGGAGTATGCGGGACGGCCGCCGCGGAAATGAAAACCGTAGTTGTTCCGGACGTCGAAAAATTCCCCGGCCACATCGCCTGTGATGCGCGAGCACGGTCCGAGATCGTCGTCCCCGTTCTCGATCGACGGGGTGATTTAATCGCGGTTCTCGACGTAGATTCTGGCCAGCTGAATGCGTTCAAGGCAGAAGACCAACAGGGGCTCGAACGACTCGTATCCTGGTTCGCAACATTGAAGCAATGACAGTCACCGGCTACTCCGACGCGATAAACCACGCACTAGCATTCGCGGCCAAGCATCACGACCGCCAGGTGCGAAAGGGAACGAAGCTTCGNNGCTTCCCTACCTCACACACCCCGCGAACGTGGCAGTGATTCTCACGCGATATGGCCGCGACAGCGATACGGTCGTCTCCGGAATCCTGCACGATGTGATTGAGGACTGCGTTGGGGAAGGCTATACCCGGCAGATGCTGGAGCAGCGGATCGGCGACAAATTCGGCGCGAAGGTCCTGGACACGGTATTGGCCGTCACCTACCGCAAGCTCGACGACGACGGAGTGGAGCTCTCGGGCGAGGACCGCAAGGCAGATTATCTGGAGCGGCTCGCGGGCGCGAGCGAGGAAGCGCGCTGGGTCTGCGCCGCCGACAAGGTTCACAACTCCGCATCGATCATTTCAGATCTGCAGAGGACCCTGGATCCCGAGACGATCTGGGGCCGCTTCGGCGGGGGAAGAGCCGGAACAGGCCGCTGGTATCGTCAAGTCTACGAAAGACTACGTGAGCTCGGATTCGATGCTCCGATAATGGCGGAGCTGGACAAGGCTTCCGGCGAGCTGCAAAAACTCGCTGGCTGAAGCAGGCTATCCGAGAGTAGCCGCCGTCCCCACGCCGTACGTCTTCTCGACGTATTCCTCGAGTATTTGCAAGAACTCAGGAACGATCGCGTCACCTTTGAGGGTGACCATCAGCTTGCCGTCGACGTATACGGGCGCCCTTGGCTCCTCGGAAGTGCCGGGTAGGGAAATGCCGATGTTCGCGTGCTTCGATTCTCCCGGCCCGTTAACGATGCACCCCATCACCGCCACTTTCATCTCTATCACACCGGGATTNNCTTCCGCCATGTGCTGGAAGAAAGTGGAAGTGGTACGGCCACATCCCGGACACGCGGTGACCTGCGGATTGAAGCTCTGCAGCTCGAGTGACTGAAGAATCTGCTGCGCGACGTTGACTTCTTCGGTCCGGTCTCCTCCGGGGCGTGGAGTCAGGGAAACTCGAATAGTGTCTCCAATTCCCTCCGACAACAGGATCGACAGCGCCGCCGTGCTGGCGACGATCCCCTTTGAGCCGAGCCCTGCTTCGGTAAGACCGAGATGCAGCGGGTAATCGCATCGGGCCGCGAGCTGGCGGTAGATCTCCAGGAGATCCTGAACGCCCGACACCTTCGCGGAAATGATGATGCGGTCATGACGAAGTCCCATCTCTTCGGCGATGAATGCGGAGCGCAGCGCGCTTTGGAGCATTGCCTCGATGTAGACTTCCTTCGCGTCACGCGGCTCGGCGCTACGCGCGTTTTCGTCCATCAGCGTGGTGAGGAGATCCTGGTCGAGCGAACCCCAGTTCACACCAATCCTGATGGGCTTGTCGTTGTCGAGAGCTATCTGGATGATCGTTCGGAAATTCTCGTCGCGCCGCTTTCCACCTACATTGCCCGGATTGATTCGGTATTTGGCGAGTGTCTTCGCCGTCGCGGGATATTTCACGAGCAGTAAATGACCGTTGTAGTGGAAATCTCCGATCAGCGGAACCGACACGCCCATGTCGGCGAGTCTGCTCGCGATCTCCGGCACCGCACGGGCAGCGTCGTCGTTATTGACCGTTACGCGGACAAGGCGGCTCCCCGCCCTAGCCAGCTCCGCTACCTGGAGAGCCGTACCCGAGGCGTCGCCGGTGTCGGTATTTGTCATGGACTGCACGACGATAGGATGGGCCGACCCAACGGGTACGCCACCTACGATGGCAGTCGCGGTCCTTCTGCGCGCGATAATGGTCAACGGTTCTTGCGTGTGTTGAATTTGAAAGCTAATTCCCTCTCGCGAGCGCTGCATTAGGCGCCGCGCGGCATCCCTTCCACGGAGCTCAGATGGCTGATACCCCGGAAACTGCGGAAACCACGGAGACCCCGACTGCTCCCGCTCCGGCAAGAAAGACGCGAAACAAGGCGTTGATTGCGTTGCTCATTCTTGTCCTCGTTCCCGTGGTCATCATTGCTCTCTGGATCTGGATAGCGCTCGGCTACACTTACGCGTTGGGCGAGCGCGCAGGCTACATCCAGAAGATTTCGAAGAAAGGCTGGCTCTGTAAGACATGGGAAGGCGAGCTCGCCATGGCAAACCTGCCCGGAACAATGCCTCAAATCTTCACTTTCACGGTCCGAAGCGACTCGATTGCTCACGTAATCGAGCAGAACGCCGGCAAACAGGTGTCACTGACCTACGAACAACACCGGGGAGTGCCAACTTCGTGTTTCGGGGAGACCGAGTATTTCGTGACAGGGGTGCATAAGACAGGGCTCTGAATTGTCTATTGTCTGCTCAGCCGGTCCTTGCTATTTTTCCGCCAAGTCGAGCCAGGGGTAAGGGTGAAAGTCCTTGCCACGGTCTCAAGTCCAATGCGGGGTTTAAGAGACCCGCGTACCAGATTGTCGAGGGTCGGGCGTGTTTCAGCTCCCCAAGACACAATTTTCCAGGAGTAGGGAATGCGTACGACCGGCAAAGTGAAGTGGTTCAACGACGCGAAGGGCTTTGGATTCATCACACCTGACAACGGGCAGAAGGATTGCTTCGTTCACTACAGCGCGATCTCCGGCTCGGGCTTCAAGTCCCTTGCTGAGGGTGATGCTGTAGAGTTCGACATCGTCGAGGGTCAGAAGGGTCCAGCTGCCGAGAACGTGACGAAGGCTTCTTAAGCCACGTCCGCTTCACTGGCACAATCTGGCGGGGCGTCTCAAGCGAGGCGCCCCGTTTTGTTGGGGGGACGACCCCTCTTTGGAACCGGCGCGATCTCGACGGCGCTTTCCAGCCGCGCGAGCAGCTCTGCCCGAAATGACGATAGATCGAGCGTGAGGATCAACCCTTGCGACGCGATGTGTCGACCGTCGTTCCTCGCGAGATCTTCAGCTACCGCGATAGCCTTTGCCGTTGGTAGTCCGAGGTCACGTACCAGCAAAACCGTGACTGCCAGACCTACCAAGCTTTCGATTGTGAGTCGACGAGATATTCCTTGGCGCTGCTGTGCAACCCCGGCAACACGATTATGTGACAGCACATTGTCGAGCCACTTAATGGAAGTTCCGATGGTAAGTGCACCTGTAGCAATAGTATATGCCCTAGCGATTAAATTATCCTATTAAAAGAGGATAATTAAGCGTAGCCTGTATTCAGTTCCGTTGCAACGCCTTTCTCACGCTATATTGTCCCGATTCCATGACTCACTCAACAATGAAATCCGACCAGATAAGGATGAAGCGACTTCCCAAAATCGTCGCGGTCTCGATTTTCGCTTCAATCATTCTCTCTGCTCAAGCGGCTGGCCAAAAGACGTACGCCCTTGGAATCGGGGGAGGCGCAGCCATTCCAGTCGGCAAACTGAGTAACACCCAAGTGACCGGATTCAACGGGATCATTGCGCTGGCGCTTGGTGCCCCTGACCTACCAATCGGCGTTCGATTCGACGGGATCTATAACAACTTCTCCCGCAAAAACGTCATTTCGGCCCAAGGCAGTGTGACCAACACTTACGGTTTTCGGATCGCCGGTATAATCGCTAACGTCGTCTACGCCTTCCCGGGAACCAGCGTGAAAAGCTATATCGTAGGCGGAGGAGGGTTGTACAACACGAAGCTCGATGTGGCGGGATCCAAGTCGGAGAATCACGCCGGACTAAATGCCGGAGCGGGGCTTACGTTCGGATTGGGGCCGATCGCGAGCTTCATCGAGTCGAGATATCACTTCATATCCCGCGAGCCAACGAAGGGTGGAGTGATCCATTTCGTCCCTATCACCTTCGGCTTGATGTTCTGAGCTTCCAAAGAAAAAAGCGCAACGATCGTGCGCTTTTTTCTTCTTGAGCGTTCGCTTCCTAGATCACTCGAAGCACCAGCTCGTTCCCGCGTGCCGCGTCTGTTACCGGCCGGAGCGCTTCCCGCGCGGAGTGAAGCTGCGCAGTAAGCGCAGTCGGACCCGTACCACCGGGAACGTCGCGACGCGCCACCGAGCGCGCGGGCTCGAGCCAGTCGAGAACATCGTCGCCGAATAATGAATGCGCCGCCTTGAACGAGGCAATGGGGAGAGCATCGAGCTCGCAATCCTCCCGCTCACTCTCGCGGATCAGTGACCCGATTGCAGAGTGGGCTTCGCGAAAGGTGGCCCCCTTCTCTACCAGATAGTCGGCGAGGTCAGTCGCCATCGCGCGCTGCAGGCCGTCGCGCGCGCTCGGCAGATCGGCGCGGACGAAGGCCCTACCCACGAGCAGCTCGATGGTCTGCGTCGCCTGCTTCTTGTCGCCCGGGGCTGCCGCGTACGCTCGCTCCAGCGCGCGCTGCGCCGGCTGNNCATCATGCTGCTCGAGAGCGCGGCGCGCATTCGCCTGGCGTTGAACCGAATCTCCTGGAGTGCCCCGGCCACGGCCGGCAGCACAAGCAGAATCGTGTCAACAGCGTCGAACAACACCCGCTTGTCGTCCTGCAGATCCTTGTTATAGCCGCTGGGCAATCCTTTTAGAGTGGTCAGAAGCGTCGTCAGATCACCAATGGCGCGCGCACCGGATCCACGCGCAAGCTCCAACGCGTCCGGATTGCGCTTCTGCG
>PKVB01000072.1 GCA_003131365.1 Gemmatimonadota bacterium | reverse complement strand
GTCAGCGTGCCGGTCTTGTCCGTGCAGAGCACGTCCATCGCGCCGAAGTTCTGGATGGCGTTCAGGCGTTTGACGATCACTTTCTTGCGCGCCATCGCCAGCGCGCCTTTGGACAGGTTGACGGTCACGATCATGGGCAGCATCTCGGGGGTCAGCCCGACNNTGATGCCCTTGTCGAAGCTGGTCAACTGGCGCGGCGCGACAATGCTGGTGGCCAGTGATCCGAAGTAGGTGCTGGCCCCGGTATGGATGACCGCGGCCGTCGCGGATCCGCTCTCTACGTTGGAGCCGAGGAAGCAGGTGTTGGGAAGGTCCAGCGGGTTCTGAACGTTCGGCGACGCCGGGGCGGCTTTTCTCTCCACCGGCAGCGCTTCGCCGGTGAGGGCCGCCTGATTCAGGAACAGGTCTTTGGCGGAAAGCACGCGCACATCGGCCGGCACCATGTCGCCGGCTGCCAACCGGATGATATCGCCAGGCACCAACATCTTGAGCGGTACTTCTTCGTCCTTGCCGCTTCGCACCACCGTTGCCGTGTTGCTGACCATTGCCTGGAGCTTCGCGGCCGCGTTATCGGCGCGCGTCTCCTGGAAGAAACGCAACACCACGCCCAGAACCACCATCACGAAAATGACCACCGTCGCCCGCTGGTCACCCGTCAGAAAGGAGACTGTGCCCAGCGCCAGAAGCAGCAGGACCAACGGATTCTTGATGTTACCCAGGAGGCGCATCGGCGCCGATTGACGCTTCTCGCGCGCAATCTCGTTCGTGCCAAACTGCTTCAGACGAGAATCGGCTTCCGCGCTACTCAGGCCGCCCAGTTGGCAGCCAAGACCTTTCAGGACGGTATCGGTATCGGCCCGCGCCGTTTCCAATAGTTGATCGGATTTATTTGTGGTCGTTCGGTCTCCAGCGCTCTATAGAGAAAACGTCAGCCGCCGCGCCTGCCGAGCGTGACGGAAAGCTCCAGTCGCTCGCTGCCCCGCAGCACGACAATCTTCACCACATCACCAGGCTTGTGGGCATAGAGCGCATCGCTGTAGCTGTATAGATCCTTCACCGCCACACCCCCTAGTTCGACAATCACGTCGCCGGCCTTGAGTCCGCCCAGGTCAGCGGGACTGCCGGGACGAACGCCGGTGAGGCGCAGGCCCTTGGTGTCACTGGCGCCCATGTCGGGCACGGTGCCGAGGTAGGTCTGCTTGCCTTCTTCGGAGACAGCCGTGCGCGCGGGCGGGGCGATCCGCACGAATGTCAGCCGCGACGGCCGGTCGGCGACTGAGCGCGCCACGCGCAGCGCGAGATCCACCACGCGCGCCTCGCCCCCAGCGTTGATCTTGTCGGCATCGTCGGTGGCGCGATGATAATCCTCGTGCAGATCCGTGAAGAAGTGCAGAACGGGGATGTCCTTCGCGTAGAAAGAAGACTGGTCCGACGGACCGTATCCATCACCGCCGCCGCTGATGTGAAACATGGCGCTCCCCGTCGCCGCCGCATTCGCGCTGTCGAGGATGCCCTTGAGCTCGGTGGCGGTCGCAGTTCCGTACACGATCAGCTTGTCGTTTCTGAGTCGGCCGACCATGTCGAAGTTGATCATCGCGACAATGCGTTCCAGAGGGACGGGCGGATGGTTCACGAACCAGCTGGAGCCTAAGACGCCGAGCTCCTCCGCGCTGAAGTTGACGAAGATCACCGAGCGGCGCGGTNNCGAATTCCCGAGACGAGATCGCGTCCTTTCACTTCCATTTCGCGCTCTTCACCGAGCGGCGCGGCGGATCCGCCACGAGCATCCGGGCGAGGTCGAGGACGGCGGCGGTTCCGGATGCATTGTCGTCCGCTCCGTTCCGGATCGCGTTCCCCGCTTCCGGATCCTGGGCGAACGTCGTCTCCCGTCCCAGGTGATCGAAGTGCGCGCCGATCACTATGTACTCATCGCGCAACACCGGATCACGACCGCGCAGTAGCGCGACGACGTTCTGCGTCGGCCTCGGCGCGGTTCGCCCCATGTGCGCGTCCTGCGCGGAGAGTGCATTGAACGGCTGGAGATAACCCGGTGCCAGCGGAGTCAGGCCGAGTGAGCGGTAGCGTCTGGCGAGATACGCCGCGGCGGAATCATTCCCCGGTGTGCCGGCGAGCCTGCCCTCGAGCTGGTCACTGGCGAGGTACTCGATATCCCGGCGGATGACGGTCGAGTCCGCGTGCGTCGGGGTGGAGAAAGTGCGGGGCGCAGGTGTGCAGGAAGCGGCCACAGAGAGCAGTGTGGTCGCCAGCAGAGAACGAATCGGGTTCGACATGTTGATAAACGTACTCCGTCTGGCTCTTGTTGACTCCCCTGAATGCGGAACTGCCGTCTATCGCCCCCAGCGTAGACGCACCAGGCGAACGTTTTTTTGCCGTCGGCCGATGTGGACCTGGACTGCACCATGTGGGGGATTCCCCTATGCAAGTTCAGGCCGTTCCTTACGCTTCGCACAGAACGGATACGACATCTTGCCTGCTGTATTCGAATGTGCCCGCGCGCCCGCTTCGGTTGCTCGGGCACATTCGATTGGATCCATTCCTGATGGAGAAAACCATGTCCCGCTTAAGGCTTTTGATGACCACCTCGCTGGTGGCGATGCTTGCTCTCTCTGCCTCCGCTAATGGCCAGAAGGCAGGGCCTCTCCATCCGCACACGATAGTCGTGAAGCTCGTTACCAAGGCGGGAGCAATCCCGTTCGCCTTCGAGCCCGCGCTCGTTGTCGCGCACCGCGGCGATACAGTGCGCTTCATCGAGGACGCAGGTGTAATGCACAACGTGCACTTCACGAAACAGGCGCCCGGGGCCAAACTCGGCGCTGCCGCAATGGGGCCATACCTCACGACCAAAGGTCAGACTTATGATGTCGTGATCGACGGGCGCTTTGCCGAGGGCAAGTACGAGTACGTATGCGATCCTCATGCAGCCGTCGGGATGAAAGGCACTCTGGTCGTTAATAGCGGTGGGGCGGCTGCCGGAAAAAAGTAGCGCCCTCGACGTAAGACTCGCCTGTAACAGCGAACCAACAATCTTGTCGCGACGCTCCGTCGCGGAGGGAATTTTGTATCCATGAAGATGCCACGACGGGAGTTTCTGAGAGCCGGGCTGTTGGCCGCGGGCGGATTAACCGCTGGCACGGTTGGCGCTGACCGGCTGTTGGGCGCCGGTGCGAAATCGAGCGGTCCGCGCGCGGCGGCGACGTTGGCGCTTACTCCAGACGGGGAGTTGGTCGTAACGCCCTCGGCGGAGTACGCCGCCTTAGCACAGACGTCTGACGAGGTGCGGCGTGGCGTACCCGGGCGTCGATGGATTATGGTCATCGATCTCGCGGCGTGCGACGGCTGCGGCCAATGCGCGTTGGCATGCGCCAAGAATCATTTCATTCCCACCGATCGAGAGTACCTCCGAATCTTCAAGATGCAGGATTCGTCGGACCTGGCTCCGTACTGGTTCCCGCGTCCCTGCTTTCACTGCGATAACCCGCCGTGCACGCGCGTCTGCCCCGTCGGCGCGACGTTCAAGCGTGAGGACGGCATCGTCCTGATCGACAACGAGCGCTGTATTGGCTGCCGGTTCTGCATGGCCGCCTGTCCTTACTCAGTGCGAGTCTTCAACTGGAGCCGGCCCAACGATCCGCCGGAAGCCCACGCGCGTGGGTACTCGCCCGAGTGGGGTTACCCGCGCCGGGTCGGCACGGTCGAGAAATGCGACTTCTGCGCCGATATGACGCGGGAAGGCAAGCTGCCCCACTGCGCAGGCCGTTGCCCGATGGGCGCAATCTGGTTCGGTGACGAGAACGACGATGCCGTGACGAACTCCGCCGGCAAGACCGTACGACTCTCGAAACTGCTGCGCGATCGCGCCGGTTTCCGCTATATGGAGGAGCTGGGGACAAAGCCTCGTGTGTTCTATCTGCCGGCGGTTAACCGGCAGTATCCAGCGCCCAATGAGCCCGGCGCCAACCATGGAAACCTGCCGAGAGGCGGGGAAACGCAATCAGCGCAATGACGCAACCCATCGCCGGCGCGGCAGCGCGGCCGGAGGCGAACATCGTCGAGCGGGATCTCCTGGCGACGCTCAATCCGCTGGGCCGAGCCGGCCACATCTGGATCGCGAGCCTGGTCGGTGTCTGCCTGATAGCGCTCGCCGCTTATATCTACCAGCTTGCGTCCGGCCTTCATGTGACGGCGATGCGGGACTACGTCTCGTGGGGCGCGTACATGACAAGCTTCGTGTTCTTCATCGGTATCAGCCACGCGGGCACGCTCATTTCTGCGATCCTGCGCGTTACGGATGCGGGCTGGCGGCGGCCGATTACCCGCATGGCCGAAGCAATTACCGTCATCGCCCTTATGGTCGGTGCGAGCATGGTGGTCATCGACATGGGACGCCCAGATCGCATCCTGTACCTGCTAATACATGGGCGGCTGCAGTCGCCGATCCTGTGGGACCTGGTGTCGGTTACGACGTACATCACGGGCAGCTTCCTGTATCTGTACGTGGCGATGATTCCGGATATGCCGATCCTCGCGCGGTTCGCTCGCGAGCGCGGACGTTCGCCCCGGCTGGTACGTCTGTATGAGATACTCTCCCTGGGATACCGAGAGACGCCGGAACACCGCCGCCGTCTGACACGAGCGCTTGGCGCCATGGCCGTCATCATCATTCCCGTGGCCGTGTCGGTGCACACGGTGGTGTCGTGGGTATTCGGCATGACGCTGCGTCCTGGCTGGCACAGCACAATTTTCGGCCCATACTTCGTAATTGGCGCGATCTTCTCGGGCACCGCGGCGATCATCACCGCCATGGCGGTCTTTCGGCGCGCTTACCGGCTGGAAGGTTATCTCCTTCCCGAGCACTTCCAGCGGCTGGCGAAGTTGCTGCTCGCGCTGTCGCTGCTGTACGCCTACTTCACATTGAGCGAATACCTCACGGCGTGGTATGGCGGGTTCGGTTCCGACTCCCGGCTCCTCGCGTTGCTCGCCGGCAGCACGGCCTATGGTGACTCGTTCTGGCTCTGGGCGGTGTTCGGTCTCTTTATCCCGATCGGGCTGCTCGTCATGCCTAGTCGCCGCTCGTTGACAGCCATCGTGACCGCATCCGTGCTGATCAACATCGGGATGTGGGTTAAGCGCTATCTGATCATTGTCCCGACGCTGGAGACGCCGTTTATCCCGGCCCAAGCGGCGGGTATCACACCACACTACTTTCCCAGCCTCGTCGAGTGCACGATTACAGCGGGCGCGTTCGCCGCATTCCTCCTTCTCTTCACGCTCTTCTCACGCATCTTCCCGATCCTCTCGGTGTGGGAAACATTGGAGGACGCTGAGGAAGCGGAAAGCAAGGTGGCTGTCGAACGCGCATCGCGGCACACCAGCCTCGCGCCAGCTGCCCTGACAATACTGCTGATCGCCGGAGTGTTGACCTCGGTTGTGCCGTGGGCGCGAGCGAGCGCTCAGGTCCAGAAGCCGGTGGCCCGGATCGAACTGACGCGCGGCACAGTGGATAGCACGGACGTACTGGTGGCGAAGGTAAGTGCGAATGGCCGTGCCGTGGGCCACGCGGTGGTCACATTCTCGGTCAGCCGCACCCTTGGCTTCATGACCCTGGGCCAAGACACAACGCGGGACGATGGCACCGCGAGGGTCGGATTTCCGGTTGGTTTGCCCGGTGACGCGCGCGGCGAGCTGAAGTTCCGCGTGACTATTGAGTCGCCGTCGGACCTTATCGGTCCGCCGCTCGAGGTGGTGCTCGCCGGCGGCGCGCCGCGTGTGGCATTCATTGATAACGTGCCGCGTGCGCTCTGGTCATCACGGGCGCCGCTCCCAATGGTTGCCACGATCATCTTTCTCCTGCTGTGCGTATGGATCACCTACGCCTTTGTCGTGATACAACTCGTCGCGATGCGCCGCTTAAAAGCGGAGGCATGACCGACGTCAGGCCGGGCTAGATATAGGCGAACGACTTCCACGGCTTGACACAGACCGAGCCTTGGCGATAAAACAGAATGACCGGCTTCCCTTCCCCTGACCTCCAATAAGACCCCCTCCATGCGGCATCTTCGCGTGCTCCCCAGTTTGCTAGCCGCCCTATCTATAGTAGCAGTCGTCATTGCAGCCCCGCCCCTCGCCGCCCAGGACCCGACCCCGCCAGTTGCGAAAACCGTCGCCAAAATCGACACCCTCCACGGCGACATCCGAACCGACAACTACTTCTGGATCCGCGAGAAAACCAACCCCGACGTCATCTCGTACCTCAACGCGGAAAACGCGTACACGACGGCGCGGATGAAGCACACCGAAGCCCTCCAGCAAAAGCTCTACGACGAGATGCTCGGCCGCATCAAGGAGACCGACCTCTCCGTCCCCTTCCGCGACAACGGCTACTGGTACTACAACCGCACCGAGAAGGGTAAGTCCTACCCCATTCGCCTCCGCAAAAAGGGCAGCCTCGACGCTCCCGAAGAAATCGTCATCGATGAGAACGCGCTCGCGGTCGGCAAGAAGTTTTCGCAGCTCGGCGATCTCGCGGTGAGCCCCGGCGCGTCGCGGCTCGCCTACCTGCACGACACCACTGCGCTCCGCGTCTACACTCTCTACGTTAAGAACCTCCGCAACGGCGCCCTGCTCGGCGATTCGATCTCGTCCGTCGTTCCATCGGTGGCGTGGGCGAACGATTCAGTTCTCTTCTACCAGACCGCTGACTCCGCCCGCCGGTCCAACGCGGTCTGGCGCCATCAGCTCGGCACACCCAAGTCGAGCGACGTGAAAGTATTCCAGGAGGACGACGTCCTCGACAACGTCCGCGTCGCGCGCTCGAAGAGCGGGAAGTACATCTACATCTCGGACGATGGCTTCACGTCATCCGAATGGCGCGTGATTCCCACCGCGACGCCGACCGCCGCGCCCCAGGTGATCGCCGCACGCAGAGCGAGCGTCGAGTACCAGATCGACGACATCGACGGCTCTTTCCTGATGACCACCAATGACAGCGCCCGGAACTTCAAGGTCCGGCGACTTCCGACGTACGCACTTGGCACCGGAGCATGGGTCGACTTGATACCAACGAGCGACTCGGTCTTCATCGAGTTCCTCGAGCCGTTCAAGAACAACCTCGTCGTGGTAGAGAGATCCGGCGGACTGCGCCGGCTGCGCGTAATGGATCTCAAAACCCGGCGCGCCGACCACTACATCACCTTCCCCGAGCCCGCTTACGCGGTGAGCCCGACCCAGAATGTCGAGTTCGATTCACCAACGCTCAGATTCACCTACTCGTCGATGATCACGCCGCCGTCAACCTTCGACTACAACATGGCGACCAGGCAGCGCGAGCTGAAGAAGCGGTTAGAGGTGCCCGGGTTCGACGCGGCGAAATATGAAGTGCGGCGCTTCATGGTGACCGCTCGCGACGGCGCGCACGTGCCGGTTTCCATGATCGTCCTCAAGAAGGGCTGGAAGCAGGACGGAACGCACCCGCTCCTCCTCTACGCCTACGGCTCCTACGGCGCGACGACCGAGGCAGGCTTCAACTCATCGGCGTTGAGCCTCGTCGACCGCGGCTTCGCATACGCGATCGCCCACATCCGCGGCGGACAGGAGATGGGCCGCCAGTGGTACGACGACGGGAAGATGATGAAGAAGAAAAACACCTTCTTCGATTACATCGACGTCGCGGAGTATCTCGAGAAGCAGAGTTACACCGCCAAGGACCGTATGATCGCAAATGGGGGTAGCGCCGGCGGTCTGCTCATGGGCGCCGTCAACAACATGCGGCCCGACCTCTTCCGCGCAGTCGTCGCCGATGTGCCCTTCGTCGACGTCATCAACACGATGATGGATGCGTCGATCCCACTCACCGCGCAGGAGTGGCAGCAGTGGGGAGATCCGCACATCGCCGATCAGTACGCATACATGAAGACGTACTCGCCGTATGACAATGTCGAGCGGAAGGCTTACCCGTGGATGCTCGTCACCACATCGCTCAACGATTCACAGGTCGGGTACTGGGAGCCGGCCAAGTGGGTGGCGAAGCTGCGCGCTCTGAAGACGGACTCGAATCCGCTCTACATCAAGATCAACATGGCCGGTGGGCACGGCGGGTCGTCCGGACGTTATGACGTGTTGCGCGAGCGGGCGTTCCGATACGCGTTCATGCTCGACGCGGTGGGAATGGCGGACCGCTAGATCTGCACCCTTCCTCCTCCGTTCTTCTCCGCATTTCAGACTGCGTCCCTCGATTGAGACACGCCCCCCGTTTTCTCTCGGCACCGCTTCTGGGCACTGTCGCCGCGATTGCGATGTCCGCACAATCGCGCCCAGCGCCCGCGCCCGCGCCCGGTCAAGGAGTCATAGCACTCAATAAAGGTGCTTTCGCCGCTGGAGAACGTTTCTCGTACGGCGTGAGTTTTGGGCGGCTGCATGTAGGACACGGGACGATGCTGCTCGCCGGGACAGACACAATACGTGGCCACACCGCCTGGCGCGCCATTTTTACGATTTCGGGCGGAACGTTCTTCTTCCGCGTCCGCGATAGCACTGTGAGCTGGTTCGATACCGCGAGTCTATCCTCCCTCCGCTTTGTGCAGCACATCAATGAAGGACGGTATCACGCAGACAGGGACTACGCGATCTACCCCGAGCGGGCCACCTACGTGCGCCTCGGCAGGCCGGAGGTTCCATCGGTGCACGAGCCGCTCGACGACGCTTCGTTTCTCTACTTCCTGCGAAGCGTTCCCCTCGAGGTCGGCCACACCTACACGTTCAATCGTTATTTCCAGCCCGAGGGAAATCCCATCACCATTCACGTGCTGCGGCGAGAGCGGGTGACGGTTCCGGCAGGCACTTTCAACGCGATCGTCGTGCAGCCGCAGTTCAAGACACCCGGAATCTTCTCGGAGAAAGGACACGCGGAAGTGTGGCTCGCCGACGACAGCACCCACATGATGATCCAGCTGAAATCGGGCCTCTCCTTCGGCTCCCTGAATCTCTATCTCACCCGCTATTCGCCCGGCGATCGCTCACGGTAGCACACCGCGGGAGACGGCAGGCCTCACCGCAGCGTAGGGTGCCCTGGGCATCGTGGGTACGAAGATCCGATTCACCCACGGAAGATCAACGAACAACAGCGTCACTACGAGTACCGTGCACGCCACCACCGCAGCCATCAGCGCCGCTTCCCGATACAGTCCTTCCGGCCGCTGCGCCGCGCTATCCGGCCGGAATCCGACGGCGAGGTAGATCGCCATCACGAGCGCTATCAACGGGAACGACACGATCAGCTCAATGCGATAGCGCATGGCGAACGCGCCGAAAAAGAGCATCGCGGCCGACGCGTAAAACACGATCGAGATCAGCAGGTGCTGCTCTGTGACCCCCGCAAACGAGCGGCGGTATGCAATCGCTCGGCTACGATCACCAATGTGGCGGTACTCGGCGAAGCGCTTGATGGCCATGAAGTAGCAGCCAACCATCCAGTAGCTCACGAGAAGTGAAACTGGCGCGAGCCCGCCGGGGCTCACTATGTACCAGCCGACGAGCATCCTCAGCGGATTGTTCACAGCTTCCGAGAGAACATCAACGTACGGAACATCCTTGCTGCGGATCGGGCGAATGTTGTAGACACAGCCCATTACCCAGAGTGCGGCGAGCGCCGCGCCGAGCCCCAGTGATAGTGAAGCGCCGATTCCAATTCCGATTGCGGCTAGCACGAACCACTCCAGGTACGCCAGCCGAATATTGACCCGCCCTGACGGTACCGCACGCCGAGACTTCTCGGGATGATGCCGATCGAACGGAGCGTCCATGACCTCATTGAGGACGTAATTACTCGATGCGACAAGGCACACGGCAACGAGCCCGAGGNNGGAGCCGTATGAAAAAGGTTTCGACGGCCGAGCCGTTGGCAGTCAGGGGAGCAAAGCCCAGGGCAACGACGACGCCGGGCAGCACGAACACGTTCTTGAACCAGTGATCCACACGCGCGATCTCAAAAAGACCGCGGATTGTCGACTGGCTATGCGGCATCGTTGGCGAGAAGGCGGCTCAGCTCGGTGTAGTCGCGCACGCCAGTCCACCCGGAGCCGCGTGCTCCCGCGCGACCGATGATGTAACAGCGCACTCCGGCGGCACTGGCTGCGCCAGCGTCGAGGTCGGGCCGGTCGCCGACATACACTGCGTGTTCCGCTGGCATATCGAGACGTGCGAGCACTATTCGAAGTCCCGCCGGATCGGGTTTGAGTCTCCCGACATCAGAGTCCTGCGCGCACACGACCACATCGAAAAGAGCCGAGAGACCCATCGCGGTCAGTTTAGCGGTCGCCGGATAATCGGACCATGCACCGATGAGGATCCCGGTACCACGGAGTTCTTTCAGATATTCCACTACGCCAGGCCAACGCGTCGCCAACATCAGATCCAAAGGAGATCGTTCTATCCATTTTTCGATTGTGCGCCTCACCGCGGCCACCGGATATCCCGCGCGACCTGCCGTGAGCATCAGTTGCCGTTCTTCAAGCATCGCGGCTGGTCCAGTCGAGCCGTCAGCGCGGAGGCCATCGCCTCGGAGCTGATCACGCCGCAGCTGTTCGTGCGCACCGCGGTATGACCACAGAATCCGGAATGTCGCAACCGCATCACGGGGATGGAGTACGTGCGCGCGCACAAGACGGAACAGCATCGCGCGCCGCAGAGCAGACTGGCGATAGAGCGTTCCATCGACGTCGAAAATAACGGCGGCAACGCTCGCGCTATCGCGGCGGGATAACTGCATTGGGCAACGAAGTGTACACGGCGGGCTCGCGTCGGAAAAAGACAAAGCCATCTCGGTCACCGAAGACTTGAAGTCCGCGCCGGCCGCGCCAGCGATCCGCCTTATCGATCTTGGTGACGAAGTACGCTGGCCTGTCAATCGGGCCGGATAGCAGCCATTCCTCGAAATGGTCGGGTGCGACTCGAGCTGCCCGTGCCGAGTGCTCGGGTGGTACCCGCGCGTAGAACAGGTGGGCGTAGCTCTTGAAGCCGAGTGGGGCGACATAACACTGGCACCCGCGGAGAGACTCGTAGAACGCGATCGGAGTCGCTTGCGTATATCGCTCGACCTTGGGCGCAATTCTCGCGAGCGCCAGCGGGACTATGATCGCCGTCGCAACGAACAAGATGGCGGCGAATCGCTTTGTATCCTTCCGCCCACCCCAAAGTGTCGCGAGTGCAAACGCGATCGCGGCGAAATACGTTCCGCCGACGATGAGATCCACTGGAGACCACCCGACCCGAACCGCCAGTGTCGCGCGTACCAGCGGGTCGCTCACCACGCTCGACAGGTCCAGCCGATTGTGCGCGATCATGAGCCCGACGACGGGTAGCGCCAGAAACACAGCGGTCCAGGCGAGCCCGATCCCGCGGGCAGCGATACTCCAGTAGCGCGGCCACCACGTCTTTTCAACATCGGTGAGCGCCTGCGCCGCGAGAAAGGTGATGGGAAAGTATGCAAGCGACGAGTAATGGACGATTTTCGTCTGGACGACGGAGAACACCACCAACACCACGATCAGCAGCGAGATCATCCAGAGTCGAAAGTCACGCTGTTCCGGCGAGTCGCCTATGCGCTTGCCCAACGCCGAGACCGCAAACACGGAGGCGGGAAAGCATCCCAGTGCAAGCACGACGAGGTGGAAATACCATGGGCCAGTGTGCCCGGCCACGCCTGTACGGAGGAGCTCGAGTTGACGCGCGACGAAGGCACCAATGAAGCCGCCGGTGCTCGCACCCGATCCATGTTGCGCGGCAACAACGTACCACGGTGCGGCAACTATGACTGCGACGGCTATCCAGATCAACACGGGAACGATAGGCACGGCGTGGCTTCTCCGGACCGCCAAAACCCCCAACCACGTGAGACCCGGGAGCAAGAGCCCGACAGGGCCCTTAGTCAGTACCGCCAACCCGATGCTCGCGCCCGCAACAACGAGCAGCACCCATTCACTGCCGCTGTAAGAGACCCGCGCGATACGAGTGTTGGCGTCTGCCGCTCTCAAACCTTCGTCTGTCTGCCGACTGCTCTGAAACGCGAAGAGCGCAACAATTCCCGTAAAGATCAGGAGATTGAAGAGCGGGTCGATGATCCCGGAGCGGAAGTACAGATTGGGCAGCAGCGAGCCGCCAAACGCGAGTGCCCACCACAAGGCGAAGCGGCGATCAAATAGCTGCCGCCCTACTATATATATGCCGACCAGCGTGATGATGCCCACCAGGGCATTCGGGAGGCGCGCAGCGAATTCCCCAACACCGAACACCCGCATCGATAACGCCTGAACCCACATGAAGAGCGGCGGCTTCTCGGCGAACGGTTGGAATCCGATCTGCACTCGTCGATAGTCACCCGTGACGAGCATCTCACGCGCACCCTCGGCGAAATTGATTTCGTCCCAATCAAAAAGATGCAGTCGTCCCAGCCAGGGGATGAAACTGAATGCTGCGATGGCGGCGATCAGCGCGCCGTCCCGCAGCGCAGAGGATCGGTTACGGTCCAGGAGAGTGGCTACCCAGCTCTAGCGGTATAGACCACGTTAGGGCTGCACCGTGACCCGCGACGGGCACGACTGTCGTCGAGCGCACCATGTCGACTAGCGCAGTAGAAAGGCCGCCGGTCTGTATGTCCGATTGCCGGGCCTTCGGGTGCGATCGAGCGACTACTGTGAGGCCGCTCCAGGTTCCAATTGCTGCTGCAAGGGGAAGGTCGCTCGCCCAATGGACGTTTTGGTACATGCGGGCAAGCCCGACGAGGCCCGCGCCTCCGTACGCGATAGGACCGATGATGCGAGCCAATCCCGGATGCCATTGGTCGGCTTCGCTCGTGAGCGCCGCAGCCATCGCGAAGCTCGCAGCGGCATGCCCAGACGGGAACGACACGAATGGTCCGTTCCCATCATGAAAGCCGCGGCCGAACTGAAAGTTCTCCGGGTTACTGTCGTTCACGGACGGAAGCGCTCGCCCGGAGATCCCCTTGCCCAGACCAGTAATGCTGGCTGCAAGGAGAACGGCTTCCGTCATGTGAAGCGCAGCACCTGCCAGCCGAGGCATTCGTATGATGCGGCCGGCGGCAAAAAGACCGGCGCCAATGACAAATGGACCCGGCCCGCCGAGGAACGAGAGATCGCGCGCGGTGTGTTGCAGATCGTCGTTTCGTTGGAAGCGCTTCTCCTGCAGTTCCCTTGCGGTCCGGCCGTCAAGAGGTGCTATGGCAACGGTTGCCAGCGCGGCTAGAGCGCCGGCCACGGCGTCACCTTTCGTCAGCCATGGGCGGGTGGTGACTGCGCTATCCTTTTGAGAATCCTGCGCGCCAAGACAGGGCACAACGCTTCCGGCGGAGAGTACCGGGCTGGCGGCAAGGAGCGCACGCACAAGCGAGCGGAAATTCACTTCGGAATACGCTGCGCCAAGCGATGCATGCGATGGAGTAGAATGTGAGGCGGGACCTCCAATCTAAGACCCCACACCCGGCGCTTCAATGCGCAGCTTGATGATCATCTCGCTCTTCGCCGATGCGCCGCTATCAACCAGGTGCTTCCTCTCGCTGCGCTCGATCCTGACTCCGTACGCCCGCGTGGCGTCCGCCCTCCCGGCGCAGGGACGCGTGCTCGACCTCGGATCCCGGGCACGGACTCCTGGCATTCGCGCTATCCCTCGGCTCCCCTCAGCGCGAGATCATCGGCGTTGACCACGATCCTGATCGCGTTCGACTTGCCGAAGCGGCGGCGCTCAGAATTCCAGTCACGTCCAGGCCAAAATTCCAGGTCGTCGACCTCAGAGATAAGCTCGTGTCGTTCGCATCGGGGTCCCTCGCCGGCATCGCGATGATGGACATGCTCCACTATTTCGATCCCGCGACCCAACAATTCCTCGTTGGTGAGGCGGCCCGCGTCCTCGCCCCAGGCGGGATTCTCGCCGTACGCGAGATTGATTCGGACGACGGAATCAAAGCTGCCGCGAATCGGCTCTACGAGCACCTCGCGACAGGCGTCGGGTTTACCCGATCAGCCGGCCCCAAGCTGAGCTTCAGAGGAGCACGCGGCTGGACCAGTCTGCTCGATAACGCCGGCCTTACAGTGCGCTCGGAGCGCTGCGGCCCTTACTTCTTTGCCGACGTTCTGTTCATCGCCCAACGGAGGGTGTAATGCTGCTGTAAGCGCGTCGGAGTATCCTCCGGGCCTCAGCCCTGCCCTAATAAAAAGGTCTAATACGCACAACTATGGCTTTTGTTGAAACGCAGGTTCCCGATCGTTTCCACCGGGGGCTCCCAAAACCGGCCACGCCGCTCCTGTCCATTGTCATCCCGACCTGGAACGGTGGGCGCCAGCTTTCGGCGACTCTCGACCATATGCGCGAGTTTCGCGAGCGCCTGGAGTTCCGAACGGAGATCGTCATCGTCGACGACTGCAGCGGGCACTCGACCGCGCGCATCGCGGGCGACTTCGCGAACCACAACGAGCTGGCGGTCGTCCTGAGGAACCAAGTAAACCAGGGCAAGGGACACGCGGTCGCGCGGGGTATGCTTCACGCGAGCGGAGCCTATCGGATTTTCGTCGATTCCGACCTGGCGTACCCGAGCTGCCAAATCACCAAGCTCCTGCATGCGCTGGAAGCAGGAAGCGATGTCGCCATCGCGTGTCGTGTGCTGCCCGAATCACGCTACGTGATGAGCCCGACGTTTTTCCATTATCTCTACACGCGACACCTGATGAGTCGTCTGTTCAACCGGTTGACGCAGCAAGTTCTCCTGCCCGGCATCCTGGACACACAGGCTGGGCTCAAAGGATTCACTGCACGTGCCGCACAGACAGTCTTTTCACGCCAGACGCTGTGCGGCTTTGGCTTCGACCTCGAATGTCTCTTCATCGCGCGCCTGCACGGATTGAAGATCGAGCAGGTGCCGGTGGACTTTTACTACAGCGACGAGCCGAGCACTATTTCGTTCGCCAGGCATGGGGGCCGGATGCTGATGGATCTGGTCCGCGTCCGCCGAAATGGTGCGCGTGGGATCTACGCCTAGTCCGACACGGCTCATCATCAACGCCGACGACTTCGGAATCTCGCGCGGCGTAAACATCGGAATAATCGAGGCGGCAGTAGCGGAGGTGGTTACCTCCGCATCTATGGTCGTCAATCTGCCTGCCTTCGCGGACGCGCTCGACCGTGCGCGGTCGTGCCCCGCCCTTTCCCTCGGCCTTCACCTGAATTTCACTGTCGGGCGTCCTCTCACGGTCTCGCCGTCGCTTACACGACGCAGTACCGGCGAGTTCTACGCGCTGCCTGTGTTGGTCGCGCGGGCTTCTCTCGGACTTCTTGATCAATGGGACATAGCTCGCGAGTGCCTGGCGCAGATCGATCGCATGTCCGAGGCAGGCTTCCCGCCGACTCACCTGGACAGCCATCGACACGTTCACGCGCACCCGGCAATCTCATCGGCGGTCATCACAGCCGCTGCTTCCAGAGGAGTTTTTCAGGTGCGCGTCCCCACTGAGCCGCTGTGGGTAAATGCCCGCGACTGGCGGGCCACTCTCAAGAAAGCGGGCCTTCTGGCTTGCGCTCGTCTGTCAGGCCGAACCAGCGGCGATGCTCGTGCGATTCATTTCGTCGGCCTTTCATTGCAGGGAGGAAGATCGTTCGCGAGGCGACTGTTCGCGTTGATTCCGCAATTGCCGGTGGGAACGACCGAGCTGATGACCCACCCGGGTTACGCTGACGACTTACTCGCTGAGCAAGACAGCTACACGCGGGAGCGAGAGACCGAGCTGGAGGTGCTGTGCTCCCGCGAATTTCGAGAGCTGCTCGCTCGCTGCGGCGTGATGCTAACCAGCTTCGCCGATGGGCCGTCGATCGTTCCGCACGAGGACCAGCTCGCCCAGCATCACTAGCCACAGGATCGTGAGCGGAATGGAAAATCGTGTTGGCGATGCGAGGATGTGCTTGACGGCGTCCGGCACCAGCTCCGAGCCAGTCAGGGCAACCAGGAAGTAGACAATCGCGAACAACGCAGTTCGCCACGCCGCACGTGGGGAGGGGGACGCGAGGTACCAGATGACCATTCCGGACAGCGCGATCACCGCGGACTGACGCTCCGCGCGATGGTTGAACACGACGCAGAATACCATCACGAAGCCGAGGAACTGCAGCCGTAACTTCCTGTCGTTCCAATAGCGCATTCGCAGGATCAGCACCCCAAGAAGGATTGCACATGCAATCAACTGCACCGGCCACGCCGGCCAGGTGATGCCCGCGTCTCGAAAAAGCTCCATCGCGCTCGACCCCACTAGAGCGGCTTCGCCGCCCTCGAGAGCGCTCCAGGATCTGTATTGCGCGGCAAGCGCGCTCGGCGAGATGACCACCAGCGGAAGCGCTACCAGAATTGCGCTGGTCAGGACCGTGATCAGAATCGCCCGCACTCGATCGCGGCGAGGCAGCGCGAAGCTTAGCGCCGCCAGCGGGAATATCTTGGTCACCGTACCGATCGCGATTGCGACCGCGCCGCGCCACAGCCAGCCGCGCTCGTAGGCCACGAAGGCGACGATGATGAGCGCCGCAACGAGGGCGTTGCTCTGAGATGACTGCATAGAGCGGAGTGTCGGTACGGACACGAGCGCCTGTGCGACGGCCCACTGCTCCCGAGGCAGAAGCAGCCTCAGCGCAAAGAAGATCGCGAGCACATTGACGACGTTCCAGGAAAAGAGGCCGGCAACGAACGGAAGGACTGCGAAAGGAGCGAACAGCAGCGCGAACGAGGGGGAATACTTGAAGTAGTCGCGCGCCTGATCCAGTCGCAGTACGTACAGATCTTTGTTCGCGAGCAGATTCCAGAACGAGGCGCGGAAAATCGCAAAGTCGTTCGGGAAGGCGAACACGCCACGCTGAATGGTGACGATTAGCGCCGCGGTGATGTAGATCAGCAGGAGCAGTCGCTGATCGAGGATCAATTTCGTGAGTTTTGTCTTCACATCCTTGAAAGCCAGAGGAAGCCCTTGACGACGATTACAAATACTATAACGTCAGACCTGCTGGCTGTCCTTCCGCAATCACCTGGGTACAAAGAAGTGGGAGTGATTCCAGGGTGGACGATCGATCGGACGGGTGGGCGATACGATCACGTCGAGCTCTACCAGGATCTCGCCCGCAGCGGGGGCGATAAGGACTAGCGAACGGCAACTGGTCGTGATCACCAACCTTCAATACAGCTCCCGTACGACGTCCGCCCCGTCACCCGACCGTTGCGGCCCCCGAGTCATCAACGCATGGATGTCCCCCTCGTCGAGCAGCTTCTTGCGATCCGCCAGATCCTTGAACCGCGCGAACAGCAGGGTGAGCTCGTCGTCGGTGAGCTCGTACCCGAGCGCTTCCGTTTTCGCCCGCAGCGCATGACGTCCGGAGTGTTTGCCGAGCACGAGGCCGACGCCATCCCATCCCACCGTCTCGGCGCTCATGATCTCGTAGGTGAGGCGGTTCTTGAGCACGCCGTCCTGGTGGATGCCGGCCTCATGGGCGAACGCGTTGGCGCCGACGATCGCCTTGTTGGGTGGAACATCGATGCCTGTACACGCCGAAACGAGACGCGAGCTGCGCGCGAGTTCGCGCGTTTCGATATTCGTGTAAAGCTCGAAGAATGAGCGGCGCGTGTGCAACGCCATCACGAACTCCTCCAGTGCAGCGTTCCCGGCGCGCTCACCGATGCCATTGATGGTACACTCCACTTGACGCGCTCCGGCACGCGCCGCGGCGAGCGAATTCGCCACCGCCAGGCCGAGGTCGTCGTGGCAGTGGGCTGACAGCGTCGCGCGCTCAATGCCCGGGACGTTCGCGCGAACCCCTGCCACGAGCGCGCCGTATTCGTCTGGAGTGGAGTAGCCCACCGTGTCCGGCACGTTGAGCGTCGTTGCTCCACAGTCGAGCGCGGCGCCGAGAATCTCGTACAGGAACGGAGGGTCGGTGCGCGCCGAATCCTCCGCGGAGAACTCGACCTGGGCGCCGAGCGAGCAGGCATGAGAGACCGCCTTCGCCGCCGCCGCGACGACCTGCGCTCGCGTCATCCCCAGCTTGTGTTTCATGTGAAGGTCGGATGTGGCGAGAAAGATATGTATCCGGGCGTTGGCCGCCGGCTCCACTGCCGTCCAGCAGCGCTCGATGTCGCGCTCATTGGCGCGCGCCAGTCCACAGATGTCGGGACCGTAGACTCCACCGACTTCGCGAGCAATCTGGTTCACGGCGGTCCAGTCGCCTTCCGATGCCGCCGGAAATCCCGCCTCGATCACATCGACCCTGAGGCGCGCGAGCTGATGTGCAACCGATAGCTTCTCCTCGAGCGTCATCGTGCATCCGGGAGCTTGCTCACCGTCGCGGAGCGTGGTGTCGAAAATCCGGACGCGACCGTCGTCGCGCGATTGACGGGCGTGCTCTCCGTCGCCCCCTGCCGGCACCGGCGTCATGCGCTCGCCGCGCCAGGCAGGACTTCCTTGGCGTTCACGAACGTCATCATCCGTCGCAGCGATCGTCCGACATCCTCGATGCGATGTTTGGTTTCCGCCGAGCGCGTACGCTTGAAGCTCGGCCGCCCTAGATCGTTCTCGGCGATCCACTCGCGCGCGAACGAACCGTCTTTGATGTTCGAGAGCAGATCCCGCATTACCTCACGCGTGTGTTCGTCAACGATGCGAGGGCCTGCAACATAATCTCCGTACTCGGCGGTGTCGGACACCGAGTAGCGCATGTAGCTCAGCCCGCCCTGGTACATGAGATCGACGATCAGCTTGAGCTCGTGCATGCACTCGAAGTAGGCGACCTCCGGCTGGTAGCCGGCATCGACCAGAGTGTCGAATCCTGCCTTCACCAGAGCGGAGACTCCGCCGCACAGCACCGCCTGCTCGCCGAACAGATCGGTCTCCGTTTCCTCCTCGAAGGTCGTGATCAGCGCGCCCGCGCGGGTGGTGCCGAGCGCCTTGGCGTAGGCGAGCGCATCGTCGAGCGCGTGTCCCGATGCGTCCTGATGCACCGCCACCAGCGCCGGCACGCCGCCGCCCTGCTCGAACACTTCGCGCACCCGGTGTCCCGGTGCCTTGGGCGCGACCATGCTGATGTCCACGCCTTCAGGCGGGACTATCTGGCCGAACCGGATGTTGAATCCGTGCGCGAACATCAGCGTCTTGCCGGGGCCCAGGTGGCGCTGAATGTGATCGCAGTAAATGCGCGCCTGCCCAGTGTCGGGAGTGAGGATCATAATGATCTGCGATTGCGCGGACGCGTCGTCGACACTCGCAACCGCCAGTCCGGCTGCTTGCGCTGCGTTACGGCTGCTCGAGTCTTCACGCAGTCCGACCACGACATCTACTCCGCTGTCTCTCAGGTTGAGCGCGTGCGCGTGTCCCTGGCTGCCGTAGCCGATGATCGCTACGCGCCGGCCGTTGAGCCGGCCGACATCCACGTCTGCATCGTAAAAGAGTTTGGTCATGATTTCCTCAGGAGATTCCGTCTGCCTGCGACCACCAGACGCGGGTGGCATCCTCGGGCGCGGGGGCGGGGACTCGCGGAGCGGGACCTGCAAGTGCCATCGCCAGGCTTCCCGACCGCATCGTCTCACACGCTCCGATCGCCATCACCCGCGCGATCATCTCGCCGAGTCGATCCGGTGTATCCGTCATCTCGACGACGACGGTCTGCGGAGAGCTGCCGACGATTCTCGCGCCGAAGCCATCCGCCACCGTTTTGATCTCGTCGCGTCTAGGCTCGGGCGCGTGAATCTTCACCAACGCCGTTTCCCGCACCACATACTCTGCATTCGTCACGTCTGTCACCTCCAGTACCTCGATTAAGCGGTTGAGTTGTTTGATCGTCTGCTCGACGGATTCAGTATCGACGAGCACCGTCGCGCGCTTTACACCCGGTGTCTCGCTGTCGCCGACAGCGATGCTGTGGAGACCAAGTCCGCGTCCGCGCAGCAGGCCGAGTATCCGGTTCAGCGCGCCGGGTCGATCCTCGACGAGCGCGATCAGGGTGTGCCTCATGCGGGCGCTTCGCGTGTAATCATCTCGCCGATGCTCAGTCCGGGCGGCACGAGCGGGAATACATTCGCCTCACGCTCGACTCTGAAGTCGAGCACCACCGATCCGTCGTGATCCCAGGCAGCGCGTATGGCCTCCTCCGCATCCTCGATGCGGTCGACCGTGAACCCACGCAGCCCATACGCCTCGGCCAGTCCGGCGAAGCTCGGACCCGTGAGAGGAGTGCCGCTGTAGCGGCGTCCTTCGAAGAGCTGCTGCCACTGCCTGACCATCCCCAGGTAGCCGTTGTTCACGATCGCCACCTTCACGTTCTTGATTCCCTCCTGGCCGATCGTCGCCAGCTCCTGATTCGTCATCTGGAATCCGCCGTCACCAACAATCGCCCAGATGGTCTCGTCGGGGTGCGCGATCGCGGCTCCCATCGCGGCCGGCACGGCGAAACCCATGGTCCCCGCGCCGCCGCTTGTGATGTGAGTGCGCGGTCGCCGCCATTCGATGAGCTGCGCGGCCCACATCTGGTGCTGACCGACATCGGTGATGACGCGGTATCCGCCACGCTTGTTCAGCGCCGCATTCAGCGCCGCGTACACGTCGTGAGGCATCAGCTCCGTCGTGTCGGGGCGACGCAGGTACGGCTGGCGGTGCTGGTGAGTGGCCTGCGTCTCCCTGATGTTGCGGAGCCAGATGGCAGCGTCGCGTGGCGGGATCAGCTCGATCAGCGCGCGCAGAGCAGCGCGCGCATCGCCGATGATCGCAACAGCGACTTTTACGTTCTTGCCGATCTCCGACGGATCGATGTCGATGTGGATGACGCTTGCGCGCGGAGCAAACGTGCTTGCCTTGCCGGTGACACGGTCGTCGAAGCGCGCTCCGATGCAGAGGAGGACATCGCACTCCTGAATCGCGCGGTTCACGTGAACCCAGCCGTGCATCCCGGGCATCCCGATACTGAGCGGATGATCCTCGGGAAAGGCGCCGATGCCGTGCAGCGTCGTCACGACAGGGATGCCCGTGCGTTCGGCGAGCGTGCGCAGCTCGGCAACTGCGTCGGAAATGATGACGCCCTGCCCCGCCAGAATGAGCGGCTTGCTCGCGCCCGCCAGAATGCGCGCCGCTTCACGGATCGCACGCGGGTCGAGGCCGACCGGAGCGCTGAATCCCGGGACGTTGAGCGTCACGTTCCAGTCCGGCACCAGGCGCGCCTGTTGCGCGTCCTTCGTGACGTCGATCAGCACCGGCCCGGGTCGGCCCGTCCGCGCGATGTGAAACGCCTCGCGAAACACACTCGGCAGATCCTCCGCGCGACTCACCCGATAGTTGTGCTTGGTGATGGGCAGCGTGATGCCGGTGATGTCGGTCTCTTGAAAAGCATCTTTCCCCAGCACAGCGCTCGACACCTGACCCGTGATCGCGACGAGAGGAGTGCTGTCCATCCACGCATTGGCGATCGGAGTCACCAGGTTCGTGGCACCGGGTCCGCTCGTGGCGACACAGACGCCGGGTTTTCCGGTGGAGCGCGCGTAACCTTCCGCGGCGTGGCCGGCACCCTGTTCGTGGCGACACAGTACGTGGCGAAGCCGATCGCGATACTCCCACATCGCGTGATAGAAGGGCATGATCGCCCCGCCGGGGATGCCGAACATGACCTCGACATCCTCGCGAACGAGTGCCTCGCACATCACTTGTGCGCCGGTACGCTCGTCTGTCATGAGATCACACCCGCCTTGGGCCTGTACCTTTCGCGCGTCGAGTGAGTGATTGCGTCGATCGCGACAGCCGTTGACTCGCTCGGCGCCGAGACGCCATCGCGCGCCGCTGGCGTTTCGAGCACCGCGCCCCGCCCGGCGTTCGTCACCATTGCCGCGTAACGCGACAGCCATCCGCGCGTGTAACGCGGCGCGGGCGCAGACCATTCGGCTCGGCGGGCGCGCAGCGCCGCCTCACTCAGCTCGACATCCAGCTTGCGCTCAGGCAGATCGATACAGACTACGTCACCATCACGTATGAGTCCGATGGGACCGCCTTCAGCGGACTCGGGCGAGACGTGACCGATGCACAGCCCGCGGGTGCCGCCCGAGAATCTTCCGTCGGTGAGCAACGCCACCTCGCCACCGACAGGCATTCCCTTGAGCATGCTCGTGAGCGACAGCATCTCGCGCATCCCAGGGCCGCCGCGCGGACCTTCGCCGCGCACCACCACGACTTCGCCGGAGCGGATGGTGTTGAGGCGCACCGCCGCGATCGCCGACTCTTCATCCTCGAAGACGCGCGCCGGACCGCGAAAGGTGAGCTCGTGGTGTTCGACGGCGCCGATTTTGATCACGGCGCCGCCAGGAGCAAGATTGCCGAACAGAACGCAGAGCGACCCACGTGCGGAATGCGGCTGCGTGATCGGTCGGATGCACTGCTGGTCGAGATTCCGGACGTCCTCGATATTTTCGGCGACAGTCTTGCCAGTGACGGTGAGCGCGTCGAGGTAAAGAGCTCCCGGCTTCTGCGCCAGCTCCTTGAGCAGTGCGGGTACGCCGCCCGCGGCGTCGACGTCCTGGATGTGCCACTGCCGATTCCCGTCCCACGCCGGCGACACTTTCGCGAGATGCGGCACGCGTTCGGCGACATCATTGAACCGCGCCAATGGATATTCGATCCCCGCTTCGTGCGCGACGGCGATGACGTGAAGGAGAGTGTTGGTCGAGCCCCCCATCGCGACGTCGAGCGCCACCGCGTTATCGATAGCGTCGGCGGTGACGATGTCGCGGAAACGGATGCCGAGACGGAGGAGCTCCAGTAACTGGCGCGCGGCGGCGCGGGCGAGCTCGTGCCGCTTGGGTGACACCGCGAGGATTGTCCCGTTGCCGGGCAGCGCAATACCGAGCGCCTCGCAGAGGCAGTTCATCGAGTTGGCGGTGAACATGCCGCTACAGCTTCCGCAGGTCGGACAGCCCGCAATCTCCAGCTCCTCGAGACGTGCGTCGTCGATTGTGCCCGACGCGCGCGCGCCGACGGCCTCGAATACGGAGATCAGATCCACTTTCTGACCACCGCGGTCGACGCCGGCGGCCATCGGTCCGCCGGAGACGAAGATGGTGGGGATGTTCGCGCGCGCGGCGCCCATCAACATCCCCGGCACGATCTTGTCGCAGTTGGGGATGCACACCATCGCGTCGAAGCAGTGCGCCTGCACCATCGTCTCCACCGAGTCGGCGATCAGCTCGCGCGAAGGGAGCGAGTACCGCATTCCCTCGTGTCCCATCGCGATGCCATCGTCTACTCCGATGGTGTTGAACTCGAATGGAATGCCGCCCGCGGCGCGCACCGCCTCCTTCACCACTCGGCCGAATTCCTGCAGGTGCACGTGGCCGGGAATGATGTCCACGTACGAGTTGCACACCGCGACGAACGGCTTGTCGAAATCAGCGCGGTCGCGGATCTGACCCGTGGCACGCAGCAGACTGCGGTGCGGCGCGCGTTCGAATCCCTTCTTGATGGTGTCGGAGCGCATTACGGTTTTCGCATAGTCGGCGGTTGCATGAGAGGCATGAAAAAGCGAAGGGCCTCTTCCCGTGATTTGGGGAGAGGCCCTTCGCTACCACCGAGCGCCTCTCCCGTTGCGGGAAGAGGCGTTTGTCTGCGTTACATCGCTGCTAGACCAGTTCTCTTCCCAAAGCCGATAAGCCCTACCCCAATAAGGAGGAGGGACAGAATAAGGCTGAGAAGGAGCTGGCTGTTGCGGATCATGATCTTGGTAATGGCGTTTGTGCGAATGTGAAATCGATCTCGGGGCAGCATAACTCAGGTTCGACAAGTCTGTCAAGTGCGGAGTTCGGGTCCTTCACCCACCGATCGAAGTGTTTCCTTGCGCTCTGTCTGTGCCATAAATCAACCAAGGCCTGTCCCGAAGCAGTGAAGCGGGTAGCAGGCAGCGTTAAGCGGGCGACGGGCGGCGGGCGGCGGGCGGCAGCGCCTTTTCAGCAGAAATGGGACTGGGCGTTTGCAGCCTGACCGAGAAAGATTGCACATTCTGCACTATTTTCGGTCGTTCGACCAATGAATCCCATCATTTTTGCAGGTTGCCTTGACTTTCGTGCACTTTTTGCAATATTCTCTTGACATCTGAATTGGCGCGGGCTATCCTGCCCGCGTTCAGCATTGCTCAATGTTCTTCGCAACCATTAGCTCGGTCACCAGCCAAGTCATGCTTTCTGCTCGCCGCATCTCACTTTCTAATCCGGGAAATAATCGCCCGCTCCCACAGATGCTGTGGGACGCGATCGAACGTTTCGGGTAGAGCAGCCACAAGCTAGAGCCAGAGCTCATTTCCATTCCCCTCGCGTTTTGATCGATGAACGCGAGGGTTTTTTGTTTTTAGGGATCGCGGGACCAACTCTCACCTGTCGCGCTGGAGGAGAACTGTGAAGTGGTTCATGAAGAGTTCAGGCACAGCGAACACCCACCCATCCTTTCGAGTCGAGCCCGAACGATGAAACTCATCAGCTGTGTTATCCGGCCCGACCGCCTCCCCGCCGTCAAGGAAGCCCTGTTCCGCGCCGGCGTCACGGGCATCACCATCACGCGCGCCAGCGGTCACGGTGGTGAGCGTGACACAGTGACGGTGAGGCGAGGAACGAAGCTCCTCCTGCAGTTTCACGAGAAGGTCAAGATCGAGATGGCCTGCTCGGAGCCGTTCGTCGAGGCCACCATAAATGCGATCGTCGGCTCCGCGCGCACTGGCATGGTGGGCGACGGGAAGATCTTCGTCCAGCCGCTTGATCGCGTCGTTCGCATTCGGACCGGAGAGAGGGACAACGCCGCGCTGACGCCTGTGACCGTCGACGAAGTCCAAAAGCACTCATTGGAGCTGGCCGTAAAAAACTAAGCAGCTGTCGAAAACCCTAATCACGAACTCACCCCGAGTTCTGAGTCGATCCCTTTTGCGTGGAGGAGGAGCCGTTATGAGCAAGTTGCAAACTGTCGGCGCACGGTTGCGCACGAACTGGCAGGACCCCCTGATTCGGCGCCACGTCGGGCTGCTCTTCCTCGGCAAGGCCATCGGGCTCGGCATCGTGCTGACGCTGATCACGCGGTGGTTCCTGCCTGCAATGCTCGGAGCCCAGGCGGCGCCGGCGGCGCCCGCTCTCGATCCCATGGCGACGGTAAACGCGATCAACACCGTGTGGACGCTGGTGGCCGCGTTCCTCGTGTTCGGAATGCAGGTCGGCTTTGTCTTGCTCGAGGCCGGGTTCGCGCGCTCGCGCGAATCAGTCAACATCCTGGTGGAAGGGATCGCCGACACTTGCATTTGCGGCGTTACGTTCTGGCTCTGGGGCTTCGCCTTCATGTTCGAGCCCGGAAACGGGTTCATCGGCCTACATGGCTTTGCCCTTTCGGGTCTGGCACCGACGTATGGCACCACCGGTGTCGCGCTGCTCGCGTTCTGGGTTTTCCAGTTCGCCTTCGCCGACACCTGCTCGACCATCACCTCCGGCGCGATGATCGGCCGCTGCGGCTTCGTCGGCGATCTCCTCTACAGCGTCGGTGTGACCGGATTCATCTACCCGATCATCGGACACTGGGCGTGGGGTCCGGACGGATGGCTCGCGACAATGGGGCCCATCGCGTTTCACGATTTCGCCGGGTCAACGGTCGTTCACACGATCGGTGGTGCGATCTCATTGGCTGGGGCGATCGCGCTTGGTCCGCGACTGGGCCGAGTGTTCAAGCGGGACGGTGGCGGTCCGATGCCGGCGCACGACCTCATAATCGGAGCAGCCGGAGGCTTAATTCTCTGGTTCGGCTGGTACGGCTTCAACCCCGGCAGCACGCTCTCCGCTCTCGACGCGGGAGGCATTGGGCGCGTGGCCTTCAACACGACGCTCGCTGCCTGCTCGGCCGGACTGACCTCTCTCTTCTACTCGTATGTGCGCACGAAGAAGTGGGATCTGGCGCTGACGACCAACGGATTCCTGGCCGGCTTGGTGGCGATCACCTGTCCCTGCTACTGGGTTGACCCGGTCGGCGCGTTCTTCATCGGCATCGGAGGAGGCCTCGTGGTGGTCTGGGGAATCGATGCGCTCGAATACCTCCGCATCGACGATCCGATCGGCGCCGTCCCGGTGCATATGGTGGGCGGCATCTGGGGCACGCTGTCACTCGGGCTTTTCGCGGCCGGCAAGTACGGCGTGCCAACGCCGACGGGCGCGGATGTCACGACCGTTGTGAGCGGGCTCTTCTATGGCGGCGGGCTGGGCACTCTCAAGGCGCAATTCATCGGCAGCGCCGTCGTCACAGTGGCCACGTTCGCCGCCGCGATGGCATTGATGTACGCCGTCAAGGCAACCGGCACGCTGCGGGTATCGCCCGAGGGAGAGCTCGAGGGGCTGGACCTGCACGAACACGGTTCGTCTGCCTACCCCGAGTACATGATCAGCGGCTCCGAGAGCGTGATCCTCACCATGTCGTCAAAGGACGAGGCAGCCTAGGTCGGGATGTAATTGTGGGCCGGGCGCTCGTCGGGGTCTTGGAGGACGGAAGGATCTCGGCGGGCGACTGGCCGCAACTACCAGATAAACGTTTTCGAATGCAACGGATTTCCGCTGTACTGTGCCACCCACCCTAAGGAGGTCGAGATGTTGCACCGAATATTTGGAGTCGCTCGCGTGTCGGTCCCACCGTCGAGAGCCGGCCCATCGCGCTGGACCCGCCTGGGGGGAGCGATGCTCGCGCTGTCTGTTGCAACCATCGGTCAGCAGGCGAAGGCACAAGGCGCCCAGTTAGTTGCCACTGTTCCTTCGCGCGCCGATTCCGGCAAGGCGCGCACAGACAGCGTTGCCTCCACCACCAAAGCTGTCGCGGCACTTCCCAAATGGTTCGACGACCTCGCGGTCAACGCCTTCGTCTCCACCGCCTACGAGTACAACGGCAACCGCCCCACGACTGGCGCGAGCAGCTACCGCGTCTTCGACTTCAGTGACAACTCTTTCAACCTCGACGTCGCCGAGCTGGTGGTGCAGATCGCGGCCTCCAAGCCGAACGACGCCGGCTTTCGCGTTGACTTCGACGCGGGCAACTCGATCCCGCAAATCACGAAGACACAGGACCAGACCGCCGCGCAGTTCGACCTGAAGCAGGCGTTCGCGAGCTACATCGCGCCCCTCGGTTCCGGCCTGCGCTTCGATGTGGGAAAATTCGTCACGCACATGGGCTACGAGGTGATCGAGGGGTACGACGGCTACAATGACAACTACAGCCGGTCGATCCTCTTCGGCTACGCCATTCCATTCACGCACACGGGAGTCAAAGCGAGCTACGCCTTCTCGAGCAAGGTCGCCGGGATGGTCGAGGTGGTGAATGGGTGGGACCTCCTGCGCGACAATAACCGCTCGAAGTCTGTCGGAGCCCAGCTGACCCTGACACCGGTCGCGCCGCTCCAGGTGCTGCTGAACTGGATCGGTGGACCGGAGCTCGCGAACGACAACCACACGAATCGCAACGTGTTCGACCTGGTGGCTATTCTCAAGCCGACCAACACGCTGACGCTCGGCGTGAACGGCGACTACGGGAAAGAGAACGGCACGAGCCTTGTGAATCCTGGATCCGACGCGACGTGGAAGGGCATCGCCGGCTACGCGACGCTCGCGCTGACGAACAAGTTCTCCGTCGCGTTACGGGGCGAGACGTTTCACGACGAAGACGGTGTGCGACTTGGTACGGGCACCAGGGCGACGCTGTCAGAGGGGACGTTCACGCCAACATACAAGTTCACCGATCACGTCCTGCTCCGGGGAGAGGCGCGCTACGACAAGGCGAACCAACCGATCCTCACCAAGCGGGGCACGCTCGCCGACACGCAGACCACCGTCGCGGCTAACGTGATCTTCGTTTATTGACAACTGAACTGAACGGGATCCGAGATCTGACAACTGAACTGAACGGGATCCGAGATCTGAGAGGCATAGATCTCAGTGGGTAGTCACCGCGCTCCGACCGAATCGAGCGCGTATCCTGTTACAACCGACCGCCTCTACCAATACGCCACTGAGATACGTCGAAAGCGCAGTTACTAAACTCTGGTATCTGCGCTTCTCAGATCTCGGATCCCGTTCAGTTCGCAGTTTCCAGATCTCGGATCCCGTTCAGTTTGCAGTTTCCAGATTTCGGATCCCGTTCAGTTTGCAGTTTCCAGATTTCGGATCCCGTTCAGTTGCAGTTTCCCGATTTCGGATCCCGTTCAGTTTGTAGTTCTGTTAGTTCACTACGCCGATACAGTGTTGGACAACGCTGCTACAATCGCGCTTCCTACCTCTAACGTCGAGTACGAACGTGCGCCGGCCGGGGCAATGTCGGCGGTCACGCGGCCCTCATGGATTGTCTCACTGACGGCTTGCTCAACCGCGCGCGCCTCCTGCTCGAGACCGAATGAATGTCTGAGCATCAGCGCCGCGCTGAGAATGGTTCCGATGGGATTCGCGATCCCGCGGCCGGCAATGTCTGGAGCGGAGCCGTGGATCGGCTCGTATAGTCCGCGCCGCACGCGCGGACGCTCCCCATCTTGCGCCGCATTGTCGTCGCCCAGCGAGGCCGACGGAAGCACGCCCAACGATCCGGCCAGCATCGACGCTTCGTCGGTGAGGATGTCGCCGAACATGTTCTCCGTGACGATCACATCGAAGCTGCGAGGATCCCGCAGCAGCTGCATCGCGCAGGCGTCCACCAGCAGATGGTCGAGCGCCACATCAGGAAACTCCTCGCGCAACACGCGAATGACGGTCGATCGCCAGAGCCGCGAAGTCTCGAGCACATTCGCTTTGTCCACGGATGTCAGCTTACGCCGCCGGGTACGCGCGAGCTGCGCCGCTACCCGCGTCACGCGCTCGATCTCGACGGTCGTGTACACGCATTCGTCGACCGCGCGCTCGCCGCCGGGCACTTGTTCTCGCCGCTTGTCGCCGAAATAGATTCCGCCTGTGAGCTCGCGCACGACGACGAAGTCCACCCCTTCCAATCGTTCGGCGCGCAGGGGCGATGCAGCCGCGAGGGATGGATGCACGGTCACCGGTCGCAGGTTGGCGTACACCTGCAGCTCTCGACGCAGCCCAAGCAGACCCTGCTCGGGCCGCTGACGTGCGTCGGGATTATCCCAGCGCGGACCACCGACCGCGCCGAGCAGAACGGCATCTGCGGCTTTGCAGAGCTCGAGTGTTTCAGGCGGTAGAGGAGTTCCTCGCGCATCGAGCGCGCAGCCACCGATCAATCCCTCGCGAAATTCGATCGCATGATCCCACCGCTCGGCCACCGCGCGGAGCACACGGACGCCTTCGGCCACCACCTCCGGGCCGATCCCGTCGCCCGGCAGCAGCGCAATCGTCAGCGCGTGCACACGTGGGCGGTATGCGTCGACTCGTAAGCGGCGATCGCGGCGTCCTGTTCGAGGAGGAACCCGAGCTCGTCGACGCCGTTCAGCAGACAATGTCGGGCGAACGGATCCACGGCGAAAGCGTGCGCCGTTCCATCGGGCAGTGTCGCGGTTTGCGACTCCAGATCAATTGCCACCGGCGCGCGCGGTGACTCCGCGAGCTGCTCCAGCAGCGTGGCGTGCGCGGACGTCGAAAGAGCGACGGGAAGCAGCCCCGTCTTGAGCGCGTTGTTCCGGAAAATATCGGCGAAGCCGGTGCTGATGACGGCTCGAAAGCCGAAATCGAGCAGCGCCCAGGGCGCGTGCTCGCGGGATGAGCCGCAGCCGAAGTTGTCCCCGGCGACGAGGATCGCGGCACCTACGGCGTCGGGAGAATTGAGCGGGAAGTCGGGGCGCGGCTGGCCCTGCTCGTCCAGACGCCAGTCGGCGAACAGATGCGCGCCGAGTCCGCGGCGCTCGATCGTCTTTAGAAAGCGCGCCGGAATGATCTGGTCGGTATCGACGTTCGCAGCGTGCAGCACCACGCACGATGACGTGAGCGAAGTAAATGGCCTCATGGAATCGTCGTCACGAAAGGGTCCGCACATCGGCGATGGCGCCGGCTACTGCCGTCGCAGCCGCGGTGAGCGGACTGGCGAGAAATGTCCGGCCTCCCTTGCCCTGACGTCCCTCGAAATTGCGATTGCTCGTGCTCACCGCACTCTGGCCGGGCGCGAGCTGATCTCCGTTCATTGCTATACACATCGAGCAGCCTGCTTCCCGCCATTCCGCGCCCGCCTCCAGGAAAATGCGATCGAGCCCCTCGGCTTCGGCTTCGCGTTTCACGTTGCGTGAGCCGGGAACGACGAGCATCCGTACGCCAGCCGCGACGCGGCGGCCGCGCATCACCGCTGCCGCCTCTCGTAGGTCGGAGATTCGAGAATTAGTGCAGCTTCCCACGAACACGACATCGACTGCGTGTCCAAGAAGAGACTGTCCCGGCTCGAGCGCCATGTAGCGAAGCGCCTTGTCGAGATCGACGCGCTCAGGGCCGCTGCCCGCCTCGCTGGGATTGGGGACATGCCCATCGATCGGGATCGCCATCGACGGGTTGGTACCGAACGTGATCATCGGAGCGAGGCTCGCGGCCTCGAGGTGAACGGAGCGATCGTAGGATGCGCCTTCGTCGCCCGCGAGCTGATTCCAGCGGGCAAGCGCCGCGTCCCAGTCCGCGCCGGCGGGAGCGAACGGACGGCCAGCGATGTACTCGAACGTAGTCTCGTCGGGCGCGATGAGACCGGCTCGAGCTCCCGCCTCGATGGACATGTTGCAGATGGTCATTCGCTCTTCCATGCCGAGCGAGCGAATGGCCGAGCCGGAATACTCGAGAACATTTCCGGTAGCGCCGCCGATGCCGATCTTCGCGATGACGGCGAGGATTATGTCCTTTGCTGTAACGCCGCGAGGAAGCACTCCGTCAATGCGAAGCTCCATGTTGCGCGGCTTGCGCTGCAACAGCGTCTGAGTAGCCAGAACATAGCCCACCTCCGACGTGCCGATCCCGAATGCCAGCGCCCCGAACGCTCCGTGGGTGCTCGTGTGACTGTCGCCGCACACTATGGTCATGCCCGGTTGCGTGAGACCCTGCTCGGGACCAATCACGTGGACGATTCCCTGCCGGGTGTCATCCAGCCCGAAGAGTTCTATTCCGAATTCTTCGCAGTTGGTCTCGAGTTGTTTTAGCTGCGCCGAGGCTTGAACGTCCAGGACCTGGAGACGACCTGCCGAGCGGGGCGTGGTCGGCGTCGAGTGATCCATCGTCGCCAGCGTAAGATCCGGACGTCTGACCCGGACACCGCGATTGCGCAGCTCTGCGAACGCCTGTGGCGATGTCACCTCGTGCACGAGGTGGAGGTCGACATAGAGGACGGCCGGGGTGCTCTCGGTCTCGGGGCGAACGAGGTGAGCATCCCAGATTTTGTCGACCAGGGTTTTCGGAGTCATCGGGCTTCTGTGATCATGATTTCTTTGATCGCTTCTCTCAATTATTCGTACTCGGTCAAGATTACGCCATGCCTTCTCAAAAAACAGCGCTGCTGCCCGCTCCCCGCGGCGATGTTTTCCTCACTTTTTGAGGGACCTCTCGAGCAGGACTCGCGCGACGTCATCGAGCGAGCTTCCGACTGCCTCCAGCGCCACTCCCACGTGGTAGATCAGATCCGCCGCCTCTTCGGTGGAACAAGCGGCGTTTCCGTCGGCGCACGCTGTAACGAGCTCGGCGCTTTCCTCCCCGATTTTCTTGAGACGTAGATTGCGGTCGACGAGCAGCTCGCGGGTATAGCTTGGCGACTTTTTTCCATTTTCGCGCAATCGCGGCTCGACGTCAGCCCCGGATTCCTCTTTCATTGTCGCATGCCGGAGCGCAATCGTCGCCGCGAGGGCCGACCAGACGTTCGGTGCAGCGCTCTCGTCGAAACACGAAACAGCGCCGGTGTGACACGCGGGTCCGGCCGAGATCACGCGGGCGAGCACCGTGTCGCCGTCGCAATCGAGTGTGAGGGACACGACTCTCTGCACGTTGCCGCTGGTCGCGCCCTTACGCCACAGGCCGCGAGTGCGGGACCGGTAATGCATCTCGCCGGTCTCAACGGTGCACTCGAGCGCTTCGCGGTCTGCGTTCGCCACCATCAGCACGCTGCCGGTCACCGCGTCCTGCGCCACGACTACGACGGTCCCGCTGTCCTTGTCGAAACGCACTGCGTCGAGATTCAAGCGGGCGCTCATGAAGCAGTTCCTTCTGGAGCGATTGCAACCGCAGGCGCAAGAACCTCTCGCACGATTGCGTCAAGCTTCGCGTTGGTTGCTATCGCGTCGCCACCAAAGGCGGTGGCCCTCCCCCGCCAGTCGGTGAACACACCCCCCGCCTCGTTGATGATCGGCATCAGCGCCGCGCCGTCCCAATCCGCGATCACATCGTCGACCATGATGTCGGCACGCCCAGTCGCGACGAGCAGTTAGCCGTAGCAATCCCCCCACGTCCGCATTGTGCGCGCGCCATCCTGCAGCCGCATCCAGCGCTCGCGCCTCGCCGCGTCGCGAATGAACCGCGCGTCCGTTGTGACCAATCGCGCTTTGTTCAGTTCCGCAACCGTGGACACGGCCGCGCGTGCGCCGTTCCACCAGCATCCCTCGCCGGGAGCCGCAAAGATGATCTCGTCCAGTGAGGGGAAATACGCGGCCCCGGCGATCACGCTGTCTGCTTCGGCTACCGCCACGAGCGTTCCCCAGAGCGGCACCGTCTGGAGAAACGTGTACGTTCCGTCGATCGGATCGAGGATCCAGCGCCGCGCTGCACCCGAGCGGACCGGCGGCAGCTCCTCGCCAATAATGCCATCGTCCGGGAATCGCTGCTCGATCCATTGCCGTGCCGCTCGCTCTGCGTTGATGTCGGCGATAGTCACCGGTGATCCGTCGTTCTTCGTGCGTGTCTCCGGACTGCGGCCGTAGTGCCGCTTCGCGATATCACCGGCAATGCGAGCAACCTCCGCGACCGCGCCCATGTAAATCCCGATATCAGTCACGCAGCCGTCCTCACCGGAATGCTGGCCGCTTGCAGTGCCGATTTCAGGCTGCGGATATCCGTCGTACCGTCGTGCAGAACTCCAGCAAGGAGCGCCGCGTCGGCGCCGCCGCGGACAAAGGCGTCAATAACGTCGCAAGCGGAACCCGCACCGCCCGATGCGATGACTGGCACCGTAACCACCGCCGCGACTGCCGACAGCAATTCGAGGTCGTAGCCGGAGCGAGCTCCATCACGATCGATGCTTGTCAGAAGGATCTCGCCGGCCCCAAGCTCTGCGCACCGTTTCGCCCATTCAATGGCGTCCAGTCCCGTAGGCTGCCTCCCCCCATCTACGTAGACTTCCCAGCTCTCGCCCCTTCTCAGAGCGTCGATGCTCGCGACCACGCACTGCGATCCGAATCGGCTGGCCGCATGCGTCAACAGCTTCGGGTGCCGAACGGCAGCGGAGTTGACCGCGGTCTTGTCCGCCCCGGCGCGCAATGCATTCGCGATATCGTCGACCGTTCGCATCCCCCCTCCGACCGTCAGCGGGATGAACAGCCGCTCGGCGGTGCGTCGAACGAGATCCAGCAACGTGCCCCTCCCTTCACCGGTGGCGGCGATGTCGAGGTAGACGATCTCATCCGCGCCCTGCGCCTCGTAGCGCTCGGCGAGCACAACCGGATCGCCGGCGTCGCGAAGATTCACGAAGCCCGTTCCCTTGACGACGCGGCCGTCCATCACATCGAGACACGCGATGATTCTATTCGTCAGCATCACTCACACTCAGCGAAATCGATCCTTTCGTGCTGACCGTTTCTCCGGTATCCACGAGCGCGTCACGAAGCGCCAGCCCGAGCGCCTTGAACGCGGCCTCCACGATGTGATGCCGGTCGCTCCCGCGCAGGACGATGATGTGGATCGTCGCGCGCGCCTCGTTGCTGAACGATCGCATCCAGTGATCGTAGAGCCCGCTGGGCAGTGGCCCCTCGTAATAGGGCCGTCCTCCGATGTCGACCGACACCTGGACGAGAGCGTCGTCCATCGGCACCACACGATTACCGTATCGCGCCGCTCCCGACGGAATGATCTCCCTGAACGCGTGGCCAAGCGTCAGCGCGACGTCCTCTACCAGGTGGTGGGTGAGATCGCTGCGCGCCTGAACGTCGAGAGTCAGTCCGGAGTAGCGGGCAAAGGCGTTGAGCATATGATCGAGAAAACGGTTTCCCGTTTTGCTGCTGCTCATTCCACCTCCGGCCCGCAGCTCCACGCGGATGGAAGTTTCGCTCGTCTCTCTCTTCGCGACGCTCATTCAGGGAATTCCTCGATGATTGTTTGCGGATCCAGCGCGCCCGTATAGAGCGCCATTCCGACGACTGCCGCGCTGGCACCCAGCTCGGCCAGCGCGCGGAGGTCATCAACGCCACGCACTCCACCGGATGCCTGAAGCGGCGCCTTCGACCGAAGGGCGAGTTCCTGCATAAGGGTCACATCGGGACCTTCCATGCGACCTTCTCTCTCAACAGCCGTGACGAGAATCGCGGCGAGGGGGAGCGGGCTCAGCTCCTCGATGAAGTCGATTACGTTCTGCCAGCCTGTTTCCGACCAGCCGCGTGTCACGAGCCGGCGCGCTCTCGCATCCGCGGCGACGATGATCCTGTTCGGGTACAGGGACACAGCGTCTTCGAGCCACGCGCGATCTTCGATCGCGCGTGTGCCAAGCACGACTTCGGATGCGCCGGCATCGAGTAATTCCGCGATCGTCTCGAGATCGCGCACTCCGCCACCGCACTGCACGTTCGCACACGCGCCGAGTATTGCGGTCACGATCTCCCGATTCGATCCCCGCCCTGTTGCGGCGTCGAGGTCGACCAGATGAATGCGGCCAAATCCCAGACGCGTCCACCTTTCCGCGACAGCCAACGGATTCGGGATACGGACGCGCTCGTCGGCATACGACCCTCCGACTAGCTGCACGCAGGCGCTGTCGCGCAGATCGATCGCGGGAATCACCTGCATTCGATCAGATCCTCGATCACCGCGTTGACGAAAGCGCGTCCCGCGAACGAGCTCTTCTCCGGGTGGAACTGGACGCCGACGGTATTCGCGCTGCGAATCATCGAGGCGAACCTGGCATCCTGGTGCGTCGTCCATGCGAGAATCGGCGATTCGTCCTCGGGCCGACAGATATAGGCGTTCGCGAAGTACGCAGACCCGAGGCTGGCTCTTTTCTGTCCGTTTCCACTTTCGCGCCATTCGATGTCGTTCCAGCCCATGTGCGGCACCTTCGCCGTGCGGAGGCGCGTGACCTTGCCCGGGATGAGCCCAACGCCCCTCCCTGGCGACTCTTCACTCGCATCGAAGAGAAGCTGCATGCCGAGGCAGATGCCAAGACACGGAAGGCCATCCGAGAGCGCGGCGCGGAGATCGGCCTGCCCACTCTGCATGGCGTTGGCGGCCGCGCCAAAAGCTCCGACGCCGGGAAGAACGAGGCAATCAGCTTGCATCGCCACGCGCAGATCGGTCTCGACCGTGACATTTCTTCCATCCGCCGCGATCGCCTTCGCCAGCGAGTGAATGTTGCCGGCGCCGTAGTCGAAGATCACGAGGCGCGTCATGTCGTCTCTCGTGAGGTGGTCACGAATTGACTCATGCCGACGCTACCATCGCATCGAGGCAGCGCTGCATCAGTTCCCATGGTCCGATCGCGATCCGGATCGCGTCACCGATGCCGGCTAGGCCCGGCAATGCGCGAACGCGGATTCCCGCGCGCTCGAGGCGGCTGGCGGTCGCAGCGCAATCGTCGACCGGCACGAGCACGAAATTGGCCGACGACTCCAGTGACGCGAAGCCACGCTTGGCCAACTCCGCGCGGAAGTCCGACCGGTTGGCGACAACTTCGTCTACGCGTTCGTCCACCCAGGCCCGGTCACTGTCCAGAGCCGCGATCGCCGCGCGCTCCCCCAGTGCATTGACCTTGTACGGACCGCGCGCCTTCAATACTTCGGCGATCAGTTCCGGCGAGCCGATGCCAAAACCCACTCGGAGCCCGGCGAGTCCAAATGCCTTGGACATCGTTCGCGTGACGAGGACCGGGCGACCGCTCGACGCAAGATCGGTGAAGCTGTCGCCACCGAACTCTGCGTACGCCTGATCGATGATCACGAGGCCCCGCGCGTCCTCTACGATCTCCTCGACCGTTCTGCGGGGCAGCGCTCCGCCGGTTGGATTGTTGGGCGAGCAAAGGTAAATGATGCGTGCGCCCGTCTCGAGCATCGCATCGACATCGACGTCGAACGACCGAGTGAGCGGGATCGCGACGGGACGGAGCCCGTTCGTCCGCGCGAAGACAGGGATCATGCTGAACGAAGGCTCGGGCAGACACACCACCTCGCCCGGTTCGGCGAAGGCTCGGATGGCGGAATCGAGCACGTCGTCTGAGCCGCAGCCGCACGCAATCATGTCGGCGGACACGCCCACATAATCAGCGAGCGCCGCCGCAAGCGCCGGCTCGTACGCAACCGGATACCGCGTAACCTCCTCGTCTCGGACCGCCGCGAGCGCGCGCAACGCAGCGGGTGGCGCTCCCCACAGGTTCGTATTGTCGCTGAGGTCGACGCTGCACCGGCCGCGCGGCGTAGAGTAAAGCGCGATCCCGCGATAACTCTCGCGCGCCAATGCGGCGACGGAGTCGGCTCCGCGATTGTCGGCGGCGGACCCAGCTGCGCGATTATCGTTGGCCGTCAGCATGGAGCGGTCCAGCCGAGCGCGGCGGCGGCGTGCGAGGGCAGACCCTCCGCATTGGCGAGAATGGCGGTGTCCGCCGCGAGGCGCTGGGCGGCCGCTCGAGTCACTTTCTGGTACGACGTCCAGCGAACGAAGTCGAGCAGCCCGAGTCCGGAGTAACTGCGCGCCAGCCCGCCGGTTGGCAGAACGTGATTGCCGCCGGTTATGTAGTCACCGAACACGACTGACGACTGCTCGCCGACGAACACACAGCCCGCGTTCCGGATGTCGGGTAGCACGCGGTCCGCATCGTCGAGCGCCAACAGTAGGTGCTCGGGGGCAAAATCGGCCGCGAACTCGACTGCCTCGGCGATTGAATCGGCTCGTAGCAGGGCACCCCTCTGCTCCAGCGCACCGCGAGCGACTTCAGCGCGTGGGGCATCCGCCAGCGTTTGCTCGATGGCGCTACCGATCGACAATGCTGTCTCGTCATCGAGACAAACGACGACAACGCAAGCGTCCACATCGTGCTCCGCCTGCGCGACGACTTCGCGGGCGATTGCGCGCGCGTCGCAGCCTGCATCGCAAATAACCAACAGCTCGCTCGGCCCCGCCGGAGAGTCGATCCCCACATCCCTGCTGACCTGAAGCTTCGCCTCGGCTACGTATGCGTTTCCCGGCCCGACGATTCTGTCGACGCGCGGAACGCTCTCGGTGCCGTACGCCATTGCCGCGATCGCGCCGGCGCCACCCAGGGCGAACACCCGATCCACTCCTGCGATTTCGCACGCGGCCAGCACGACCGCCGCCGGGTACCCGTCTCTTTGCGGCGGAGAGCAGAGAATGATTTCGGAAACACCGGCGGCGCGGGCGGGAATTCCCGCCATCAGGACGCTGCTCGCGTACGCGGCGCGCCCGCCCGGCGAGTAGATCCCCACTCGCCGCAATGGATCGGGCCGCCGGCCGACCGTCACGCCCGGCTCGGTCTCGACTTCCACCGTCTGTGGCGGAGCCGCGGAGTGAACCATCTCGATGTTGCGTGCCGCACGCTCGAGCGCGGATCGGAGCCGCGGATCAATCTGCGCAAGTGCGCCTCGTCGAACGCCGCTCGGTACCTCGAGGGCCGCGAGCGCCACTTCGTCGTACCTGCGCGCCATCTCGCGCAGCGCACGGTCGCCATCCACACGCACGCGGCGCACTATCTCCTCAGTCGTCTCGCGCACGAGCCAGTTCGTCACGCCCGTTCTGCGCAGGACGGAAGCGCGCTCGTCAGCGGATAACGCGATTAAAGTGCCCGTGTATCTCCAGCCCGTTTTCTGGATAGTCTGGCTCACGGCATCAGGCGCTCCACTCGCGTGACGAGAATCCCACTGGCATCGAGTGCCTTGAGCGCGCCGATCGTTTTGTAGACGGTCGCCGCATCGACTACTGCGTGCACCGCGACACGGTCACCACCGTTCAGAATGTCGATCACGGTCGGACCGTTGATGCCGGGAATGATCTGCTTGACGGCGTCGAGCGACCGGCGGGGCACGTTCGCCATCAGGTACCTCTTGCCGCGCGCTCTCACGACGGAATCGAGCGCCATGATGAGCGAGTCGAGCGCCTCGTTTTTGGCCCGCTCGAAAACGGTGTCGCATCTCGTGACGAGCTGTGCACGTGAGGTGAGGAGCGTGCCGATCTCGCGCAGGCCGTTGACCCTGAGCGTCGAGCCCGTCGATGTGATATCGACAATGATCTCGGCGATGCCGAGGAGCGGCGCGATCTCTGCCGCGCCCGATATGGGCACGATTTCGACACCCTGGCCGCGCGCCTGAAAGAACTCCCGCGTGATGTTCGGGAAGGAAGTCGCGACACGGGTGCCGACTGCGATGTCGTCGACTGTCCTGAGGGCGCTCTCCTCTCGCGCGGCTGCGATCAGGCGGCATTCTCCGAAGCCGAGATCCAGTCGCCGCTCGACCGGCCGTCCCGATTCACGGACCAGATCCCAGCCGGTGACCCCGACATCGGCCACGCCGTCGGCAACAAACTCCGGTATGTCCTGCGCGCGGACGAACAGCGCCTCGAATTCTCCGCCGAGCGATGCGGAGAGCGCCCGATCGCCCTTCGTGAGTACCGGGAGTCCGGCATCTCCGAAGAGCTCGCGCGTATCGTCGGCGAGGCGTCCCTTGTTTGGCAGTGCGATCTTGAGCATGAGATGATTGGCGGAAGAGAAAAAGCCCGTCAGTAGATGAGTGGTCTAAAACGAAAAAGCCCGTCAGTAGATGAGTGGTCTAAAATGAAAAAGCCCGTCCAGGAATGGGACGGGCTGCGGAAGCTCTGTTAGTGGAGTCTGACTAGTCGACTATAGTCTGACGTGCACGCGCAAGAGCGCCCCGCGGCCCGTGAGGCCGTGGTGGCTGTGCGCATGGCGAAGTGAAGTGAACGTGGTCATCGATTCAATCCTAAACGCATCACCCGGGGAGCGCAACTGGGGCTGGACTGTCAGCAATTGGTTGCGGCTGAAAAGCACTGCCGCCCGCTGCAGTTGGCGAGGCGATCATTTTGATCTTTACTTTTCCCGATTCGGGTTCTAGCTTGCCCCACATGTCCAGCTTCTGGTTTAGCGCGAACTATTACTACGTCTTCTTCGGTTACGACCGACGGGGGCCCGAGTCGCGCGTGCGGTAAAGTTCCAAGTTCGACAACGCAGACAGACTACGGGCCTCCGCAATCGCGGGGGCCTTTTTGTTTCAGGGGTCCCGAGCGGAGCAAATCCACTTCTCAATCTTTACGCAGGGGCAGTCATGGCAGTATCCGAATCGACTCACTCGAAGACCACAAGACCTCATGGGCACGACAGTTTTCCCTCGAAGGATCTGTCGCGCCCGTATCGTCTCGCCGCCCATGGCTCGGCTGCACGGGCGACTCGGCCAGTGCGCGTGAGCGACAGCGTCATGATCGGCGGCGCCGCAATCACCGTGATCGCCGGACCCTGCTCTGTCGAAAGCGCAGAGATGATCGCGAACGTGGCCACACGCGTGAAGAGCCTGGGCGCGGTGATGTTGCGAGGGGGTGCGTTCAAGCCGCGGACCTCCCCCTACTCCTTCAGCGGATTGGGGCCGGCGGCGCTCGGCTTTCTTCATGCGGCGGGCGCGGAGAGTGCTCTTCCGGTTGTGACGGAGGTGATGGACACGCGCCAGGTCGAGCTCGTCGCTCGCACCGCGGACATGCTTCAGATCGGCGCCCGCAACATGCAGAATTTCTCGCTGCTGGAGGAAGTCGGCAGGTGCGGGCGGCCCGTTCTGCTCAAGCGCGGGTTGTCGGCGACGATTACGGAGCTCCTTCTGGCGGCCGAGCACGTGATGGCCGCGGGAAACAGCGACATCGTCTTGTGCGAGCGCGGGATTCGCACCTTCGAGACCTCGACGCGTAGCACGCTCGACATTTCAGCGATTCCGGTGCTGAAAGAGGAGACGCACCTGCCCGTGATCGTGGATCCTAGCCACGCGGGAGGGCTGGCGCGGCTCGTCATACCGCTCGCGCTCGCCAGCATTGCCGCCGGAGCGGACGGCATTATGGTGGAGGTCCATCCGGATCCTGAGGCCGCGCTCTCCGACGGCGCTCAATCCCTGACCCTTGAAATGTTCGGCGAGTTGATGCGGGCAGCTGCACCGGTAGCGCGCGCGGTGGGACGGAGGCTCTGAAACGCATGGTCTGCCGGGGGCTGTGGGCGGGGCGGGCGGATCTCGAAACGCATCCCGGATGCAGCCCTGCGGTCATCAACTGGCCCGCCGATTGCCAGGTAGCATTCCGTTTGCATAATTATACTCTTGACCTGGATGCGCTCAGCGGACTAACTTGCTCTCAAGCACTAGTCACCAAACACGCTCGAGATCTCACTTGATCAAATCGCCCGCTAATTATCGAATTCTCCTTCATCCCGCCTCGAATCGACTTGGGGCAATGGAGAGACTTTGCGCGGGCAACAACACGGACTCATAGCAGGTTGCTGGAATAAACGCGCAAAGGACCTCTCCCAAATCGGAAGAGGTCCTTTTTTTATGTCACGGCGGCACCCCCTCCACGGGAGCGCAGGCTCCGGGGATAGACGATGACGGGAAGGCAGGGACTGTACGATCCGGCTTACGAGCACGACGCGTGCGGAATTGGGTTTGTCGCCCACATCCACGGCGTTCGCTCCCGCGATGTCGTCGACAAATCCCTCGAGGTCCTCAACAATCTCACGCACCGTAGCGCTATCGCAGCCGACGGCTGCACCGGCGACGGTGCCGGCATCCTGCTCCAGGTACCGCACGCTTTCCTGAGACGGGTTTGCGGCCCGCTCGGAATCTCCCTGCCCGACGCGGGGAGCTATGGCGTCGGCAACCTCTTCCTCCCCTCCCGCCGCGCCGACCGTCTCATCTGCGAGCGCATGGTCGAAGCAGCTGTCGCAGCGGAGGGATGTTCCGTGCTGGGCTGGCGTGATGTTCCCGTCGACGACTCCATCCTCTCCGGTCCCACTCGGCGCGGACGTCCCGCCATGCGGCAGATATTCGTCGCACAGGTGGGTGTGGGACAGATGGGCGTGGGACGCGAGGTCGACACCAGCTCTTCCTTCGAGATCTCCCTGTATGTGATCCGGCGGAGAATCGAGGCCGCGCTGCGCGAGGTTCAGGGCAGCGACTGCTACGTGGCGAGCTTCTCCTCCCGCACCGTGGTCTACAAGGGGATGCTGCGGCCCGATCAGCTGGTGCAATTTTACGCCGACCTTCGCGAGAGCGATGTAGTGAGCGCGATCGCGATGGTCCACTCGCGCTTCTCGACGAACACTTTCCCGTCGTGGCGGCTGGCGCACCCGTACCGGTTNNGCGAGATCAATACGCTGCGCGGGAATCTGAGCTGGATGCGCGTGCGCGAAGCCATCATGTTCTCGTCGCGCTTCGGCGGACGCCTCGCTGCGTTGCTCCCGGTCTGCGGCGAGAATCAGAGCGATTCAGCTTCGCTGGACAACGCGCTCGAGCTGCTGACGCTCGCGGGCCGGCCCCTCGCGCACGCGATGGCGATGCTGATCCCCGAAGCGTGGGAAGGACATGCGACGATGTCCCCCGAGCGCCGCGCGTTTTACGAGTACCACG
>PKVB01000119.1 GCA_003131365.1 Gemmatimonadota bacterium | reverse complement strand
GATCCCAAAGCGGTGGAGCTGATCGCGGTTCGGGTTCTCGGCCTCGCTAGCACCGTGCTGCGTGCATACGGCGGTCAGGAGGCGATCGATGCCGCGCGCCGCGAAATTCCAGATTTGATCGTGCTCGACTTGATGATGCCAGAGGTGAGCGGCTTCGACGTCGTGGCGGCTCTGCACGAAGACTCGCGGACGGCAAGCATACCGATCCTCGTGGTCACCGCCAAACACATCACCGCGGAGGATCGCGACCGACTCAACGGCCATGTGATGACGATCATGGAAAAGGCGAACTTCGACCGTGACCGCTTTGTCGGCGAAGTTCGCAGAGCTATGGCCGGCCGCCATGCGATAGCCTGACATGGCAACGGTGCTGGTGGTAGAAGACAACCCCGCCAACATGACGTTGGCGACCTTCCTCCTGAAGTCCGCGGGCTACGCGGTGCTCAGCGCTGTGGACGCCGAGGCTGGCCTGGCGCTAGCTCGCACTGAGCAACCGGATCTCGTGTTGATGGATATTCAGCTGCCTGGGATGGACGGCTTGCAGGCGACCGCCGTACTCAAGGGGGACGCGGCAACGCGTGACATACCGGTGATCGCGCTGACCGCTCTGGCGATGAAAGGTGACGAAGAGCGCATTCGCGCAGCGGGCTGTGATGGGTACATCGCCAAGCCCCTGGCGTACCGCGAATTCCTCGCAACCATTGCGGCTCGGCTCCCGAAGGCGACGGTGTAGGATGGCGCCCCAGACTCTGAAATGAACCCAACGACCGACGACACCAGCCAACAACCGGCATGCGTTCTCATTGTGGACGATGAGCGCCACAATCGAGAACTCCTGGATGTCATGCTCAAGCCGGAAGGCTATCTGCTCCTGAGCGCGGCCAACGGCGAAGAAGCGCTTGCCCTGGTGGCGAGACAACCGCCCGATTTGATCCTGCTCGACGTCATGATGCCCGGCATGAACGGGTATGACTTGGCGGCCACGCTCAAAAGCGATTCCGCCACGAAGAACATTCCCATCGTCATGCTCACGGCTCTGGACGACCGCAACTCAAGGATGCTCGGGCTGAGCGCGGGGGCCGAGGATTTCCTCACCAAGCCTGTGGACCGTGGCGAACTATCCGTTCGGGTTCGAAACCTGTTACGGATCAAGGCCTCCGGGGACAAGCTGCGCGGTGCGCTCGAGAAGCTCGAGTCCGTAAACGCGCAGCTGGATCGTCACACGAAGGAGATCGCTTTGGCGCAGGCGATCGCTGATGGCGCGACGGCGCGACTGGCCCGGCTGCAAAACATCACGGCTGCACTGAGCAACACGGTGACGCAGGACGAAGTCGCTGATTCCGTTCTCCGCGAAGCCATCCTCGCCCTCGAGTGCGATGCCGGCGCAGTGGTGGTCGCGGCCGAACCCGGGGAGAATTTGACTCTCCTCCGCGAATCGGGCTCACTCGATCCGGTCATGCGGTCGTTCGAATATCTACAGCCCCCGCGGTCACTCGGTCCATACGCCGAAGCAGTTGATAAATGCCACCCCATCTACTTGGAATCGTTCGAGGAGATGGTCGCGCGGTATCCGGAGTTCGAGAACGTCAGCAAGGGCATTTCGCGCGGCGCGTGGATCTTTCTTCCCCTCGGGATCGCCGGCCTTGCGGTCGGGGCGCTGGCGTTTGGATTCGCGGGTCCTCGCAAATTCACGCTGCTCGACAGGCACTTCGCCGACACGGTTGCACGTTATTGCGCGCAGGCGCTCGACCGCGTGAGGCTTCGCATTGCCGCGGCGGCCGCGCTCGCGGAAGCGAGCGACGCGCGCCTGATGGCCGAGCACGCGAACAATGCCAAGACGGTATTCCTGCGCGCGATGAGTCACGAGCTGCGCACTCCGTTGAACGCCATTGCAGGTTACACGGAGATACTTGAGCTCGGAATTCGCGGCGTGGTCAACCCGGAACAGATCAAGGACCTGGGCAGGATCAAGCGGGCGAGCGCGTATCTGCTCCGCCTCATCAACGACGTTCTTACGATTGCCAGACTCGAAGGGGCGAGGCCGCTCAACGTAATCTCGATCCTGGTATGCCCGGTGCTTGCCGAGGTTGAGGGACTTTGCGCGCTACAGGCGAAGGCGAAAGGCGTGACGCTGACAGTCACGCCATGCGCGCGCGAAATCGTGGTCGCGGCCGACGCCGAGCGATTCCAGCAGATCCTGCTCAATCTCATCACCAACGCCATCAAGTTCACGCTCACTGGCGGCAGCGTCGGCGTTACTTGCCAAGGCGATGCCAGCGTCGTGCGAGTGCGTGTGATCGACACGGGTGTCGGCGTCCGTCCGGTTGACATCGACCGCGTCTTCGAGCCGTTCGTCCAGATAGACAGACACCTGACCACGGCAACGCAGCAGGGCGTCGGCCTCGGCCTCTCCATCAGCAGGGAGCTCGCCCGCGCGATGCGCGGCGATCTGGCACTTGAAAGCACCGAAGGAGTCGGCTCCATTTTCACGCTGGTGCTTCCGACAATGCCGGAAACTTCGGGCGCGGCCGGGATTACAGCCTGCGCTGTCGGGACGGATGATTCTCCGTATGCCCCGGCGCTGGCCTCCTAGAAGTTCGACGGCGTGGCGGGCGGCTTGCACTGTGAATACCGGCGTAGACCGGGTCGATAAATGGACAAGCTCGCTGGTCGAGCGGGCGCCACACCGCAGCGACAGGATGGGAAAAGGGGAATGTCACTTTCTGTAACGCAGCGCAAGCATCTCGAACGGCGTCTGTTGGACGAACGCTCCCGGGCCCTCCGGACACTCGGCCGCTCTGTCGCCGAAAGCGCGGATGGAGATGAGCAGGACCGCTCCGGCGACCTGACGTCCATGCCGCTTCACATGGCCGATCTCGGCACCGACACCATGCAGCAGGAGCTCGACGCCTCGAACGCGACGCGCGTTTCACGCGAGCTCGCCGAGATCGACGCCGCTCTCGAAAGACTTTATCAGACTCCCAAAAAATTCGGCGTCTGCGAGGACACGGGCAAAGACATCCCGTTTACGCGCCTGGATCTGATCCCGTGGGCGCGCACCTGCGATCATGCGGAAAAGTGACGCCGTCAGTGCGGGAGCGCCTATGAGTGATCCCAGCGAAGCGACACAAGCCAACCCGCATCCGGTGAGTCAGCACCGCAATCCACGCGAGATTGCCGCCGACGAAGCAGGGCCAATCGGCAAGCCCGACCTCGATGTCGTCGCGAAAGAGGCTTCCGACGCGGGCGCGGAGCGGCGCCCAGCTGCAAAGGGCTCGCCCCGCGCCGTCTCCCAAAAACCGCGAAAGCGCCGGTGATGGCTTCTCGCGGGTAACTGCCGTTCTACATCGCCGGCTTCTTGGCTGTCGGCGGCAACATCTGGTTCAGGCGAAGGTAGTTCGCGTACTGACTGTAATGGTCAGCCCAATCGCCCGTGGTCAGCGTCATCACGGCCGCGCGCGACATTTTGCGGCCTCCGAAGAAGGGAAGGGCCTCACCGAGATTCGAGTCGTTGAGTGACGCCAGCGCCTGGTCGCAGAACGCGAACGTTTCACGAAGGCGCGCGACCAGCGCGTCCTTGCCGTCGGTCGCGGCAACTTTGGTGCGCGTCGGTGCTTTCATCGCCCCGATGGTCCCGCACAGATAGTCATTCCCCTGCGCGAGATGAGCCGCGATGTCGCCGACGCTCATCTGGGAAGCTGTCGGCTTGTACGAGAACTTGTCGGCCGGAAATTCTTCGGCGGCCGCCATCAGGTTCTTGGCCGACTCGCGCGCGTAGTCACGAAATGCGTCAGCAACCGGGTTGCTCTGTTGTGCGGTGGTCACTCTCGGCAGCAGCACAAGCGCGGCGGCAAGAGCTGCGGAGTAGATGCGGGCCTGCATTTGAGTAGCTCCAGTAAGCGGGGAGCTCAATTCTGCCGAGTGCGCCTAATCCTGTCCAGCCATTTGGGCGGCGGACACGCTGCTTCCCCTCAGATCGTGACTGGCAACGGAACTGGCCTCGTAAGAATTAGACTCCCGGGATTCTCGAATCCGTCACAATTGGCGCGTACAAGGGGGCTTCCCGGGGCCTCGGTGCAATCGGCGTCTCCCCGGACGCGACCACGCGAGCGCGTCAGATCCGCTGGTGTCGATGCCGGAGGCGGTCCAATGAGATGCTGGTCAGCCATCATGGCTGGGGCGCGCCCGCGGTGAGTGCCAGCGTCAGTCGCTCCGCCTGCGTCGCGTTATCGGTAAGAAAAACGGCGGCGAGATTTGCGGAGCGCACGAACGTTGGTGAAAAGAAAGGCCACGGGTTTGGCGCGCCGCGCGGCGCCGCTGAGACCGTGTCGATCTTCGCCACATCGGCTGCGAGCGCTGACTCGGTGGGATAAATGAAGACTTCGAGGCGCGATCGCCCGAGGGTGTAGACGGCGGGCATGACGCTGAAACCTGCCCGGCGCGGAGGATCACCGTTGACGCGCTTGACCACGAACCCCGATTGCGCGAGCCGACTCTCGACGCTGCAGAGTGCCCACTTGCCGGTGCGAGGGCAGCCGCCGCCAATGTGCGCGCCAGCGGTCGCAACCGCTGCGCGAGATGCAGCCACGCCGTTCGACGTCGTCGCCGTCGAAGAGGCCGTTCCGGCGCTCTCGGAAGAAGATCGTGTGCATGCGGCCAGAGCTGCTGAGGTCAGCAGGACCAGGCCTGGGAGGTTTTTCATCGAATCCAAAGATAGAGCCGGCGATCAGGCACCGCGATTGGCTCAACAGCCTCCGGAGCGGACAATTCGTCCGATTCTACGGCACGTATCTCAATAGCTCGCAGGTCCAGCTTCGACAATTCAATTGATCGAGATGCTCGGCGGTACCGAACGAAAAAGGGGGAGGGCTATTAGCCCTCCCCCTTTTTCCTGTTACGCGGCTCAGACTTCGAGCCGACCTGCTTTAGAACATGATTCCGAACGTGACCGGCACGAACTCCATCGAGCTGGTCGCCGTCTTGACGCGATTGTAACGCGCCTCGACGAATGCATGGAATACCGACAGCGGCAGATTGATACCAGCGCCGGCGTTCCAGCCGAGGTGGTTGTCAGTCTGGCTGGCTGCGCCAGTAACGGTCGCGGCCGTCGAGTAAAGTCCAGCGCCGCCGATCAGGTACGGCGAGATGCCGATGCTCGGCAGACGCCACACGACGTTACCCGTCGCGCTCATGACGTGGAGCTTGGCAGGAACACCCGCCTTCTGACCGAACTGGTTGTACGCACCATCGACGCGTAGACCAACCGGGATGAAGGGGAGGTTGATTGCCATCGCAACGGTACCGTTGTAACCGATATCGGTGCTGGTCTTCAGGTCACTCATGGGCTGAGTGGCGCCGCCAGCAATACCAAGGCTGAACGGCTTCAGTACGCCGAGCTGCGCATGCGAAACGCGCGGGGCTGCGACGAGGGCGATCGTTGCGATCGCGAGGAACAGTGAACGCTTCAAAGCTTCTCCTTGTTCAAGAATGCGCCGAACCGGGCCAGTGAGCCTGGCTTGGTTGAACGCTGATCTGATTTACGGGAGGGTTCTTGCGCCTCGCTGCGGCCTTTTGGACCGCGACACAAGAACGCTATCAACTCTCACCGTCCAAACGACGAGTCAGCCTTTGGCGAGTAACGATTGTGAGGGGTCAAAACCCGCCTCTTGGGGACCGTAGCGGATTTGTGATACTCCGGGCGGCCCGATCGTCAGAAAGCCGAGATGTCGGGCGGATCGAACCGTCCGACGCATTCCAACTCTTTCCCCTCTCGCATGATGAAAAGACTATTCCTCAGCGCGCTGTCACTGGCGCTGACCGCGCCCGCGGCGGAAGCGCAGCGCGCATCGCACCGCGGTTCCGGTCCAATCGAGCTCGGAATCGACGCCGGGGTAACATTTGGACTCGGCAACGGGAGCGGCACCATCGTTTCGCTTCCAACGCAGGTATTCCGTCTCGGCTACTTCCTAAGCGACAACGTCGAGCTCGAGCCGCGGGTCAGCATCAATTCCATTAGTGGTGGCGGGGCGTCGATCACGGCGTACTCAATGGAAGCCGGCGTTCTGTTTCAGCCGGCCGGCGATCGCGTCGGCAAAGGACTCTACTTGCGTCCCTTCCTGGGGGTTTCCGGTGTTAACGTATCGGGCCAGGGCGGGAACAACAACAGCGGATACGCGGGCGCGGGGTTCGGCCTCAAGCTTCCTTTCGCGGACCGTCGCCTCGCGACGCGCATGGAAGCCAACTACGCCCACGGTTTCAGTGGCGGCGGATCCAATCTGATCGGCCTACTGATCGGCCTCTCGTTCTTCACGCGTTAGCAACCACTACGCCGACAAGAAAAACGCACCCCGACCCAGGGTGCGTTTTTTTCTTGGAGTTCTTTAGAGCGAACCAATATCGATGGGTGGGCTGGTGGAAGCTCGGAGCAAGCCACCGGCATCCATTCCGATCTTACTGCGCAGCTACGGTCAGCATGACCGCGTCTGATCCTTCTGTGCTGCTATGATCTGAAGACCCATTCGCAGCTGCGTTGCGGAAGAAGATGTTGGCGGCGGTGGCTCCCTGTGCATTCGTACCCGAGGCGACGATCGCATCACGTCCGCCCATCTTCGCAAAGCCCGAGGCCTGATCGTGCGACCACTGGAGCTGCGACGTCTTGGCGGTTGAGCCGATCGAGAGCGTCCACGACTGCGTGGCGCGAATGCTGAGCGAGAGACCATTGCTTGTCGACTGCACCGAGGAACCGGTG
>PKVB01000059.1 GCA_003131365.1 Gemmatimonadota bacterium | reverse complement strand
CCGAGATCTCAGAAGCGTAGATGTCAGTCAATGGACACAACCCGACGACCGCTCTTCGCGCGATACTGCGCATACTATCCGCCGTTGATTTGCCGAGTACGGTCGGCATGCCTTTCCTATCACCTGGCATCTATGCCCTCTGAGATCTCGNNTCTCGGATCCCGTTCAGTTCTTAGCTTTCAGATCTCGGATCCCGTTCAGTTCAGTAACTCAGCCCTTTACCGCCCCCGCCGTGAGTCCCTGCACGATCCGACGCTGGAATACCAAAACCATTGCTGCTACGGGCGCTGTCGCGACAACAGCCGCCGCCAAAATCTCCCCCCAAGGCACCTGGTACTGCCCACGGAACAGAGCTATCGCCACCGGCACCGTCTGCCGCTCGGGTCCAAGCGTGAACGAGAGGGCGAACAGGAACTCGTTCCAGCAGTAGATGAATGTCAGAATACCCGTCGTCGCGAGGCTCGGCACGGCGAGTGGCAGCAGAATTTTGGTGAAGCTCTGTACTCGCGTGGCGCCGTCCACGTGCGCGGCCTCCTCGAGATCCTTGGGGATCTGTCGGATAGAGCCAGTTAACACCCAGACCGTAAGTGGCATGGCAAACGTCATGTACGGCATGATGAGTCCGGGGTACGTGTCGATCAGATGCAACGAGCGGAGCAACAGATAAAGCGGACTCACAATCGAGATCTGCGGGAACATCGTTACCGCGAGGATGAACCCCATGATCGCAGCCTTGCCCCGGAATTCGATTCGGGCGAGAGCATACGCCGCGAGAGTCCCGACGATCAGGCAGAAGATTGTCGTCGTTCCCGCGACGACCAGCGAGTTGCGGATGGGCGTAATGAAATCACGCTCGGTGAACAGGGCCCGGTAGTGATCGAAGATGAGGTGCTGCGGCCAGAGCGACGGATCGCGAAACAGCGCGGCGTCGGACGTGAGCGATGCGACGATCGCCCAATAGAACGGGAAAAGGGTGAACAGTATCAGAGCGACAAGCGCCCCGCCGAATACCCATCTCCCGGTGGCGAGCTTCATGATTCCTCTCCTCCGAGTCGCACGCCCAGTATGCGCACGTAGAACATCGCGAGGCCGAATGTGATCGCAAAGATCACGACCGAGAGCGCGGAGCCGTAGCCGAAACGGAGATTCTGGAGCAGCGCGTTGAAGGTGTAGAGCGCCACCGGCTCGGTGGAGGTGCCGGGCCCTCCGCCCGTGAGAACGTAGATCAGATCGAAGACGCGGAATCCGTCCAGCGTTCTGAAGATCAGCGTCACGAGAATCGCCGGCTTGAGCAGCGGGAGCGTGATGTGCCGGAGCTGCCACCACGCGTTCGCGCCATCCACCGCCGCGGCTTCATACAGAGTCAGGTCGATATTCTGTAGTCCCGCCAGGAGCAGCAGCGCGACGAAGGGAGTCGTCTTCCAGACGTCGGCGAGAATCACCGGTACCCACGCCGTCGATGCCTGGATGAACCAGACCATCGGCTGCCCCAGGATTCCCGCGTCGACCAGGAGTGCGTTGGCGATTCCGCCCTGGGACTCGAAGATGAAGCGCCAGAGGAGCGCCGCCACCACCGTTGGAATCGCCCACGGCACCAGGACCGCGGCGCGCACGAATCCACGTCCACGAAAGACGCGATTCATCGCAAGGGCGAGGAAGAGTCCGATCAGGAGCTCCAGCGAAATCGAGACTACCGTGAAGAACGCGGTGTGACCGAGCGCCGCCCAGAAGCGCGGATCCTTTGCGATCTCGATGTAATTCGCGAGCCCGACGAACGGCTTACCGAGCCACGGCATCCTCAGCTCATGTAGATGCAGCGATTCCCAGAAAGTCCAGCCGAGGGGAAAGATCGCGATGAGGGCGATGACGCCGAGCGCTGGCGCGACGAGTGTCCAGCCAAGCCGAGCCTCGTGTCCAAGGCGGGAGATCTTTTTCATGGCGCCGAGTCCTTCGCGGCACCCGTCATGAGTTTGCGCATCCCCGTCCGCTCGATCAGCGCATTGATGCGCGCTGCCGCCGAGTTGAGGGCATCCCCCGGCTCTGCCTGGCGCACGAGGGCGCGGTGCAATTCGATCTGCAGGATCTCGGACAGCTCCGTGTAGATCGGAGTTACGGGCCGGGGCGTCGCGCTCTCGATGGCTCGCCGGGCGTTGTCGAGCGGGATCGCGATTGCAGTGCGGAGGCGCGCATCGTTGTACAGCGCTGGCCGCGTCGGGTATTGTCCCACCGCCTGCGCGCGCTCGAGCATCTGCTCCGGCGCGGTGAGGTAGGCGATGAGCTTGTAGGCGGCATCGGGGTGATCGGTGTAAGCATTGATCGCGAGCTGTGCTCCGCCGAGCGCGGCGGTGGAGTGTCCGCTGGGCGCAGTTCCCGACGCCGGCATCGGTGAGACGGCGAACTTTCCCGCGACTTTGGATTGCGCGGTATCGCTCATCGCCGCGACAGGGTACGGCCAGTTGCGCATGAAGACGGCGTTTCCATTCTGGAATGCGAAGCGCGCTTCTTCCTCGTGCCAGGTGAGTACGTCGAGCGGAGCGACTTTCGTCTTGTACAGCTCGTCGCGCATGAACTCAAGCGCGCGCACGGCCTCGGGACGATTAACCACGACTTCGCCCTTATCGTCGATGATGCGGCCGCCGAACGCTCCGAGATATTCCACGAAGCCGGTGATCAACCCCTCGTAGCGCGCGCCCTGCCAGACGATTCCATAGCGTGGCCCACCGCGACGCGACATCGCCGCCTGGGCGTCCGCCACCATCTCCTCGAGCGTCTTCGGCTCATTCGGAACGAGGTCGGTGCGACGATAGAGGAGCCCGACGTCCGCGAACCACGGCAGCGCGTAGAGTTTTCCTGCCCACGTATTGGCCGTGACCGTTGCTGGAAAAAACTCCGCTCTGGGCGGCCCGTACTTGTCGAGCGGCAGCACCCACCCCGCCGCCGCGAACTCCGGAGTCCAGACGACGTCGAGCTGGAGGATGGAAGGATTGCCCACCCGGGCATTGAGCCACTGGACGTAGAGTTGGTGCCGCTGCGACGCGTCGTCGGGCGTGCGCTGGAGCTCGACCCGGATTCCGGGATTGAGCTGCATAAACCGCTGTAGCTGCTTCGCGACGAGCGTCCCCTCAGCGCCGAGCGCAGAGCCGGAGAAGGTGAGAACAGTCTCGTTGGGGTTGGAAGCTCGCCCGCAGCCCGTGAGCAGCCACGCGGCGCAGAGGAATGCGTGCGCGGTCGATCGCACGAGGGAAAGCCGGTCGAGCCTCATGTCAGTAAACGCCGAGCCGCTTCAGAACAAACTGTACCGCGAGATCGGTCACGTTCCAGAGCTGCACATCTGTGCTTGCTCCGTAGCGAATCGGCTTGAGCGTTCCGCCGTCGATTTCATAACTCCATAGCTCATTGTGTTTCAGCCCGGACGAGTCCACCGCGAGGTAGGTTCGCATGAGTGCGCCGCGCATCGCATCGACGTATTCAATGAGATCCTGACTCCTGGATCGCGCGCTGTCATTCCTTGCGCCGGAGATCTGATTCGCGAGTCCCAGTCGTATCAGATTCACTTCCCTCCCCCACACGACCCGCGGCGAATGGTACGTGTCTTTCCGAAACGCCTCCCAGACAGCGGGTGATGCGTAGGCATCATTCGCGACGACGGGACCGAGTCCACCGACAAACAATCCTACCGGGTACGGTCGCATTATGGCACTGACATCACGTTGCACAGACGCGATCGCCTCGGGTGTGGTATCTCTGCCGTCTCGCAGCAGGAGCCACGTCGCAGGGTCAGTGTTCACGACCGGAATTGGCTTGCCCGCCGAATCGAGGGAGATCGCGAGGAAAGTGAGGGGCAGCGTGTCAGCAGCCGTCCTGGCAAGTTCCGCCCGCCAGTATGACCGCTCCCCAGCGGGAATCGATTGCAGCTTCGCCGCGACCCTGGTCTTGATATCCTCGGGGGTCAGCGTGACGACGAAGTGCCGCGTTGCGCCGCTCCAGTTCTGAATCGCGCGCTGGAGTAACGCCGGGTCGCGCGCCAAATCACCAAGCGGCGTTCCTGCCCCGCTCCCCGGTGCGAATGCGGCGAGATCGCTCTGGGAGAGCCCCATCGCGCGGAGTGACGCCAGAATCTCGGCGATCGACTGCAGCGCGCGCGGCACCCAGATCGCGTTGATGTCCATCTCGAATCTGCCATTCGCGTAGCCGGCGTTGCTGTCGCGCCAGCTGATCGAGCGCCAATGTGTCGAATCGAGACGTGGCGATCCGATGAGATTCTGTACGACGGGATCGCGCGCGTAGGGCGCGGCCAGCGTCGAGACGAGAGCGAGCTCCTTCAGGAGAAGGCCAATCCGCGGCCCTCTCCCATCCGACGAGTCCATCAGGAATGCTTTCTTTCGCGCCGCGGTGACAGCGGGATTCCCGAGGTAGCGCGCGACGACAACCGGCAGCTGGAATTCGTCGTCGCGCATGTGATAGTTCTCTCGGACCTTCTGCAGATCCGCGAGCGGCGCGCGCGCGTGGGCGAGTGCGGTGTCAGCCGCCGATCGACTTCCGCGCCGGATCAAACGGAAATATTCCGCCATGTGCGCGTTGTATTCCGCGGCATTCTCACGAATCGCCTGCCCGCCCAGCGCTTCTTCGTGACTGACATCGCCCTCCGGCCCGAGCTTTCGTAGCGCGCTCGCGATCACGAACTCCGGCATCGCATCGGTCCAGACCGGCTGCATCATCAGCGAGGTCATCATCATGTCGCGACCGAAGTACGTCGCGTAGTTGGGGAGTCCGGCCATCAACTTTTCTTTGGAGCTGAGCAGCTCGGTCCCACGAACGTCGCGCTCGAGCTGGCGATAGCGGGAGACCGTCGCGGCGGCAGCCGCATTTGTTGCTACGTTACCGCGCGCACGGTCAGCCGCGACGCGCGCGTCGCTCAGGAAGCGAAGAAACGCGGTGTTGAAAATCTGATCCCGCCCGAGCGGAGTAAGCGCCGGCGCATCAGTCGTCACGCGGACCGTGAATCGAATCGGACGATTGGCGTTGGCGCGGATCGAGATGATCGGCAGCGTCACCATCATTGATGCGTCACGCGGATCGGGGCTCAGATCGAGCTGAAGATTCGTTTTCCCATCGAGCGTCGTCTGAGACGCCGTCACTCCGCGCCGGTCGCGCACGCCGGTAGTGATGAGATCGGGCTCGAGCCTCGCCCTCAGATCCGACGTCAACCCCGCGTTGAGGAATCCCAACTGGCGCTGCCGCTCGGCCGGATCGAGGCGATCCAGGTTTGCGATCAACTCCTCCTGCTCCCGCAATCTGAAGGTGGGCCAGTCGAACAGCTCGAGTTCACGCCCCGAATAGCCGAGATCGCGCTCGACGCGCATGGAGCCGAGCAGGACCCAGCCGATCAGGATCTGTGGCGCATTCGCGACGAGCTGGTACTCGATCGTCCGGCGATTGCCCGCCTGGGACACAATGGCATCGGCCGATCCCCACTCGAGGCGAATCGGCTTGCCGGCTCCGTCCCGGACAGTGAAGCCGACGCTCTCGTTCACCGCGTCCGGCAGGAGATTCACGACGCGTCCGCTCCGGGCGTCGAGGTAGACTTGTACGACATTCCCTTTTGTGTCGCGGAAAAAGCGCGTCTGGTACCCCTGGTACGCGGCCGGATCGTCGAGCCCCTGCTCGGGGAAGGCGAGCACTGGGGAGACCGTTCGGGTCTGCGCAAGACTCGACGGGGCGTTCACCGAAACTGAGCCAAGGCCTGCCACAATTATCACAGGCAGCACAAACGCGCCTCTCATGCGACGGTTCTCCCTTTCGTCGATCCGATGAATCCACGCACCATGCTTTGAGATCTTATGTCGGCGACAGAGAGCGTACGGCGCGATTGGTGCTCACGTCAATAGCAACCCTCGACGAATGCCGGTGTAGGAGGTTCACAACACCGTGTGTGCGGGCTAGACTACGAACCATGTTCGGGATTCCGCTTTGAGATTATCTCTCCGATTCATCGTCCCGTTGGTGCTCGTGCTGACGGCCCTCGCATACCTGGTGATGCCGCTCGTCGACAGGCTCACCGTACAATGGTTCGTCAAGGATCTGAATCTAAGGGCGACACTGGTCGCAAATACCATCGACGAGCCGCTTTACGGCTTGGTCGCGGCCAATGACACTCCCGGCATCCGTCGGTTTTTTGCGCGCATTGCCCAGGACGAGCGGGTGTTTGCAATGGGCTTGTGCGGAACGCCGCAGGGCACGCCGGTCGCGACGGCATCGTTGCCGGGTGAGATCAATTGCGCCAACCTCAATAGTTTCTCCGATCCGACGGGTCGAGTCTTGACCGAAGCGCAGGGTCCGTTGCTGGTCTCCGTGAGGCCCATCGCGCCTTTCGGTGATACTGTCGGCAGGATCGTGCTCGTGCAGGATATGAGCTTCGTCGAGCGCAGGTCCGCACAGACCAAGCAATATCTCTTTTACTTTTTTGTCGCACTGGGTGTTGTGGTTTCGCTCATCACCGTCGCGGTCGCCCAGCTCAGTTGGCGCGGCTGGGTGCACGGAATTCAGGCGTTGATGCGGGGGGAGGGGTTGCTCAGGCCGGCGCACCTATCCGATGAGGGTGAGCTTCAGCCCATAGCGGACGATCTGCGCACCCTCATCCGGGATATCGAGGCGGAGCATCGGTTGCGGGACGAGGAGCAGCTTGCCTGGACTCCAGAGACGCTCAGGGGAATTCTCGACCGGGAGCTTCGCGGGCAGGACGTGATGGTCGTCTCAAACCGCGAGCCGTACATTCACGTGCGGCAGGCCGACTCCATCGTCATACAGCGTCCGGCGAGCGGACTCGTCACGGCGGTCGAGCCGATCATGCGCGCGTGCTCGGGCATATGGATCGCGCACGGCAGCGGCTCGGCTGATCGTGAAGTCGTCGATCGTAACGACCGCATTCAGGTTCCTGTTGAGGATCCATCGTATCGGCTGCGGCGGGTTTGGCTGACGCAGGAAGAGGAGCAGGGTTACTACTACGGCTTCGCGAACGAGGGACTGTGGCCGCTCTGCCACATCGCGCACGTACGCCCGACGTTCCGCACCTCCGACTGGATCCAATATGAGCGCGTCAATCGAAAATTCGCGGACGCGATAGTTCAGGAGGCCAAGTCGCCGGACCCGATCGTGCTGGTGCAGGACTATCATCTCGCCCTCGTACCGCGCATGGTGCGCGAGCGTCTTCCAGCCGCGACGATCATCGCGTTCTGGCACATTCCCTGGCCCAATCCGGAGGCATTTGCGATTTGCCCCTGGCGCCAGGAGCTGCTTGACGGATTGCTCGGCAGCAGCATACTCGGCTTTCACACCCAGTTTCACTGCAACAATTTCGTGGACACGGTAGACCGGCAGCTCGAGGCAATGGTGGACCGCGAGACTTTCAGTGTCTCCTTCAACGGGCAAACGACTGTCATCAAGCGATACCCGATATCGGTCGAGTGGCCGCCAAACAAGTCACTCGTCGCCATTCCCGTTGAAGAGTGCCGCGCCCGGGTTCGCGAGCGGCACGCTTTGCCGAGCGATCACGCGATCGGACTCGGCGTCGACAGACTCGACTACACCAAGGGACTCGAGGAGCGGTTCAACGCGGTTGAGCGGCTGCTGGAGCTTCATCCCCAGTGGATCGGCAAGTTCACCTTCATCCAGATCGCTGCTCCGTCCCGCGCCAGCATCGAGCAGTACCACGATTACGAGCAGCGTGTCCGCGCCCTGGCGGCCCGCATCAATGAGCGTTTTGCTCGCAGCAAGTACCCCGCAATCATTCTCGAGGCCAAGCACCACGAGCCCGAGTCCGTCTACGAGTATTACCGCGGCACGGATCTCTGCTTCGTCAGCAGCTTGCACGACGGGATGAATCTGGTCGCCAAGGAGTTCGTAGCCTCCCGCGAGGACGAACGTGGGGTCCTCATCCTGAGTCAGTTCACGGGCGCAGCGCGAGAGCTGCCGGAGGCACTGATCGTAAACCCTTACGACGCGGATCAATGCGCCGCCGCTATCAACGTTGCGCTGGCGATGCCGCTCCGAACGCAGCGCACCCGCATGCGACTGATGCGTGGATTGATCAGTGAGTTCAACGTCTACCGGTGGGCGGGACGGATGCTTCTCGACGCGGCGACGATGCGTCGTCGCGGGAGGATTCTGGGCAGGCCAATGCAGGCAAGCCGATGGGTTAGCGCTGCAGACGACGCTGGGCCGGAGGCTCCGGCGCACCCGACCGCCCACGTCCAGAGTGAAAGCTTCCGCTGAGCGCCGGCGTCGCATCGCGAGCCGGCCGAATCAGCTTCCCCCACCGCTCAGCTCATGGGCCTACTTCTTCGACATCGACGGCACATTGGTGGATATTGCTCCGTCGCCATCGGAGATAGTGCTCGAGCGGATCCTGCACGACCTGATTCTCCAGTTCTACGATGCTACGGGCGGCGCCCTCGCTCTCATCAGCGGGCGCTCGATTGCGGACGTTGATTCCATTTTCGGCGATTCCAATCTCCCGGTCGCCGGACAGCACGGCCTTGAGCGGCGGAGCCGGGCGGGAAAGATTACCCGCCACGACATCATGTCGGAAAAACTCGATTTCGCCCGCACCCGGCTGGCCGAAGCGATCGCTCGCCATCCCGACCTTACACTCGAGGACAAAGGATTGTCACTGGCGCTACACTACCGCGCTGCACCTTCGCTCGCCTCCTTTGCGCACCGAACGATGCACGCGGTCGCGGCCGCGACTGGAGCGGAGTTTGCCGCCCAGGCAGGCAAACGGGTCGTCGAGCTCAAGCCTAGCGGAAAGAACAAGGGAGAAGCGGTGCATGAATTCATGCGGGAAGAACCCTTCCGCGGCCGCACGCCGGTATTCGTCGGCGACGACGTCACCGACGAGCACGGCTTCGTGGTGGTGAACGCCATGGGCGGACATTCCATCAAGGTAGGCGGCGGTCCAACTGTGGCACGCTGGCGGCTGGCCGACGTGCGCGCCGTTCGTGCCTGGCTCGAGCGACCGGACGAGGAATGAGCGCACGCAAGCAGCAAACTTGGACATCGCCTTCGTCCTCTCTCGATCTCGCCCTGATCGGCAACGGCACGATAGCGGCACTCGTTGACCCGGCTGCCGAGATCAAATGGGCCTGCTTTCCGAGGTTTGACGGGGATCCGGCGTTCTGTTCTCTCCTGAATGGGGACAAGGATCGCGCGGACGAGTTCGGGCTTTTCCGCATCGAGCTCGTCGATTCGGTACGAACGGAGCAGGAATACCTGATGAACACGCCGATCCTGGTCACGCGATCCTTCGACTCCGAGGGCGGCGCGATAGAGATCACCGATTTTGCTCCGCGCTTCCGGCAGTACGGGCGACTGTTCTGCCCGATGATGGTAGTGCGCCAGGTGCGCCGGATCGCCGGAAACCCCCGCGTTCAGATCAAGTTGCGCCCGGCGAGAGACTACGGGTGCGAGCGGCCGCGCACGACGACCGGAAGCAATCACATCCGCTACTACGGCGGGGACGTGGTATTGCGACTCACGACCGACGCGTCGACCACCGCAGTTCTCGATGAGAATCCGTTCTACCTCGAGGACTCCGTGACGCTGCTTCTCGGACCGGACGAAACGGTCAACGGCTCCGTAGCGGAGATCGCTCGCCATTTTCTGGACGAAACGATTTCGCACTGGCGCGAATGGGTGCGGATGCTGGCCATTCCGTTCGAGTGGCAGGACCAGGTGATCCGGGCCGCAATCACGCTTCAGCTAAACGTCTTCGAGGACACAGGCGCGATCGTCGCGGCTGTTACAACGTCCATTCCCGAGGCGCCGAACAGCGGGCGCAACTGGGACTACCGATACTGCTGGATTCGCGACGCCTACTTCGTTGTCAATGCGCTCAACCGACTTGGCGCCACACGTACGATGGAGCGCTATCTCGCATTCATTCTCGACATCGTCGCGGGGGCGGAGGGCGGAGAGCTCAAGCCCCTCTATGGAATCAATGGGCGCTCAGTGCCTGACGAGCACGAGGCGAAGTGTCTCTCCGGGTACCGCGGCATGGGACCGGTCAGAATCGGAAATCAGGCGCATCGACAGGTGCAGCACGATGTCTACGGCGCGGCAATCATGGCCGCACCTCACCTCTTTTTCGACCGCAGGTTGGTACGCCGCGGCGACGACACGCTTTATCCACGACTGGAGGCGCTGGGGGAGCAGGCCGCGAGACTGTTCGATCAGCCGGACGCCGGTATCTGGGAGCTCCGAGGAAAACTTCGTGTCCACACTTTTTCGAGTGTGATGTGCTGGGCCGGTTGCGACCGTCTCGCCCGTATCGCCACACATCTTGGGCTCGCGGATCGCGCTGCATACTGGCGCACCCACGCCGATCGGATGCACGCCGCCATCTGCGCGAGGTCCTGGAACGCCAAGCTCGGCTCTTTCGTCGGAACGATGGACGGCGACACCCTCGACGCAAGTCTGCTACGTCTGCACGAAATCGGGTTCCTCCCCGCGGACGACCCGCGCTTCGTCGGCACGGTGCGCGCGATCGAGGTGGAACTGAAGCGCGGAGACTTCATATTCCGGTACAGCGAGCGCGACGACTTCGGAACGCCCGAGAACGCGTTTGTCGTCTGCACGTTCTGGTATATCAACGCGCTGGCCGCGACCGGCCGCCGCGATGAAGCGCGCGCTCTTTTCGAGAAAGTGCTCGCGCACTGCAATCCGCACGGCCTGCTCTCCGAGGACATCGATCCGAACACAGGGGAGTTGTGGGGGAATTTCGTCCAGACCTACAGCATGGTTGGAATCATCGATTCCGCGATCAGGCTGTCCGCGGAATGGGACCAGGTTTACTGAGTGGAAAGGGATCAGGCCTGCCGGCATGAATACGCTACGAGCGCGGACACGATGGATGGACTGTCAGCGACTATTGGTAAGATTCCGCACGATCATGGCAACATCGTCGGAACTTTGCTGCTGACATTGCGTATTTGATTCCTTAACCACACGCGTGCGAGGAAAGTGGGAATGCTGAACGTGCCCGCGTAATGCTCACTGACGAGAATGGCGGAGAGGCCTCCGCCGCGGAATCCGCGCGTCCCGCCCAGCAATGGAGCATCTGGATTCCTCTCGCGACGCTGATGTTTGCGCTTGTCGCGCTGGTCGTGATCCCGGTGCTGCG
>PKVB01000113.1 GCA_003131365.1 Gemmatimonadota bacterium | reverse complement strand
ATGCGGGTGCTCGCGGGATCTATGTCTCGATCATGCTCTTTGATGGCTGGAGCGTTGGAGTCAAGGGCAGCTCGACTGCGGGCAACCCATGGCTGGGCCATCCATTCAATTCAGCGAATAACATCAATGGTATCAATGGCGACCCGAATGGGAACGCCTCTGGCGCTGAAACCCAGACGCTCTCCATGCCGGCGGTCACGGCGCTCCAGGATACGTACGTCAAGGCGGTCATCGACGCGGTCAATGATCTGGNNTGCCTGGCAGTACCACATGATCAACCTGGTCCGCTCTTACGAGGCCAGCAAACCGAAGCAGCACCCGGTCGGGATGACGGTGCCTTACCCGACCGTTCCTCAGGGGAGTAACGTCGATGTCTTGAACAGCACCGCCGACTGGATGTCGATGAACGGTAACCCGGACAATCCCGTGGTGGCTACCGGCAACAAGGTGAGCCTATGGGACACTGATCATCTCTGCGGGATCTGTGGGAGTGTAGGCTGGGTTTGGAAGAGCCTGACGAGGGGCCATAACCCGCTCTTCATGGATGGCTATGACGGTAGCCCAGGGGTAGGAGATCCGGTGTACGATCCAAGCGCTCCCGTCTGGGAGGCAATACGGAAGAACATGGGTTACGCGAGGTCCTACGCAATTCGTATGGACCTGGCCCGTGCAGTTCCCCATGGGGAGCTCGCGGCGAGCGGGTATTGTCTCGCCATACCAGGAGTACAGTATCTGGCCTACTCACCCGGTGGAACGAGCATCAGCGTGAACCTCAGCGCGGTTCCGTCAAACGTCAACCTGACTGTGGAATGGTTCAACACGAGCACGGGCGTTGCGACAGTCGTCGGAACGGTGGCGGGAGGCGGGAGTCGCACGCTCCGACCGCCCGCTTCCGGGGGCACCGTCGTATTCGTGCACTGATTTGAGCGCCGGCTACCGCTGACGGAGAGCGCATCCGCGCGGACTCACCGCGCCGGCCACAGAAGGAGGACGTACCGTTCGACTCGGCAAAACCCGCTGTTTCGATTCGGCTACGGGTTGGCCTACAAATATNNAATAATCGAACCCCAAATGCGTACCCTGACTGTCGGAGCCGCGGCTCTCATCGTGGCGTTGACCTCCGCGCCAGTACTCTTCGCCCAAGTGTCGCCGGTGCCATCGCCGCCGGGACACGCACAAATCCTGATGCTCGGCACCGGCACTCCGATCATTGATGCCACGCATTCCGGCACCAGCATCGGAATCCTCGTTCGTGGTGCTCTCTATATCTTCGACGCGGGGCCGGGTGTGGAGCGTCGAATGCTCGAAGCGGTGGCAAGAGGTACGAAAATCGACACCATTCCCGCTGTGTTCATTACCCACCTTCACTCTGACCACACGCTCGGGCTTCCGGCACTCGTGTACTACCACGGTCCAAATGCGACGTTTCGTCGGGGCGGCCCGCTGACAGTCTATGGACCGCCTGGCATCGCCGCGATGATGGAGCACATCAGCGTCGCGTGGACCGAAGATCGCGCGATACGAACCCAGACGGGCGGGGCCGCGCCGTCATGGCAGGTCCGCGGCGCCGACGTCGCGGCCGGTGTCATCTATCGTGACTCCAACATTGTGGTGAAGGCGTTCGAAGTGCCGCACGGCAGCTGGCCGCACGCGTTCGGTTACAGAGTCGAAACCCCGGACCGCACGATCGTCATCTCTGGCGACACTCGGCCAAGCGGCGCAATAGCGCGCGAGTGCGCGGGATGCGACGTGCTGCTGCACGAGGTGTACGCCGCCGAAGGTTTTTCCAAGCTGCCGGCGCGTGTGCAGCCGTATCACTCCTCCGCGCACACNNGCACACTTCGACCTATGAGCTTGCGGAGATTGCAACCAAGGCGCAGCCCAAGCTTCTGGTGCTATATCACCAGCTCTACTTCGGCGACGCCAGCGATGATGATCTCCTTCGCGAAATACGCAGCCGGTACCATGGGCGGGTAGTCTCTGCCCACGATCTCGATGTGTTCTAGGCCGTCATGGAGTTGACCGCGAGGTGAGGCAGTTCCTTGGCGCTTAGCTCTCCGATTCGAGTCGGCGTGATTGGCTTCGGTTTCGTGTCGAAGACCTTTCACGTGCCGCTGCTCAAGGGGACACATGGCTACAAAATCGCGGTAGTGTCGTCGAGCCATCCCACCGATGTGTTGGCCGTCATCCCTGATGCCGACGTCGTGTCCGATCCGAAGGCGCTCGCGACGCATCCCGATATCGACCTCGTCGTAATCGCGAGCCCAAATGAAACGCACGCGCCGCTCGCCGAGCTGGCGATGCGTGCCGGCCACAATATCGTGGTGGACAAGCCATTCACCATCACTGTCGAAGAGGCGAGACATCTCGCGTCTGTCGCGGCGGAGAAGGGCGTTCTGCTCTCGGTGTTCCAGAACAGACGCTGGGACAGCGATTTTCTCACCGTCCAGGACGCGATACGCCAGGATCTCTTAGGAAGGATCGTTCTGTTCGAATCGCGCATCGATCGCTATCGCCCTGAGGTCCGTGACCGATGGCGCGAAGTTCCCGGTCCGGGCGCGGGACTCCTTTACGATCTCGGTCCGCATCTCATCGATCAGACGATGTTGCTGTTCGGAATTCCGGACAGCGTGCAGGCGACGCTAGCGAAGCAACGCCGAGGCGCGAGAACCGATGACTTCTTCCATCTCGTGCTGCGCTACGGCGAAATGGTCGCGACGCTCGGGGCCGGCTCGCTCGTGTCCGGCGGTAGCGCGCGTTTCGCAGTGCATGGCGAGCGGGCGAGCGTGGTGAAACAGAAGCCCGACGTGCAGGAGGATCAGCTCCGCGCTGGCATGTTGCCGGGCGCTCCGGATTGGGGGCTCGATCCGGATGCTGCGCTGCTATACGTCGGGGCCACCGACGATACGCGCGTGCTCGAGACAGCACGTGGTGATCAGCGCGGATACTATGTCGCGTTGCGCGAAGCGTTGCTCGGCCGCGCGCCGAACCCTGTACTGCCGGAGCAAGGCTCGTCGGTAATGGCGATCATCGAAGCTGCGTTCCGCTCCGAAAAGGATGGACGCCGAGTCGTTCCCGAGTTGACGGCAAAGGAGCGGGCGGCGTGGTCAACTACGTCCTAACGAATCGATCGCGCAGGGTCACGGTGGGCCGCTGTCGCCTGTGTCGATCCCTTCGCTCTCCTTTTCCTTCTTCGACTTGCCAAAAATCCAGTTGACACTGAATAGCATTCCGCGAATCAGTCGCCTGCGGTCTGAGACCTGATAGAAGGCCGGATCGATTGTCGTAAATCTCTCGAGAGAAGTGTTGAACGGGTCGATCACGCGAAGCGTCAGGCTCAGTTGGTCGTTCATCAGCTTCTGTCGCACAGCAGCGCTGATACGCGTACGAGCAGCATTGCGTCCCTGCTCCACGATCATCAGCGCCTGATAGGAGAGCAGCGTCTGCACATCGACCGTGCTCGAGACGCGGAACGTCGCGTTGGTCCGCGCCGTCCAGCCGTAGGTTCTGGCGGAAAAGCCCGGCGACAGGTTGGCGGCGTCACTGACCTGCCTGAATCCGCTCCCACCCACGAATCCACTCATTCTTCCGCCACTCATCGCGACGGTGACGTCGGTCCCATAGGCGTCGGTTGACGCGACGTTCGCGAATGTCCTCGTCGATACGCCAGCGGTGTCGATCGTGCGGATCGTTCGGATGGCATCGAGCGTGTGGCGGTAGAACGGCGTGACCTGAACGGTCATTCGATCGGTCGAGCGCTGAATGCCGAACTCGAGCGCGCGAATGTACTCCGGCTTCAGGTACGGATTGCCGCGCGAGATGTTGAGTGGATCGAGAAGGTGCGGCGTCGGGTCGAGCAGATCGGTATCGTCGGGGCGTCTGATGCGCGCCGAATAACTCAGCTTGATCTGATGCTCGTCGTCTATATGGTAGGCAATGAGCCCGCTCGGGAAAAAGCTGTTGTACTGGTTGTCGTACTGTGTGCCGCTGTTCGTCAGATGGAACTGCGTCGACGCGCGCTCGACACGGACGCCACCCTGGAACTGGAACTTGCCGCGGTCCGCGCCGAGCATTCCGTACGCGGCGTTGACCAGCTGACGATAGGTGAAATCACTGATGCGTGTCGGGTCCGGCACGTACGCGGTTTGCGCCGAGTCGAAGACGTTGGTATCGAGAGTCGTATGAAAGCGCTGCAGCGATCCCTTGTATCCGGTCTCCAGGCGCAGATCGTCCGCGAGCGGCCGCACGTAATCCGCCTTCAATGAGTATTCGCGCGGGTGCTCCCATGGAGTCTGGTTCTCGAGAGCGGATGTGTCGGCGGGTGTCCCGTCGAGGGCCAAATCACGCGCGATTGTGCTCGTCGGCCCACCTTCGCCGTCGCGGGTGACGCGAAGCTCGCTCGACAGCTTGTGTCCCTTATCCGCGAAATTGTGCTTGTACGCGAGCGCTGACTCGAAGCTGAACTCATGATTGGTGCCGCGCGTGAATCGGTCGCTGAGCCCCGTGAGATCGCGCGTCGCGCTCAGATCATTGTACAAGACGTTGTACGTCTCGAGCTCGATGCGTGTGCTGTACACCGTCTCCAGGGAGATTGCGTCGCTCGCGCCCGGCGCGTAGTCGAGGCTGCCGGTCAAGGTGTGAACCAGCGGAATCTGGGTGCGTGTCGCTGCTTCCTCGAGCAGAGTCATCGGATCCTGATACAGATTCTCGCGAAAGAGCGCCTCCTTTCTCGGACGGCTGTCACGCAGGAATCCGTAGCTGCCGTAGAAGGACAGCGGCCCGCGCTCGTAACCGACGTTGCCGCCGACATCGACGTGTCCCGNNTCCCGTGGTGCCACCGCCGACGGTGAGCGCGCCGCTCTTGCCGGCCTCGGGCTTCTCTTTGAGGATGATGTTGATGATTCCCGCGACTCCCTCGGGGTCGTCGCGCGCCGATGGATTGGTCACGATCTCGACTTTGTCGACGATGTCAGCGGGTAGCTGGGAGAGGAAATTTCCAAGCTGCGCCGGCTTCAACGGACTCGGACGGCCGTTGATCTGGACGATCACGCCGGTGTTGCCGCGCATGCTCACGACGTTGTCGATGTCGACATCGACAGAAGGAACGTTGCGCAGCACGTCGAGCGCGGTGCCGCCGCGAGTGGTCGGCATGTCATGGACGATGTAAGTGTTGCGATCGGGGGCGAGCAGAACCTCCTGCTTCTGCCCGGTTACCTGGAGCGACTCCAACCGGACCGGCGCGGCATTGAGCGACACTGTGCCGACGTCGATGCTCGACGACGATGGACCAACTTCGATCGGCGGCAGCGGTCGTGGTGTGTATCCAAGGCGCCGAATGCGGACGCTATAGTGCCCCGGCTGGAGACCTTCGACACGGAAGGATCCGTCGGCGCCGGTTACGGCGTGCGCCGCCGAAGCCGCAGCTCCAGCGACCTTAACGTCCACGGTCGCGGCGCTGATCGGTGTGTTGGTGGCGGAGTCGATCACGTGGCCGGTGATCACGCCGATGGTAGGAGTGGCCTGGGCCTCGACCCGCGTGTGAATCGCAAAGAGAGAAACAGCAGCGACTGCAATGGCGCGTTCCAGCAGCGTCAGGAAAGTTCCTTGAATTGAATCAACATCGTATGAACCTAATCGTCGCTGCTGTCCCTTAGATGACACGGGGAAGAGGGATAGCTGAAGACTCGGTTATCAACTGTTCGGAACTCTCGATGGCTATCCGCCAGAGTACCGACAGCTTTACCTGCGCAAGCGACTGCGCCCGCCTACGGCTTGAAGATTCCGGGATCGTGCAGCGTCCCGTTCCACGGACGCATCCACACGGTTCCGTTCCATGCGTGCGCGAGATACTTATTGACGGCGTCCATCTCTGCCGGCGCGTACTGGGTTCGATGACACGCGAACTCCTCGCGTCCAGCCGTGAGATCCCGCTCCTCGAACGGCACGCGCACGGTGAGTAGCGCCTCCGCGACGCCGTTCACGGTGGGATCGGCTGGTGGCGCGGTGCGCAGACGCTCCGTTGGAAGAGACGCGTACAGCAAGTCGATATTCGCGTAGCGCGCGTCGCTCTGCACGATCTGGGTCGTGACATCGCCAACGAGCCGATGGTCGGGATGCCCGGTGCCTCCCTCCGGACCGAAGGTGATGATCGCCGCGGGCTTGAGGGAATCGATGATCGCCGCGAGCCCCGACCGCAGCTTGCCCAGCACTTCGAACGATGCGAGTCCGCCGTCCGGAAGACCGAGGAAGTGGAGCTTTCTGACGCCGAGCCGGTTGGCGGCGCAGGTCGCCTCTTTCGTACGGGCGGCGGCCAGCTCCGGTCCGGCTGGGATGTGAGCGAAATCGCGAACGCCCTTTGAACCGTCGGTGGCGATCACGAGATGCGTCTCGCGTCCCTCTCTCGCGAGCTTCGACAGGAGCGGACCGATGACGCGCTCGTCGTCGGGGTGAGCGAAGACGGCGAGGATGGGGGCTCTGTTCTGAGATTGCGCCGAGAGTGGCGCGAGCGTGGCCAGCGCCACCGCGACGAAAATAGGTATGGATTTGCGCATACCAATAGAGTGCAGCCTGGACGGCTTGGGCGCGAGGCCACACTTTGTTTGCTCCTCGCTCTCAACAAGGGTTTCTCCGCCCCGGGACCTTCCATGCGCTACCGCCTCTTCATCAGCGTACTCGCGTCACTCCCGCTTCTTGCCTCAGCGGAGCTGCGCGCCCAGCGACCCACACTGTCCGCGGCCGCCCACTCTTTTGTTGTCGTCGACTCGCCCGTCGTCGCACTCACGCATGCGCGCGTGATTGACGGAACCGGTGCGCCGGCGCGTGACGATCAAACCCTCATCATCCGCGATGGTCGCATCGCCGAACTTGGCGCCTCACGATCGGTCGCCGTACCCGGCGGCGCGCAGGTCGTCGACCTTAAAGGAAGAACGGTGATCCCGGGACTGGTGATGGTGCACGAGCACCTCTTCTACCCAACCGCTCCGGGCGTCTACGCGAACCTGGCCGAGAGCTTCACGCGACTCTATCTCGCGGGGGGCGTGACATCGATGCGCACCGGCGGCAACCTGAACGGCTTCGGTGACTTCGGAATCAAGCACGACATCGATGCCGGGAAGAAACCGGGGCCCTGGCTCGACGCGACAGCGCCCTATCTCGAAGGTCCAGGACTCGGTCTCGATCAGGTACACGAGCTCACGGGACCCGACGACGCCCGGCGCATGGTGAATTTCTGGGCCGATGCCGGCGCGACGTCGTTCAAAGCGTACATGCATATCACGCGCGCCGAGCTAGGCGCGGCGATCGAGGAGGCGCACAAGCGGGGGCTGAAGGTGACCGGCCATCTCTGCTCCGTGACCTATCGGGAGGCGGCTGCCCTCGGGATCGATGACCTCGAACACGGATTCTTTGTGTCAACCGATTTCGTCACGGACAAAAAGCCTGACGAGTGCCCGGGTCAGGGGGCGGGGCAGACAGCGCTCGGCGCCGCCGATCCGAACGGTGATGCCGCGCGATCACTGATTGCGGAGCTCGTTAAGCGCCACGTCGCGATCACCTCGACGCTCACGATTTTTGAAACCTTCGTTCCCGGCAGGCCGCTGCCGCCGGGGTTGGATGTGCTCGAGCCGCAGCTCCGCGCAGAGTTCGAAAAGCGTCATGCGGCGACGGCGGCGAATACGGCTTCCACTTACGGTTCGCTGTTCGCAAAAGCGCGGGCAATGGAGCTGGCATTCGCGCGCGCCGGCGGACTGTTGCTCGTGGGCACGGACCCCACCGGTGGCGGCGGCGTCATCCCGGGCTACTCGAACCAGCACGCGCTGGAGCTGCTCGTCGAGAGCGGCTTCACGCCGCTGGAGGCGATTCGCATCGGCNNGACATTTCTCGGGCGCGCCGATCGCGTGGGTTCGATCGTCGTGGGAAAGGACGCGGACCTCGTGGTGGTCGCCGGGGATCCTGCGACGCGTATCAATGATTTGAGAAACGTGCAGATTGTGTTCAAGCAGGGGATCGGGTACGACCCCGCGAAGCTGATCGAATCGGTGAGGGGCAAGGTCGGTCTCTTCTAATACGCACTCGTGAGCGCACACATGCCCAAATGGTTTAGATTTGCGGTGCTCGTGCTTTCAATCCAGGCGTGTGCTCCAGTGATTGCCCATGGGCCGGACGTTCATCCCGGATTCAGCGCGGGCTTGAGCGCCGTCCTGGGAAGCGGCCCCCGCTATGAGAACGGTGACGACCCTGGGCCGTTCTATTTCGGCGCGCTCGCGGCGAGTGCCGCTTATGGCTTTCGGTCAACGAAAGACTCTCGACCGGCGATGAGGCTCGGGATTCAAGGTCCTACCGAACGTGGAGCTGCCGCTGACCTGTACCTGCAGGCACCGCGCAAATGGATGAGTCCCGTCGCGGCCGGAGTTGGATTGCTGGCAGAGTTTCCCGACGGTCGCCTGATGCCGTATCTGCAAACGGGAGTAACGAGTAGCAGCGGCTTCGGGTTCAACGTTGCAGTCGGGCGCTACGCGGACAAAACCTCGCGGGCCGGTTACACAGTTTGGGAAAACGCACTTGTGAACTGGTTGACGGTCGAAGCACCCGTTGGGGCTTTGATGTCGGTGCATCTCCACGGCGGCTTCGCATCGGGGCACGTGAAGAAACAGTACAGTTTCGACACCGTACCCTACGTCGACGAGGATCGCTGGGTGATGCTCGGCGGAGTGACTCTAGAAATCCATCGGTGAGCGTCCTGAGAACATTGAGGCGTCCTCGTCAGACAAGGCGGTTATCACCCATTATCACAGCACACCTTGAAGTCCAAATTATGGCAGGCTGGAAAAATTCACGAGGAGTTTCTATGAACAGACGGCAGCTCGGACTTGGGCTTTTCGTTTTCATCGCTGCATCGACGGTGCCCTCCGCTGGCGCGGCGCAAACCCTGGAAGCAGAAATCCGGAACGTCCAGGTGCAGCAAGCAGACGCCTGGAACCGCCACGACGCGAAGGCTTATGCCAGCCTCTTCACCGAGGATGGGGACGTTGTGAATGTCGTCGGTTGGTGGTGGAAGGGACGGTCTGAAATCGAGCGCAAGCTTACGGCAGCATTCGCCTTCGTTTTCCGAGAGAGCACGATGTCGATAACGGACGTGCAGGTCAGGCTTCTGTCGTCCGACATCGCTCTTGCTCATGTCCGGTGGACCATGGTTGGTGCGAAGACCCCGGCTGGCATACCAGAGCCTCGAGAAGGGATCCAGCTGCAGGTCCTGAAGAAGTCTGCCGGGAAATGGTTGATTGCGAGCTTTCAGAATACCAACAGCGTACCCGAGCGGCCGTTCCCGACTGGTCCCGTGGCTCCGGGCGCTCGATGAAATCATTCCTGATCCTCGCGGTCGGGGTGGCGACGACCTTCGGCTCGTCGTCTCGCTGCGCGCAGCAGCAGCACCCACAAAGCCTCTTCAACGGCAGAGACCTCTCCGGCTGGCACGTCGACGTTCCCGCAGACTCCAACGTACGCGTCCGCAATCCGTTCATCGTGCGCAACGGGATGCTCGTGACCCTTGGTGAGCCGCGCGGGCATCTCATCACCGATGCCGGCTACCGCGATTACCGGCTGGCGGTCGAATACCGCTTCCCCGCGGCGCCCGGGAACGCAGGAATTCTGGTGCACGCATCGACCCCGCGCGCGCTCTACGGGATGTTCCCGCGTTCCATCGAGGTGCAGATGGAACACGGGAACGCCGGCGATTTCTGGTGCATCCTGGAAGACATCCGCGTTCCCGACATGGAGCGTCGGCGCGGACCAAGGGCGGAGTGGGGGACTACCGAGGGCAAGGCGCGGCGCATCCTCAACCTGACTGACAGCTCCGAGAAGCCACTCGGTCAGTGGAATACCATGGTGATCGAGGCAGTCGGCCGCTCGATCAGAGTCTGGGTCAACGGAGATCTGGTCAATGACGGCACTGACGCGACCGCCGATCACGGCCAGATCGCCGTGCAGTCGGAAGGCTCCGAGGTCGAGTTTCGGAAGCTCTCGCTGACTCCGGTAAGCAGACTCAGCGGGCTATAACACACTGTGAGTATGACTATTCTGCGCGCCCTATTCGTCGCCGTTGTCGTCTTTGCACTGACGTGATGGTTGCAGCTGGGGTACGATCGTTCCGCTGCCGCGCCATCCTGTTTGACCTCGACGGTGTGCTCGTCAATTCGGCGGAACGCGTGGAGAAAACATGGCGCGATTGGGCGACGCGTCATCGGCTGGATCCGGAGCACGTGATTGCAATGGCGCACGGGCGGCGCACGATCGAAACGGTACGCCTGGTCGCACCGGAACTCAGCACCGACGCGGAACTCGCCGTGCTGGAGACGAGCGAAGCGACGAACCCGGAAGGCGTCTACGAGATCGCCGGAGCCCGCGAGCTTCTCCAACTGCTGCCCGCGAGCCGGTGGTGTGTTGTCACCTCCGGTATTCGCGCGGTCGCGGAATTCAGGCTCCGGTACACGGGACTGCCATTGCCAGCCGTGATGATTTGCGCCGATGAGATCACGCGTGGCAAACCCGATCCGGAAGGTTATCTGACAGCCGCGGCACGCCTGGGTTTTTCCGCGGCGGACTGCATCGTCATCGAGGATGCGCCCGCCGGTATCGAGTCGGCGCAAGCGGCAGAGATGCGAGCGATTGCGATCGCAACGACATATCCGCCCGAACGGTTGAGCGCTGCAGACGCGGTTGTCGCGCGTCTGGCCGATTTGAGCGTGGAGCTGGTCGGGGAAGAGATTCAAATCAACCTTACCGCGCCGCCCACAGCGTGAAGAAGACCGTCCTCGTCTTCGGACTCGCGCCAGCTGCGCGGGGGCATTCTATTTTGAGTCGCTCGCAACTCAACTCGGACGTTAGGTAGCGTGATGCTAAAATCGAAAGTCGTTGTCATTCCCGGCGCCTTGATCCTGTTCATGACGCCACCGTTGGCCGGCGCACAGGACGCCAGCGCCAACCAACAGAAGCAACCGGTCGTCGTATCCCGCTCGTCCAAAATCATCGAGCAGCAGGGCCGGCGCTTCCGAGATCTGAACAGGAACGGCGTCCTCGATCCGTACGAGGACTGGCGTCGCACTCCTTCAGCGCGCGCAAAGGATCTCGTGGGGCGGATGACGCTCGAGGAAAAGGCCGGCATGATGATGCACGGCACCGCACGTAGCGTC
>PKVB01000227.1 GCA_003131365.1 Gemmatimonadota bacterium | reverse complement strand
TATCGATGTTGTCCTTGAGCAGGATCGGAATGCCGTGCAGCGGACCGCGAACTTTGCCCGCCTTCCGCTCCTGGTCCAGCGAATCGGCGAGCGAGAGCGCGTCCGGATTTGTCTCGAGCACATGGCGCAGAGTCGGACCCTGCCGATCCAGCTCCGCGATGCGATCCAGATACTGCTGCGTGATGGATCGCGCGGTCATCGTCCCCGACGCCATCCCCGCCTGAAGGTCGCCAAGCGTCGCCTCTTCGAGCGCGAACGGGCTGATGCNNTGCTGATGGAAAAACGCTGCCCGGCAAGGAGGGGCTCGGATGCCTCACGATTGGTCAATGATTCGGCCGCCAGCGGCTTTCCGCGGACTGCCATCGCGCCAGCGATGGCGCCGAGCCTCACGAAGTTTCTGCGATCCATGTCGATTTACCTCAAGTAAAGGCGTGATTGCTCCGAACCTGGCACCCCTCCTCAATATCTCGGCGATCCATTTCGATTCACCTCAATTGAAGGCGTGATTGCTCCGAGATCGGCACAGCTCCTCAAAATCGTCCCACAGTTCTGACAGATCAGCTTGCACTTGATCTCCTTGATATTGGTCGAGCCGCAGACGTCGCAGACTTCTTCCGGCATCAATCGAAATCCAGCGCGAGATCGAGAGCCGGCGCTGAATGCGTCAACGCGCCAACCGAGATCCAGTCCACCCCTGTCTCCGCGATGAAGCGAACGGTGTCGAGCGTGACGCCGCCCGACGANNGATGATGTCGGCACCCGCGCCGATCGCGGCGCGAACCTGCTCGAGCGTGTCGCATTCCACTTCGATCTTGATCCCCGCCGGAGCCAGGGCCCGCGCGCGACTCACGGCGAGAGCGATATCGCCATCGACCGCCGCGAGGTGATTGTCCTTTATCAGAACGGCCGAAGCCAGATCCATGCGGTGATTGAGCCCTCCGCCCGCGCGAACGGCGTATTTCTCGAGGCGACGCAGCAATGGAGTCGTCTTCCGCGTGTCGAGTATGTGCGCCCGGGTCCCCGCGATCGCTTCCACGTATCGTGCTGTCATCGTTGCTATTCCCGACAGGCGCTGCATGAAATTGAGCGCCACACGCTCGGCGGAAAGCAATCCGCGCGCGTGACCGGACAGGAACATCACCGGCGTCTGTGGACCAATGCGCGTTCCATCGGGGTGCTCTATCCGCATCGTCACCGCCGGATCGAGCTGCTCGAACGCCTCACAGGCGAGCGTGAGTCCGGCGATGACACCCGCTTGCCTCGCCACCAGTCGGCACCTCGCCCTTCGGTTCGACATTACAGTTGCGGCCGTCGTGATATCGTGCCTGGTATCGTCTTCCAGGAGCGCGGCCGCGACGATGATGCCGGTCTCTTTTTTTGTCAGCGGAAAACGAAGCGCTTCTTCCCATAGGAATCCGTGCGCGGCGAGCTCACTTTCCCGCCGTTTGCTCATTCTCCGGGATCTTCCGCGGCTTCCAGAGCAGGTGAAAGCGGCGTCTGACCGCCGATCGCGACCATCCGCTCGATGGCGCGACGCGCGCGCGCGGCAATTTCCGGTGGCACCGTGATGCGGTGCTCCATCCGCTGCAGCGAGCTCAACACCTTGGGCAGCGTCGTCACCTTCATGAACGCGCACACCGCGTCGGGGTTGGCGGGATAAAACGTCTTGGTCGGATTCTCGCGCCGGAGCCGGTGCAGAATTCCCACCTCGGTCGCGACGATGAATTCGTCGTTGGGAGAATTCTTCGGACGCTTGATCATCCCCTCGGTAGAAAGGATCTGCACGCCCACCGGATCTATGTCTCCGGCCGAAACTGCCTCGACGACGCTGGTGGCGCAGCCGCACTCGGGGTGAATCAGGAACTCCGCACCGGGATGCGCCGCGCGCTGGAGCCTGATGTCCTCGGGGTCGATCCCGGCGTGCACGTGACACTCTCCCATCCATACGTGCATGTTCTTGCGGCCGCTGATGCGTCGCACGTGCGCGCCGAGGAACATGTCCGGGAGAAAGAGGATGTCCTTATCGGCGGGGATGGAGTTCACGATCTCGACCGCGTTGCCGGACGTGCAGCAGTAGTCGCTCTCCGCTTTTACTTCGGCGGTCGTGTTGACGTACGACACCACCACCGCGCCCGGATGCTCCGCCTTCCATTCCCGCAGCTGGTCGGCGTTGATCGTCGCGGCCAGAGAGCATCCAGCGGCAAGGTCGGGAAGCAGCACCGTCTTCTGGGGCGAAAGCACTGCCGCCGTCTCCGCCATGAAGTGGACGCCGCAGAACACAATCACTTGTGCTTTGGTCTTGGCGGCCTCGCGGCTCAGCCCGAGCGAGTCGCCGACGAAATCCGCGACGTCCTGAACCTCGGCGCGCTCGTAGTTGTGCGCGATGATCACGGCGTTGCGCTCTCTCGCGAGGTGCCTGATCTCTTCCTGCAGCCCTGCGTACCGGTTGTCCGTCGTATTTACCATTCGATGTGCTTGCCGCTCCACTTTCGTTTCGCGCGCGGGAAATCACTTCTATAATGGCCTCCGCGCGACTCCTTTCTCAACAGCGCCGCATCTGCAATGAGCAGAGATGTCTGTACCATGTTCGCCTCCTCGGTCGCTCCCTGTGGGAGACGTGACTCGATCTCGGTGAGCTTGGCGTGTCCGAGTCTCAGCCCCTTGGCGCTCCGGTCGATGCCGCAGTAGTCCCACATCACCTGCCGGATGCTGTCGGCGGCGACCTGCGCCGCGCCGCGGTCGCGTAGCACCGGAACTTCCCAGTTTTTCTTGCGCGGAGGTGTCGTCAACGGCTTCGTGTCGATCATGTCGCGCGCGACCCGCTCGGCGAATACGAGTCCTTCCAGCAGCGAGTTCGATGCGAGCCGGTTGGCGCCGTGCACTCCGGTTCGTGAAACCTCCCCGCACGCGTACAATCGGTTGAGACTCGTGCGACCGCGCAGGTCGGTCACGATTCCTCCCATCATGTAGTGCGCGGCCGGAGTGACTGGAATCAGATCTTTCGAGGGATCGACACCGCGCGCGCGACAGATAGCGAAAATCCCCGGGAAGCGCTTCTCGAAAGTGCGGCCCAGCTTCCGCGCATCGAGCCAGACCCGCCTGCCACCCGCTTTCTGACGAAAAATCTCGCGAGCCACGACATCGCGAGGAGCCAGCTCAGCAAGTCGATGCTTCTTGAGCATGAATCGCTCGCCCTCTTCGTTGACCAGGATCGCACCCTCCCCTCGCACCGCTTCCGAGATTAATTGCAGCGGATTCTCGGGCGTATCCAGCGCGGTTGGATGGAATTGCACGAACTCCATGTCCGCCAGCTTGGCCCCGGCTCGGTGCGCTATCGCGTAGCCATCGCCGGTCGCTACCTCCGGATTCGTCGTATAGCGATAGACCTGTCCGCAGCCTCCGGTCGCCAGCACCGTCGCATCGGCGATGATCTCTACCGGTTTGCCTGCGACAGCGGCCTTCACACCGAAAACAACACCGTTCTCTATAATGAGATCGAGAATACGTGCCTTCTCCAGCACTTTGATCCGCTCGCTCTCCTTCACCCGCTTGATCAGCGTGCGCGCGACCTCGGCCCCGGTCTGATCTCCGTGCGCGTGGACGATCCGACGCCTCGAGTGCGCCGCCTCGCGGCCCAGCTTGAAGTTTCCGCCGGGCTCGAGATCGAAGTGCGCGCCGGCCGTCGCCAGCTCCCGCACCCGCGCGGGTCCTTCCTCGACCAGGACCTCAACCGCCTTCGCGTCGCAGAGCGCAGCGCCGGCGGCGAGAGTATCCTGTCGGTGCAGCTCGGGTGAATCTCCGGCGCCGAGCGCGGCGGCGATTCCGCCCTGGGCATACGCCGTAGCGCTGTCAAAAAGCGATCGCTTGGTCAGGACCATCACGTCGCTGTCCGCGGAAGCGCGCCATGCGGTGTGAAGTCCAGCAATTCCGCTCCCCACCACGAGAAAGCGCGTCCGTATCCGCTCGGCCATGCACTGAAATCAATGGCCCGTATGAACCGATTGAAAGGGGGCCGCGGGTATAGTGTTCCGCGCGACGCTGACAGCCGCCACGATATAGTGTTCTGCGCGACGCTGACAGCCGCCATTCGGCTTGCAAGGCGCTGTGTTCTGGGCGATTCTTCTGTTCAGATGAGAAAGCTGATCCTCGTCACGTCCCTCCTGCTCGCCGTACACATTGCGCTCCTTTTCACCCGTCGGAGCGCCAAGGCCGAGGGAAAGGAGACATCGTCCGTTCGCATCGGAATCGTCCTGGACGTCGGCGGCCGGGGCGATAAGTCGTTCAATGATGGCGCTTACGCCGGAGCCGACAGCGCCACCAGGATGCTCGGCTCCAATATCCGATTCATCGAGCCCGGAGAGGGAGCCGATCGCGAAGCTGGACTGAGACTGCTGGCGGCCGAGGGTATGAACCTGGTCATCGGCGTCGGCTTCATCTTCACCGACGATCTCGCCAATCTCGCGAAGGAGTATCCGAACACGGCGTTCGCGGGAATCGACTATGCGCTGGCGACCGACGCGAATGGCAACGTGATCCCTCCGCCACCGAATGTCGCGGCGCTCAAGTTCCGGGAAGAAGAAGGATCCTACCTCGTGGGCGCGTTGGCGGCTCTCGTTGGCCACTCGAAGAAAGTCGGATTCGTGGGCGGGATGGACATTCCGCTCATCCACAAATTCGAGGCGGGCTATCGTGCCGGCGTGAAGAAGGTGTGCCCCGACTGCCAGATCATCGCGCAATACGCGGGTGTGACGCCCGACGCGTTCAAGAATCCGGGCAAGGGCAAGGAACTGGCGCTCAGCCAGTACAACCAGGGCGTCGAGGTGATCTTTCACGCGGCCGGCTCGACCGGACAGGGCGTGTTCGAGGCCGCCCGCGCGACCAACAAGCTCGCGATCGGAGTGGATTCCGATCAGAACGACGAGGCGCCGGGACACGTTCTCACGTCGATGGTGAAGGGAGTGAACACCGTGACGTTCGACGCGATTCGGAGGGTGCAGAATCACACGTTCAAGGGAGGCATTTACTCCTTTGGATTGAAGGAAGGCGGCGTCGGATACATTTACGACAATCGCAATCGCGCGCTCATCCCCGACAGCGTGCACGCCCGCGTCGAGGAGCTCAAGCAGGAGATAATCGCTGGACGCATCAAGGTGCCCAGCACCAGATGACCAGCAGCGCTGCTCCGAAGTCCGCCTCGGTTGTCCCCGCGATCCGGATGGACGGGATCGACAAATCGTTCGGCGCCATCAGAGCGAATCGCGGCGCGTCGGTGGAGGTGATGCCTGGCGAGATCCACGCCCTCGTCGGCGAGAACGGCGCCGGCAAATCGACGCTGATGAACATCCTCGGCTGCCTCGACCGCCCTACGGACGGGACATACCTGCTCGACGGCGTCTATGTCTCCACGCTCAATCGCGACGAACGCGCGGTCATCCGCAACGCCAAGATCGGGTTCGTCTTCCAGAGCTTCAACCTGCTGCCGCGCACCTCCGCGGCCGAGAACGTCGAGCTCCCGCTCATCTACGGCGATCTCGGTTGGTCGCGCGCGGAACGCCGCAAAGCGGCGATGGATGCGCTTTCCCGGGTCGGCCTCAAAGGACGCGAGCACAGCCACTCCTCGCAACTCTCCGGCGGCCAGCAGCA
>PKVB01000208.1 GCA_003131365.1 Gemmatimonadota bacterium | reverse complement strand
CTTCGAGGATGGCGCGATCGCGTTGCGCGCGGGGGTCGTTGCCGACGACGGAGTGGAGGATCGCGTCGATCTCGGGCTCGTCGAGCGCCTTCGGGATCCCCTGCGGAACCCTCGGTGCGCCGACCTGCTCGCTCGGATCGCTGTCGAGCAGGCCCTCGGCCGCGCAGAAGCGGTGGAACGAACGCACCGCGACGAGCCCGCGGGCGACCGATGCCGGCGCGAGGCGCTCGTCGCCGTCGCCGATCGGCAGGCGACCGAGGTACTCGACGTACGCCGAGACGTTCGACTCCCCTACGGCGGCGGGATCGTCGATCCCGGCCGCGCGCAGGAACTGCTCGTAGCGCCGCAGGTCGCGCCGGTACGCCGCCAACGAGTTCGCGGCCAGTCCCCGCTCCACCGTGAGCCACATCTCGTGCTCGGCCAGCAACACGCGAAGCCGATCGGGACCCATGTGCGCAGGTTACGCGTCGAGACCGGGATGGTGGCCNNCGACGAGATCGAGCGCGACGTACAGATGCGTGTACTCGTCGCAGAATCCCGGCGTGTTGAAGAACTCGGCGAGCTTCACCAGGCGCCCGGGCGCGAAGCCGATCTCCTCTTCGAGCTCCCGCGCCGCGGTCGCGGCCGGTTCCTCGCCTTCGACGTCGCGCTTTCCCGCCGGCACCTCGAGCATCTCCCTGCCGGTCGCGGCGCGGTACTGATGCACGAGGATCGCGCGGGTGCCGTCGGCCACGATCGGCACGACCACCGCGGCGCCGGGATGCCGGACGACCACTCGCGTCGCGAGCTCGCCGTCGGGGGCCTCCACGGTGAGCTCGTCGATCGCGAGGAACCCGACCTCGGTGACCCGCTTCGAGCGGGCGACGTGGAACCCGCTCATCGCCGGCCGGTCAGGAGACCTTGGCGACGGGGCGCTCCGAGAACGGGAACCTCGGCGCCCGACCCTCGGCCCGGAACTTGCTCGCCTCGACGAACGCCGCGAACAACGGGTGCGGGCGGTCGGGGCGGCTCTTGAACTCCGGGTGGGCCTGGGTGGCGACGAAGAACGGGTGTTGGTCGGAGGCGAGCTCGACGAACTCGACGAGCCGCCCGTCGGGCGAGGTGCCCGAACAGATCAACCCTGCCTCTTCGAGCTGCGCTCGGTACCGGTTGTTCACCTCGTAGCGGTGACGGTGACGCTCGTAGACGATCTCTTCGTCGCCGTACGCGGCGCGGGCCTTGGTGCCCGGCAGGAGCCGGGCCGGCCACGCACCGAGCCGCATCGTGCCGCCCATGTCCTGCACGTGCTGCTGACTCGGAATCAGCGACACGACCGGGTTCGAACACTCGGGCGCGAACTCACTGGAGTTCGAGTCGTCGAGTCCGCACACGTCGCGGGCGAACTCGATGATCGCCGTCTGCATTCCCAGGCAGATTCCAAAGAACGGCAAGCCCGACTCGCGCGCATAGCGAATCGCTTCGAGCATGCCTTCGACGCCACGCACTCCGAACCCGCCTGGGACCAGCACCCCGTGGAAATCAGCCAGGAGCTCGCGCGTCTTTTCCCTGCTGGTGAAGAGGTCGCTGGCAAGCCATGAGATGTCCACCCCGACATCGTTGGCGATGCCGCCGTGAATGAGCGCTTCCTGGACGCTCTTGTAGCTGTCGACGAGGCCCGTGTATTTCCCGATCACCGCGATCTTTACGCGGCCGTGTGGGTGAAGCACACGCTCAACCATGCCGCGCCACTTCGAAAGATCCGCGGCTCGGCGGCCGAGGAGACCCAGCTTGTGCATCACCCGTTCGTCGAGTCCCTGCTCGTGGAACAGAAGCGGTATCTGGTAAATGGTGGGTACATCGCGGCTTTCGATTACCGCCCCGAACTCGACGTTGCAGAAGAGCGCGATCTTGCGCTTCACTTCCTCGGACAGCGCGCGCTCGGTTCTGCAGATCAGGATGTCGGGCTGAATTCCGATCTCCATCAGCTCCCGTACCGAGTGTTGCGTCGGCTTGGTCTTTACTTCGCCGGCAGCGGCGATATACGGCACGAGCGTGAGGTGGATGAAGATGGCGTTTTCGCGTCCGATCTCGTGGCGGTACTGACGAATCGCCTCGAGGAACGGCAGCGATTCGATATCGCCGACCGTGCCNNTCGTCGGTGACGTGCGGGATCACCTGCACCGTCGAGCCCAGGTATTCGCCGCGCCGCTCCTTCGTGATCACGTTGAGGTAGATGCGGCCAGTCGTGATGTTGTTTGCCTGCGCGAGCGACCGGTCGATGAACCTCTCGTAGTGACCGAGATCGAGATCCGTCTCCGCGCCGTCGTCCGTGACGAACACTTCGCCGTGCTGGAAGGGCGACATGGTGCCCGGATCCACGTTCAGGTAGGGGTCGAATTTCATGATCGTCACACGCATTCCCCGCTCGACGAGAAGTCGTCCGAGGGAAGCCGCCGCGATCCCCTTTCCGAGCGAGGAAACAACCCCGCCGGTGATGAAGATGTAGCGCGTCTGCTGGCTGGAATTACCCTGCATTGGTTGCTGCTCCCGTCATAAAGGCATCCCAGCGCTCGTTGGCGTGCGCAAGGTCTTCTTCTGTGTCAATCCCGCTCGCCGGCGCTTCATTGGTGACTGCCACGCCAATGGGCAAGCCAGCGGCCAGCGGCCGCAGCTGCTCGAGACGCTCGATCTCTTCCAGCGGATGGGGAGGCAACGAGACCCATTCTCGAAGAGCCTCCCGCGAATACGCGTACACACCGATGTGCTGCAACGTCCGCTCGGCCAGCATGGCCCGGTCGGCTTGATCCCGGAGAAAGGGGATGGGCGCGCGCGAGAAGTACATCGCCCGTCCATCGTCGGCCACCACAACCTTAACAAGGCTGGGCGTATCGAGTATCTCCTTCCTGGCCCGGGAAGCCGCGGTGCCCAGCGGGAACGTTCCGGAAGAGACCAGCTCTGCGGCACCGCGCACCGCTCCGGGCCCGATGAACGGCTCGTCCCCCTGAACATTTACGATCGTCGTATATCCCTGGAATCGCGGCAGAGCTGCGACTTCCGCGACCCGCTCGGTTCCGGACGTGTGTTTATCGCTGGTCATCACGCATTCAGCCCCCGCCTGGCGAACCGCGGACGCGACCAATTCGTCGTCCGTGGCCACGACGACGGCATCAGCCACGTTCATTTGAGAGATTCTTTGCCAGACCCGGACGATGAGGGGGAGTCCGGAAAGGAGACGGAGTGGTTTGCGGGGAAGGCGCATTGCGCCGAGGCGTGCCGGTATGACTACTAGCGTCCCCATTACCCGCCCGTTTTCGCGCGACACGATGCAAAAGTCACGCTCAGTAATATACCAAGGGGGGACTACCGGAGCAAACTGATTTTCTCGCTCAGAGCGAGAGCGAAACGCCCACCGTGAAGGCCGATTTCCGCGAGAACGGCGAGCGAGTCTGCGCCGGATCAATGGTGTAGTCCGCCCGGACGAAGCTCACCCCGAGGCCGACTCCAAGATTCTGTATCAGGGATGGGAGCCCTCCGACCCCGGCACTGCCGGCCGCGTATCTGAGTCCGATGTACGGGCTCCCGACGAACGGGAGCTGAATCCGGTCGATCGGAATCGTGTAATCGCCCTGCACGAACAGGAGGCGGTCGCCGCCGAGCGCGAGAAGATCTACGGTCGCGAGCGTAGCCGCTCCGCCGAGATAAGCGAACCGCTGAACCGGGACATCGCCCGATCCCCTGGTCGCTACGGCGTGCCCCTTGACCGCAAATGTCTGCGTGCCGAAGGTCGGAAAGGACACGCGACCGTCGAGCGTAGCCTGCGTAAAGGCTTTCCCCGGCTGTGGCTGGAGACAGATGCCTCCGACAGGGACGCCGGAACAATCAGGTTTGAGGGCCGTGCGGATGGATTGTTCGAGCATCGCATCAAACTTCGCTTCCAGGCCGCCTTGGATGACCTCGATCGCTGCTCCGCCAATGGCCGAGGTAATGCTTCCCCTGGCCACGCGCGGATTCGGCCTCCGCATCCTCAGATCTCCCTTGCGGCCGAAGACGCTCCATGGGGATTTGGTCGGTGCGAGCGAGCCAGTCGACCAATCACGTTCGATGTTGCCACCAATGAACGGAGTGACGGTGAGACCACTGCTCGTGATGGTGCGCGCAAATCGAGCAGTCGCGCGATCGCCCCGATAATAATTTCGCGAGTCGCTCCCAACGAAGAATGCCGCCGCCGAGTTCGTGAGATCACCACGAATCCACGCGTCGTTGGTGAACGTTCCGCGTCCGACGTAAAACCTGAGCTCGTTGTCGTCGCCTGGCCGAAGGCTTCCCTCGAGCGACGGATCCCACTTCCCCAGGTTCGAGCGGTAAGTGATGAGCGCATCGATGTCTACTCTGGCATCATTCAGCTCGAGCTTCGGGCCCCACGGCAGCGCGAGTCCATTCACTCGATCGTAGGTCGGAATCCGGAGGCCGACCCCGAGGGGGAGCGCTATCGGCGACTCGTGATACTCGGCGTATCCGGTGTCGGGCGCGGCGGCAGTCGTGTCCTGGGCGTGCAACACGGACGCGAGCCCCGTCAGGGCGATGGCGAGGCCAACCCTGACCACTATGCGCGCATTCATCCTGAGGCCCAGGAAAAACGTGACCGCCGTGCGCAGCTTCATCGTCCGATTGTAAGAAAGTTTCGAAGGATCTCCTTACCGCTCTCGGTAAGGATCGACTCCGGGTGGAATTGCACACCCCATACCGGATGCTCGCGGTGCCGGATTGCGTGGATCTCGGTGGAATCGTCTTTGGCCCGCGCCACTATCTCCAGCTCGGCCGGGAGCGAGTCAGTCTGAACAACCAAAGAATGATATCTCATCACCTCGAGGGGGTTGGGAATGTTCCTGAAAATCCCCTTCCCGTCGTGAGTGATGCGCGAAGTCTTCCCGTGCATCAGCGTTCGTGCGCGCACGACTTTCCCGCCATACGCTTCGCCGATCGCCTGATGGCCGAGNNTCCCGCCTCCGACGGCGTGCACGGCCCCGGGGAGATCACCATGCGCGTCACGCCCATCGTTCCGATGTCGTCGACGGTGATCTCGTCGTTGCGTTTGACGACCGGGTTTTCGCCCAGCTCGCCAAGATACTGGACGAGGTTGTACGTGAACGAATCGTAGTTATCGAGTACGAGGAGCATGGTTAATTCTACCCGAGCCCAATCACGCGCGGGGATGGAATTGCTTGTGTACCGACCGCAGATACTCGCGGTCGACGTGGGTGTAGATCTGGGTGGTCGAGATGTCCACGTGGCCCAGCATCTCCTGCACCGCTCTCAAATCAGCGCCTCCTTCCAACAGGTGCGTCGCGAAAGAATGACGCAGCGTGTGCGGCGATACGGGCTTGGTGATTCCAGCTTGGTTCACGTATTTGCGAAGGATCTTCCACGCACCCATACGAGACAGCGGCCGCCCGCGGGAGTTGAGGAACAGTATTCCCTTGCCTTCACCTTTCTCCAGCTTGGGGCGAAGCTCGCGCAGATAGATTGCGATCGCTCCGATCGCTCGGCGGCCAATGGGAACGAGGCGCTCCTTGGCGCCCTTCCCGAATACGCGTACGACGTGGTCCTGGAGCATCACGTCGCGGACGCTGAGCGAAATCCATTCCGAAACCCGCAGTCCGGCGCCGTACGCCAGCTCGAGCATTGCCCTGTCGCGGAACGCGAGCGGCTCGTCGAGCGAAGGCGCGGCGAGAAGCTTCTCGACCTCCTCGACGCCGAGCACTTCGGGAAGCGTGCGCCACTTCTTGGGGGTTTCCAGACGCTCGCTCGGATCGCGCACGACGTACCCCTCGCCGAGCATGAACTTGAAGTACGTCCGAATTGCGGACACGTTCCGCCTGATGGATGCCGGGGAGAGGCCGAGGTCCTTGAGGTGATATACGAATTCCCGGAGCATGCGGGCGCTGGTTTCAGTCGGGGATGACGCACCCTTGAGACTGGCATAGGTGACGAACCGGGCGATGTCGAGCTTGTAGGCGCGGCTGGTCTGCAGTGAGGCACCCTGTTCCAGAGCGAGAAAATCGTCGAACCGCTCGGCGTAGAACGCACGGGCCACCGCATCGTCCAGCTTCAGCTTACTCACGTTTTTTTTGCCTGACGCTTCCATAGCCAGATTCCTAGTGCGAGCACGACAATCCCGATAGCAATCAGGCCAGCAACCTTGCCCGACCGCACGAGATACCGCTGAACTACATCCCAGTTGTCTCCAGCGCGGAATGCCAGAAACGTAATGAAGGCGAACCATACCCCGGATGCGCTGGCGACGGAGAGCATCACTTTGAAGGCGGGCAGCCTCATAGCTCCGGCGAACGGTGGGACGATCGCGCGCACTCCCGGAAGGAAACGGCTCACGAACAAGCCCAGGAAGCCATACTTCTTGTGGAGCTTCTTGATTCTGTCTTCGGCGTCAGGACCGGCGTATTTCTCGATTCTCCGCAGAAACACCTTCGCGCCGAATCGCCGCCCGAGAGTGTACGTCACGCCAGCCCCGGCAACGTTGCCGAACCAGCCGCAAAGGAAAACAGTAATCGCGGATCCGTGCGCTCTGTCGGCGAGAAAGCTTCCGAACGCGATCACCGCGTCGGAAGGAAATGGCGGAAAAAAGTTCTCGAACGCCGAGAGCGCGGCGATCGCTACGTAGAGAGATCCGAGAGGCAGGTCACCCAGCCATCGGGTCAGTGTCTGGAGCATTCGCTAGCGATTCCCTTTCAAGGTGGCGACCGCGATGCAGGCGAGTCCTTCCTCTCGCCCGATCCAGCCCATGCCTTCGTTCGACTTCCCTTTGACGCTCACGCTCGCGGATTCGATACCGAGGGCGGACGCCAGGCGAGCCCGGATTTTCTCGCGGTGGGGCGCGAGCCGCGGGGTCTCGGCCACGACGCTCACGTCGACCTGATGTACCACGTAACCGGCGGTCGCTATTCGCTTGATCGCGGCCTCGAGCATTCCTATCGAGTCACGATCCTTGTTGCCGGGATCCGTGTCCGGGAACATCTCGCCGATGTCGCCCAATCCGGCAGCGCCCAGAATAGCGTCGGTAACGGCGTGGCAGACGGCATCGGCATCGGAATGACCCAGGAGGCCGACTTCCGATGGTATTAGAACGCCGCCAAGCTTTAGAGGGCGGCCCGGGGCGAACCGGTGGGAGTCGTAGCCGATGCCGACGCGAACAGTCGCGTCGTCATCACGCGGCATCCGGGTGGACAGCGGGTGCGGGATCGATGAGCGAGTAGTCCTGCTTTCGGCGGGCAGGCGTGAAACCGGCGTCGCGGATCAGGCGCTCCATCTCCGCGGTCGACGTGCGATGCGTCGTGTTCGCGGCCGACACCACGTTTTCCTCGATCATGAGCGAGCCGAAGTCGTTGCAGCCAAAGCGGAGCGCGATCTGCCCGATCTTCATTCCCATGGTCACCCAGCTCGATTGGAGATTCGGAACGTTGTCGAGAACGACTCGCGCAAACGCGACCGTCCGCAGGTACTCCGTGGCGCCCGTCTTCGGTTGGTTAGACATCGTCGGGGTGTTCTCGGGCTGCAGCGGCCAGCAGATGAACGCGGTGAATCCACCCGTGCGCGACTGAACGTCTCTGACTCGCTGAAGATGCTCGAGCCGCTCCGCCAGCGTCTCGCCGAGCCCGTACATCATGGTGACGGACGTCTTCATCCCCTCGTTGTGGGCGAGCTCCATGATCTCGAGCCAACGGTCAGCACCCGCTTTCTTGGGCGCCACGATATCGCGAACGCGCTGCACGAGGATTTCTCCTCCTCCGCCCGGAATCGAATCGAGCCCGGCCTTTCGCAGCTCACGTATCACTTCAACCGCATCCATCCTGAACAGCTTGGCGAAGAAGTCGATCTCGCTCGGGCTGAAGCCGTGGATGTGGATCGGGTGATTCCGCTTGATGTACTGCATCAGGTCGAGATACCACTCGAAC
>PKVB01000198.1 GCA_003131365.1 Gemmatimonadota bacterium | reverse complement strand
AGGACAAGCAGGTGAGCACGGGGATGGAGATCTACACGCCCAACTGGGTGGATGTGGATGGCGGCGATATCTATCCCGGCCGCAGCTTCACCTACGCCGAGAACACCACGGCGGCACGCGTGATCATCGTCAACCAGAAGCTGGCCGACCGATTGTTCGGGACCTCGGACCCGATCGACAAGATGATCAACGTCGATGGCGTTGGATTCCAGGTGATCGGAGTCTACCACTATACGGCGAGTCCGATGGGAACGCCGACGTCGGCTGGCGGTGGAGATCAGGCGAAGGCGATCGTGCCGTTCGAGTCGGCGCGCCGCAGTCTCAACCCGTGGATGCGGGGCGTGGATTTCATCGTCAAGCCGGAGCCCGGCGTGACGACGGAGGAAGCAACGGACGACGTGACGGCGCTGTTGCGGGCGCGGCGCGGGCTCAGATCGACGGCCAAGAACACATTCGAGATCGTGACGCAGGACCGGTTGATGGGGATCTACAACCAGCTGTTCGGTACTTTCTTTGTCGTCGGGCTGGCGCTCTCCTCGGTCGGACTGCTGGTCGGCGGAGTGGGCGTGGTCGCGATCATGATGANNATGAACATCATGCTGGTGAGCGTCACCGAGCGCACCCGCGAGATCGGCGTGCGGAAGGCGCTGGGCGCGACCAGGAACGCGATCCTCTGGCAGTTCCTGGTCGAGGCCGCGACGCTGACCAGCATTGGCGCCGCGATCGGGCTCGTGCTGGGTATTCTGGTGGCGCTCGGAATCAAGACCGCCTTCCCCGCCGTGCCCGCCTCGACACCCATCTCGGCGGTCGTGGCGGCGCTGGCCACGAGCGCGTTCACCGGAATTCTCTTTGGGCTTCTCCCCGCCGCGCGCGCGGCGAGGCTGGACCCCGTGGAGGCCCTACGGTACGAGTGATAGGCGCCGGTTCGCGGTAAGGGCGCAACTGCAAAAGAACGGGGCAGTTTTTTCAGTTGAACCACTGCCGCCTCCTGCCCGTGCAGTCGCAGTTAAGCAAGGTCTGTGTAGCGGCCAGGGCGCCCTTCGCCGAAATTAGGTTATGCGCTTCATCGATGTAATCACCACTGCGCTCGAGCAGATCCGCGTCAACAAGCTGCGCTCCTTTTTCACGCTGCTCGGGATCATCGTGTCCGTGGCGTTCCTCGTCGCCGTCGTCGCCATCATCTCGGGCATGAACGCGTACGTGAAGGAGAACCTCGCCAGCGCGCTCATTGGCGCGAACACTTTCCAGGTGAGAAGGACTCCGATCCGCATCGGACTCTTCGACGATGAGGAGTGGAAAAAGCTGCAACGGCGGCCGCGCATCACCGAGGCGGATGCGGACGCGGTAATTGCCGCGGTCCCGGAGGCAGTGGCGATCAGCATGCAATCCGGCTGGCCCACTCCGATTGCCGACATCGTATGGCGCGACAAGACGCAGGCCGATGTCGCCATACTCGGCGTCACCGCGCCGTACCAGGTCGTCCAGGACTACGTGTTCGACCACGGGCGCCCCATCAGCGACATCGATGTGCGCAATCACGCATCGGTCGCGGTCATCGGCGCGGACGTGGCCGAGAAGCTGTTCGAGCACGTGGATCCGGTCGGCCAGGATATCCGGATCGTCGGCCAGAGATTCACCGTCATCGGAACGATCGCAAAGAAAGGTCGCGTGCTCGGGCAATCCTTCGATGGGTTCGTGCTGCTGCCGCTCCCAAACTTCGAGATGATTTACGGGCGGCGTAAGACGAACACCGTGTCGGTCAAGATGCCGACCGCGCTGCTCGTCGCGAGCGGAATGCAGCGCGCCGATGAAGCGATGCGCATCGCGCACCGTCTGCGCCCCGCGGACGAGCCGGACTATTCTGTCGAGACCGCCGACGCGCTGGTGGAGTTCTGGAAGAACCTGACAAAGATCCTCTTCTCCGTCATCCCGGCCATCGTCGCGATCGGAGTCGTCGTCGGCGGAATCGTCATCATGAACATCATGCTGATGTCGGTGAGCGAGCGCACCCGCGAGATCGGCATCCGCAAGGNNCGAGCGGACGCGTGAGATCGGCGTCAGAAAGGCGCTCGGCGCGAAGCCGGGCGACATTCGCCGGCAGTTTCTGGTGGAGGCGGTCGTGCTGGCCAGCATTGGCGGTCTTTGCGGCGTTGCCGCCGGCTGGGGACTCGCGGGTCTGGTGAGTCTCGCGTCGCCCCTGCCCGCCAGGGTGAGTTTGTGGTCCGTGATGCTTGCGCTCTCCCTCGGGGCGGGCGTTGGCGTCCTGTTCGGCGTCTACCCGGCATCGCGCGCGGCCCAGCTCGATCCCATTGACGCACTCCGCGCCGAATGATCATCACCGATCGGATCCAGAGCAACGTTCAGATCGCGCTGGATACCCTGCGCGCGAACAAGCTCAGGTCGGCTCTTACTATTCTCGGCGTCGTGATTGGCGTCTCCACCGTGATGACGATGGCGGCGATCGTCCAGGGAATTAAGGATCAGATCGTCCGCACGATCGAGATCGCGGGGCCGACCACGTTCTACGTCATCAAGGTTTTCTCGCAGACACCGGTGAACCCTGACCGGCTTCCGAAGTGGATTAGAGTGCGTCCGGATTTGGTCGAGGCCGAAGCCGAACGTCTCAGGCAGTTGCCGGAGATCGGGTACGCTGCGATTTGGGGACAATCGAACGGCCGCCTGTCCTACGAGGCGCAGCGCACCCAGAACGTGGTCATCACGGGCGCGGACGACCGGTATCAGGAGATCCAGGGTGGCGAGCTGCTGGATGGGCGTTGGTTCACACCCGCAGAGATGTCGTCCGGAGCGAGCGTCGCCGTAATCGACGAGAACGCCGCAAAGAAGCTGTTCGGACGAGAGTCCATTCTCGACAAGCAGATTCACATCAGCGGCAGGCCGGCGCGCGTGATCGGNNCCCCGGGACAAGACATCGGCGTCATCGTGCCATACGCGATGCTCGACCACCAGTTCACAGTCGACAAGACGAACGCGCTCTACATCCCCGTCAAGCCGAAGAAAGGAGTGACGACGGCGCAGGCAGAGGAAGCGGTGACGATCGCGCTGCGCGAGATGCGGCGGCTGCACCCCGCGGACAAGAACAATTTCGACCTGA
>PKVB01000067.1 GCA_003131365.1 Gemmatimonadota bacterium | reverse complement strand
GGATGGTGTGGACATTGGCGATACGGTGTGCGACCCGGCCGTGCAGGAGCGGCTCGAAGGCATTGCCGTTGAAGAGCCGACGATCTCGGTCGACGTGCTTGTGAATAATTCGCCGTTTGCCGGGAAAGAGGGGAAATTCGTCACGTCGCGGCAGGTGCGCGAGCGGCTGTTCAAGGAGCTCGAGCGGAATGTGGCGCTCAGGGTGGAAGACACGGAATCGACAGACACGTGGACCGTCTCGGGCCGTGGTGAGCTTCACCTCACGATTCTCATGGAGACGATGCGGCGCGAAGGTTACGAGTTTCAGGTATCACGCCCGCGGGTGATCACGCGTGAAGGCCCGCAGGGCGAGCGACTCGAGCCCTACGAAGAGTTGGCTATCGATGTCCCCGAAGAATTCCTCGGCGTCGTGATCGAGAAGCTGGGGCCGCGGCGGGCGGCGATGCTGGAGATGAAGAACCCGGGGCAGGGAATGGTACGACTTCTTTACAAAATCCCCGCTCGTGGACTTTTCGGCTACAGGTCGGAGTTTCTCACCGACACCCGGGGCACCGGCATCATGCACCATCGCTTTCTCGAGTACGGGCCATGGGCGGGTCCGCTGGCGGGGCGGATGAGGGGCACGCTCGTCTCCATGGAAGGCGGTGTGATAGTGGCTTTCGCGCTTGCAAATCTCGCGGAGAGAGCTACCCTTTTTGTGGCCCCTGGTGACGCGGTTTACGAGGGCATGCTGGTAGGCGAGAATTCGAGGCCGGGCGACATGGATGTCAATCCGACTCGTGAGAAGAAGCTGACCAACATGCGGTCCAAGTCGAGCGATGAAAACATTCAGCTCGAGCCGCCGCGGGAGTTGACGCTGGAAGGTGCGCTGGAGTATATCGAGGAAGACGAGCTGATCGAGGTTACGCCGAAGTCCATCAGACTGCGGAAACGCTCCCTCAACTCTAACGATCGGAAGAAACTGTCACGCGAGGCGAAGCGCGAGCGCGCTTCGGTCTAACAACCAGGGAGATCACGGTAATGTGCGCCATGCTGGAGTCCGCGGGCAGTTTCCTGAACGAGGAGGAGACTGAAGCGTGGCTGGCGAAGAAGGCCCCAGAAGGTGACCCCGAGGACGAGGATCTCGAGGACGATCTGGAAGATGATGATGAGGATGATGTCGAGGACGAGTGGGCCGACGATGTCGAAGACGCCGACGACGTGGACCCGGACGACGATGATCTCGACGAGGACGACGAGGATGACGATCTCGACGATGAACTCGACGACGACCTCATAGATCTTGACGACGAGTTCGATACGGAGGAGATCGAGAAGCCTCACCCGGCGCATCCTCGCAAGTACGAGGACTGAGCGCCGCTCTCATTCCGATCGTCGTAGTAAAAATGCCCCGCGGTTGCGGGGCATTTTGTTTTTTCAGCTATCGGAGCGGGGGCCGTGGATGCTTCAGTTCGGGGCGAGGATGCCCGTCGTCAGCGCATTGCCAGTGGTGCAGGTAATCTCTCCCGCACGCATCTCGCAGCTTTGCGAAGTTTGCGAGTGCTTCACCGTGGCGGTCCAGTCAGCGAGCTGGCTGCCAAGGATGTTGAACGCGACGAGGGTCACGGTCACGTCTTTCGAGGGCGTGAATCCGTTGAGCGGAGTGTCCGTTGTCGCTGTGCCGCCGAAATACTGGCCGTGGTTGTCGGCGGCAAACTGTTCCTCGTAGATCGCGACCGTATGCAGGTCGGCCTTCATCGCGGCGACGTATGCCTTGTCTTTGCTTCCGGCCAGGCGCGGCACCGCGACCGCCGCGAGGACGCCGATCACGACTGTGACGACCACGACTTCGATTAGTGNNGTCATTCGATGCTCGAAGGAATGAGGCTGTACGTTCGAGGGAGATTTACCCGCTCTAAATATTCATCTCCGAGCATGACGCGATCGTGAAAACAGGCTTACTATTTCGTCACGATCGTCGTGTTCCGCCGATTGACCATGCCTCGGGGCGCGGCTAACTTGCAAGACTCTGCGCCACACGCGGTTAGCTGTGGCGAGGGGCCTGTAGCTCAGGTGGTTAGAGCNNACGACGTTGCCGAAGTGCTCGGTGAGGCAATCACCAAGGCTGAACGCGAGGAAGAACGAGCGTACGCATCTCGCGCTCTTGCATGGCTTACAAAGAAGGGCCTTTCCGCCGCCTAATGCGTTGAAGCATACTGAGAGTCTCGCGGTTGGATCTGGTAGTATGAAAAGAAGATTGTGCACACGCTTACACGGCGTGAGGTCGATTACTTACTGTCCGTTACTGTCCGTTGNNACCGGCCCCGCGCCGGACTTTGCACTTTGGCTAACTGCGCCTGATAATGCGTGAGGTCGGTAGTTCAACTCCACCCAGGCCCATGGAATTCCGAGGCCTTGAAATTCTCGCGCGAATCCAAAACTTGATCCTTCGGCTACGGTGCGGGCTGCGCAGCAGGTTATGAGCCGGTGTCGGGTTTATCGGGAGCCGTGTCGGGCTTTCCCCGGCGCGGCAAATGAACCGTGAAGGTGGTGCCGCGCTCTTCTGCAGACTCCACTTCGATTCTCCCTTTGTGCGCGTGCACGATTCGCTCGGCGATGTAGAGCCCTAGACCAAGGTTCCCGGACGATCCGTCGAATCCTGTGTTCCCAGTTGTCGCCGTGCGTTTCATCGGGTTAAAGATCCCCTTCAACTGGTCGGTCGGTATTGCAGCGCCTTGGTTGTGTATCGCGATCGTGACTTCCTTGTCATCGCCATGGACGTCGACTGTGACGTGTGTTCCACCGGAACCGTGCTCCAGCGCATTGCCGATCAAATTGGTCAAAACCTGGCTTATTCGCGGGCAATCCCATTCACCCTGAAGTGCGCCGCGAGCGTCGACTTTGATCGCTCGATCCGGATGCGAGGCCGCGATCTCGTCGACGACATCATGCACAGCCTTCCCCATGTTCATGTCGGCTCGAACGATCGGGATGCCTCCGCCGAGACGGCTTCGCGTGAAATCCAGGAGAGCACCGATCATCTGGTTCATGCGTTTGGAACTGCTGGAGATCCGCTGTGTGAGCGTTAGGTGGGGTTCTCTGAGCTCTTGCGTCTCGAGCATGAACTCAGCCGACATCATGACCGCCGCGAGCGGAGTCCGAAGATCATGACCTAGGATCGCGAGGAACATTTCCTTCGATTGATCCAAGTCCTGAGTGAAGCGCGCAATTCCTTCAGCTAACGCTTGGTCGATTGCTTCGTTGAATCGCGTCAGATCCTCGATGTCGGTGGATTCGATCTCTCTTTTTGCCGTCGTCCAGAGTCGGATCACGCTGGCGCGCAGAGCGCGGTACTCCGACACCATCTGATCCGTGGTAAAGCCGCTTTCGGCCCGACCAGCCCCGTGTTTTTCGGCCGCCGTCTTCTCATCGACGGCTGGCGCATTGCCCTTTGATTTTTCAGCNNATCCGCGGCGATCACCGTCAGCATCTCGTTGGCATGGTCGCGGAGCGCCGTGATGTCCATCGAGCTGCTGGGTGGCGCGAGTGTACGGGCGAACGCTTCCCACTCTGCGAGGATCGGCTCACGGTTAGCCACGATGAAATCTGATAGTCGCATTTGTCCTCCGGTTCGACGGAACATCACAACGGCTGGTTAATAGGCAATCT
>PKVB01000091.1:212-11750 GCA_003131365.1 Gemmatimonadota bacterium | reverse complement strand
CAGATGCATAGAAAGATTGTGCGCGTACATATGGGCCTCCTTAGGGTCCTGGTGGTTCTGAGTGAGCAGATTTCGGAAAGGAGCTTGGCTCGGTCTCATACTGAGATCGCCATGAACAACTCCTCGTTGGTGCGGCGCATGTCGTCGGCCGTGAAGGAGGTCTTATGATCGCGCGTGTTCGATAATGGCAACTCTATCTTCAAGCATTCATAATGACTACTTCCTCTCTGAATACGTAGTAGCCAATTAGTAGTAGCCAATTAGTAGTAGGCGATCAGTAGTAGGCGATCAGTAGCAGTAGGCGATCGAAGGCAGAGATGCAGAAAGGCGGAGCGCCCTTTGGGGGGACGCTCCGCCTTTTAGTCTCTGAACCGGACCCCCTTTCGAGGGCCCGGCCAGAGAAGGTGCTTACTCCTGCGGTGGTACTACGATCCTGTCGCTGCCGATCGTCACGATACGGAAATCATCGCGACGGTTCTGCTGCCAGCAGGCTTCGTTGTGCTCGGTGCAAACCGGGCGCTCCTCGCCATAACTCACGAGGTCGAAGCGATCTGCCGCAATGCCGTGGTCAACGAGGTACCGCTTGGCACTTGCCGCACGGCGCTGGCCTAGGGCCAGGTTGTACTCGTCGGAGCCACGCTCGTCAGCGTTACCCTCGATACGAATTCTCATACCCGGGTTAGCCTGCAGGTACGGGAGCTTCACATCAAGTGTAGCAGCCGCATCCGGTCTGATCGTCGACTTGTCGAAGTCNNCGGCGGCGGCGGCGGCGGCGCAACGCAGTTCGGGCTCGAAGCAGGAATGCTTTCGAGTCCGGCGTACGTGCACATAACCTCCGGACGCGCACCACCGAACAGGAAGCTCAGGCCGGCGCGTGCGTGCAGGTTCATGTTCGCGCTCGGGCTGTGATTCGGCATGTAGTCGATCACACCGTCGAGACGAAGCGCCGTGCGGTTTGCGACCGCGAGGCGGAGACCAGCGAGACCGCTGGCGCCGAAATTATACGTGTAGCTGTTGGGCCCCGAGGCACGCTCGAACGCGTAGCTTGTGCGAGTGCCACCAGCACCGAGGATGAACTGGCTCTGCCGACCCATGAGGCGGATCGGGAAATTGTAGTTCAGCCGCGTGGCGAAAGCATGCGCGTTGACTTTCGTCACCTGATTAACCCCGCAGCAAGGCGGGCCGATGTTGTCCTGCGGCGAATAGTAGCCATCGCCTTCGAGCTCCCACCGGGGATCGGAGAGGAACACGCCAACGCGTCCACCGTAGCCAAGACCGTTCTTCGGCATCGAGCCATTCGGTCCCCGTCCGGCATTGCTATCGAACCGTGTCCACTGAACGAAGCCGCCCAGTTCGACGGTTCCCGGGAGGGGCGCGTCGAGATTGTCCCACCAGGCGTATGGAGCCCACATCACCGGGTTGCCCGTTGCGCCGCCGCCGAAAAGGTTGTTGATATCTGGCGAAAGCTGTAGACCAGCCTGAGCGCCGAAATCGAACTTGCTGCCGTTGGAAGGCAGATAGTTCACGAGTCCGTCGACGCGGAGCGCGACGCCACCGAAGCCGAGGTTGAACCCGACCATTCCGTTCGCGCCAAACTGATAAGTCCCGGCGCCCGCATCGGTCGATCCGCGAAGGTTCTCGAGGACGCCACCGGCGCCGATATGGATCGACGGGAGATTCCCGAGCGGGAAGCTGTACATGAGGCGCGCTGTGAACGCGCTGGCCTTGACGTCGCCGGAAACAGCGTTGCTCGGCGAGCCGAGGAAGCGCGTGCCAGCCTGCGATGCCGCAGGGGTGTAGACGCCGTCAGCCTCGATGTTCCAGTTCGGTGCGATGAAGGCGCCAAGGCGCCCGCCGTAACCGATAGAATTACCGAAGCCCGAGTCCAGATTCCATTTGCTATCGAAGTGTGTCCACTGCCCGAAGCCTCCTACCAGCAACGTACCGGGCGACTGGGCAGCCGCCGTTCCGCCGAGGAGTAAGGCCGTCATCGCGCAAACGGTCCAACTTCTTCTCAACATGATTGATTCCTCTCAAAGGGTGGAGATACTTACAGCGGTTACCGCGGTTGCACGTTGCGTTGTGAGGCAGGATGCATGCCCAGTGAGCGCGCGAGCGCTCTCCAGACCGACCGTCTCACATCCGGACAAACTAGCAAATCTTTTCAGAGGCGCTAGTGATGCACGCCGTTAAAAAAACAACGCGACAAACATTCGTCACGCTCCGCCGATATGCGGCAGCGGTAGCCGTTCTCGTCGTCGACAATCGGATTGCAAGTGCCACGCCAGCCAACACCATTGAAGGGCAAATGGAGGGCTTTAGAACGAAATACCGGAAATCCGACGGGCAATTCGCCCCTTTTGGGGTCGCGCAGTGCTCGCAGCCCCATTTTGTAAGTCCGCGCGGCACAACCAGCTAAGGGCGCGCAGGCACTGCCGCGAGGTGCTTCCGCGAGGCACGTCCGTCCGTTACTACGAAACAACTCGCCGCCACCACGGCCCGCGCTGCCGCGCCAGAACTTTCTCGGTCGCCTTTCCCCACGCTTTCTTCATCTCCAAACCATCCGCGAAACGATCTTCCGGCTTCGCCGCAAATGCGGTGCGGAACCAATTGGCGATCACTGTCGGAAACGGCACCAGATCCGCACGCTCGCTCAACTGGCGCGCCAATATGCTACGCGCATCGTCGTCGCCAAACGGTGGCTCGCCCGTCATCGTAAAATACACGATCGCGGCGAGCGCGAAATAATCCGCCGCCGGCCCCTGCTGCTCGCCAAGGAGCTGCTCCGGCGCCGCGAATGCGGGCGTACCCGTCGTACCAGCTACATCCTCACCGGTGACGTTCGCGATGCCGAAGTCCGTGATGCGCCAGCGCTGATAACGATCAATGAGAATGTTCTCGGGCTTGAGATCGCGGTGCAGTATGCCGTTCGCGTGCGCGACGTTGAGGCCGTCCAGAACCTGTTCGACCTGCGACGCGATCTCGGCTGCCTGGCGCGGACCGGATCGCGCCACGAGACTCGCCACGCTCCCTTCCTCGGCCAGCTCCATCGTGTACCAGGAAAGATCTCCGCTCGAGTCCCAGTCGTAGATCGGCACGATCGCCGGATGCGCGAGCTGCGCTGCGAGCTTTGCTTCGCGCCAGAACGCTCTCACGGCCTTGTCGTCGCGCGCGATTGTGGGGTGCAGCGCCTTCAGTGCGACTTCGCGCTCGAGGGAGAGATCGCGCGCGCGCCACACCGTTCCGAACGCGCCGCTGCCCAGCTTCGAGAGAATCTCATAGTCATCGCCCACCGCCCAGCGCACGCGCGCCTCGGCGGACTCCTGCGCCGTGCTGTCGGGCTCACCGCGAACCATCACTACCGTCCGCGCCGGATCGCCGCGATCAACCGCCCGCAGCAGAACTGCGAGCGATGGAAAACGATCGTCGGGACTCGGCGACAGCGCGCGGTCGAGCGCGCTCGCCATCGACTCGGGTGTCTCGGGCCGCACCAGCTTGATCGGCGGCGCACCGCGCGATGGCGGCGCTTCACCCGTGAGCGCGGTGAAGCAGATCGCGGCGAGCTGCCATTGGTCGCTCGCGGGCGTGGGGATCCACTCACCCGACTCCCACTCGGGCGGCATCGGGAGGAGCTCCGCGCGCATCGGACGCGACGCCTCGAGCGAGCGTATCTCGAGCGGGCCATTGCCGGGTCGCACGCCCGTGGGGATCGCAGCGCGCGGGACCGCCCACTGCCACTCCAGCATCCACAGACGTCCGGTTGGCGTCGTCCACAACGCATCGCCGTTCAGGCCGCCGTGCGCGATGCCGGTTTCATGGAGGTACGAGAGGGTGGAGCACGCACCGCGAAGCATCTGAAAGACGTACGGAATGTCCGCGAGCCCGAGCCGCGCCAGACGCGCGCGCACAGTCTCGCCGGTCACCCAGCGGCGTAAATAGCCGGGCCCGCGCCGGGCGTCACGATACGCTGTCCAGTAATGATAGGTCGTCGGAATCGAAGGATGACTGCGCTGCGCCAGCTGCCTCGCTTCCTCGAAGAGCCACGGAGTATGAGCAGGATCGGGCGCGGTCACCAGCGACAGCGACCGACCCAATGCGTCGACCACTTCCTGGTAGTGGCGATAGTCGCCGACCATACCGCCCGGGCCCCAGGACCACTCCGGAGGCAGCTGCCAATCGAACAGGTGCGGCGGCAGAACCTTGGTTGCACGCGGCGTCTCTACTCCGCGATTCACTCCGTTCATGCCTCGCTCCGCTCAAGTACTATGAGCACTCTGGTTCCTTTTCCTTCTTCGCTGGTGATCGCGATCTCTCCTCCCCACGCTTCGATCAGTCTGCGGCTTACGGCGAGCCCGAGTCCGCTTCCGGTTGTGCGCGTTGAAAAATGGGGCTCGAAGATCCTCGGCAACACTGCCGGGGCGATGCCCGACCCATCGTCGACCGTTTCTATCGTCACTCTTCCGTCTTCCTCGCGCAGTGAGATATCCACGTGACGCGCCAGCGCGAGGCGCGCGTTCTCGAATACGTTGAGCAACACGTCCCGCATTTCGTCCTTCCGCGCCATCGCCCACACCGGCCTGTCCGCGCCCCGCAATTGCCACTTCACCTTTCGGTCGCCCATCTGCTCGAGGGCAACGACGTCCTTGACCACCGCGGCAACGTCGACAACGACCGCCGGCGGCAGATCCGCAGGCGCGCTGCCGTAGCGACTGAACGAGCGCGCGATCTCGTCGAGCCTGTCAATCTCGGCCAGGATTCGTTTCACGTTGTCGTTGAGCACCTGGTCGTAGTCGACGCGCGGATCACTGCGCGCCCGCCGCAAATGCTGAACCCCCAGTCTAATCGGTGTGAGGGGATTCTTGATCTCATGGGCGATCTGGCGCGCCATCTCGCCCCACGCCAGCACGCGCTCGGCGCGCGCCACTTCGATCCGGCTGAGCTCGAGATCCCTCGCCAGCCGTTTCGCCGCGATCCCACTGAGCCCCAGGGCAGCGAGCGCGCCGATTGCCGTAGCGAACAGCACGAGCATCCCCAAGTCGCGGCGACGCCTGCCAAGCACGATATCGTCGCTCCGAGCGGGCGCGGCGAGCACGTAGCGTTCCTGCCCCACTACGCCGGTGCTGTAGCCGAAGAGCATTTTGGTAGCGCCGAGCTTTGCTTCCCACACAGCTGAGAGCTCACCCCCAGTCGAGAGGCTGAGCTCGACCGGTGGAGGCAACTGCCGCCCGGTCGGAGCGAGGGCATCGAGCAGGCTGTCGCTCGTGCGATCGAGAAAGCCGTTGGAATAGAGGAAGAGCGGAGTGTCGAAGCGCCGCGCCGCTCCCGGCAGCTGCTCGTACTCGTTGCCCGCGGCAACCGCGTTGAGGGTCTCGTGCACGAGCACCTCGCGGGTCTGAACGTCGTCGCTTCGCAATCGCTGATACGACCAGACCGCGAACGCGAGCGCCGGAATCACGAAGAATGCGAAGAGGGCGAGCGTAAGCCTCGCATGGTAGGTGTAAATCCACCTTGCCGCGCGCACCCGCAGCCAACGCACGAAACCCCTTTCCATCATCGTGCCCAGCAGCCAGAACAATCCGGCGAGCATCAGGTCGAACAGCAGGACGAGGCTTCCGCGCTCGGCCCGCACCCATACCGAGCGCAGGTCGATCTCCACGTGCGCGCGCATCGTTCCCGCGCTCGTCGAGATCAGCCGGTTGCCGTGGAGCTCGTCCCCCAGCCGATGCCAGCGTAACTGAATCGTGTCGGCGTGCCCCGAGGGGGAGACGTCGGTCAGCAGCAACGCATAGGGGGGATCGCCGCCGGATGGCGCAGCCATTCCAAGAAGCGCGGCGTATGGATTGGCATTGAGAAGTCTGGTGCGCGGCAGCACCAGCACCGATGTCGCGCCGCCCGACAGATGGGCGACGGCGGCAAGAATCTGAACGCCGGTGGGGCCGAGCGTGCTTCGCGCCACTGTCTGCCGTGTGGCGATCGCCTCCTTGACCGCGTTCGTTACGGCCTCGGAATCCGGCTCGGCGGGCGCGACCGCAAATTCGGAGATCTGCGTCGCGGCTTGAGTCCAGGATGTGATAGTCGCCGGATACTCCGCCGATGCCAGATCAGAGGCCGCATATGCTTTCAGCAGGTCCGCACGACTGAGCGGCTGCGGAGACTGCGAGAGCGTGGTGACGAATCGGCGCGTGAGCTGGACCGCGTAATCGTCAACGTGCCCGAGTGCGGCGACATCCTGTTCGGCGAGCTGCATGCGCTCCCTGGATGTGGTAGACCAGAGACCGCCGAGCGCAACGATGGCGGAAACGGAGGCGATGATGAGCGCCGCGCGAAAGGTGACAGCTCCCGGCTTGCCGAACGCCATGCGCGCCATCCAGTAAACAGCGAGCAGCACGGCGAAAAGAAAGAGGAAGAGGGGAATCTCCCACGACAGCCAGAGGCCGGGGGTAGAGCCCCACGGTGGCTGCCCGATTCCTCGAACAATGTTCGATGCGAGCGGAATCCCGACACCGAGGGTCACGATGGCGCCGACCGCGGCGTACGCGGGCGGCCAGCGGGCCTCGGGGTGCGCGCGAATGACCGCGTACACCGCCATGAGAATCAGTGCCGTGCTGATGCAAAGCGCGCCCGCGTTGGCCGTGAGCGGTCCCCCGAGCTTCGAAAAGTAGTACGCCGGATCAAAGAGGCGCGACGTATTGGAGAACGAGTTCCAGGGAATGAGAGCCGTGATCGTGAGCGCCACCGCCACCGCGAAGAGTCGCTCCGCCAGGGCGCGTCTCTCCCGCCAGGCGAAGACGAGAAACGCGAGAGCGAGAATGACGAGCGCTACTGCTCCTCTCGCGCGGAGCATCGATGCGCGACGAAAGCTGACCTCGTCCGCCGTTGCCAGTCGCGCCAGCGACCGCAGAATCGGCTTGCCATTCGCGGACAGCACAACTGGCCCTCCTCGCGCAATTGCGGGCGGGGAGAATTCGTAGGAAGCCACGTCCTGGGCGAGGGCGAGCTGTTCGTCCACCGATTCGGTGAGCCTGTTCGCCGGCGGCGCGGCGTGCAGCACCGCCGAGGCGACGGCACGGCGGTCGCCGCGCGTCTCGACCACGTTGAGAGTCGTGTAGAACGGACTGAACGTCACGCTCACGTGGCCGCGAAGTGTATCGGGATCGATCCTTATTTTGCCCGACCAGGCGAAGGGACGATCGTGGTCGAAGAGGACGACCGATTCTCCATCTTTCTGGGGAGACCTCGCGGCGAGAAACGCAAAGGCCCCTTCGGCGTCCACTGGCGCATCGAGCGCGCGAGTCGCCCTCTCGTCGAGACGGTCGCGCGTCTCGGCGAGAGTACGCGCCAGCGATCGCAGGGCTCCGTCCGCCGCATCAACCCTCTCGCTTCCGTTTGGCGAATCCGGCCCCGACGTGCGTGGAAGCGCCGGGGTTCTGACCCACATCGCAATCAGGAAAAGCGGAACTGCGGCAGCCGCGAGGATTGCGCCTCGCGGCAGGTGACCGCTTCTTACAATAGGGCTACTATCTGATGTAGAACTGCTATCTGATGCGATGACTCTTCCCTCCTCCATTCCAGTTTCCGGGCCGCTGCGGGTCAAGGAGCTCAATCCGGCGCAGATCAGCGCGATACTCGGCAATGATCCGCGGCTCATAATCCCGATCGGGACATGCGAGCAGCACGGTCCTCACCTTCCGCTCGGCTGCGACACCATAATCGTCGAGCACATGGCGGACGATCTCTCTGCGGAATATGGCGTGTTGCGGGCACCGACGGTGGAGTACGGAGTGAACGTCGACACAGAGCGCGGGTTCACCGGTAATGCTTCCCTGAGAAAGAAGACGCTGCACAGGATGCTCAACGACCTGCTCGATTCGTGGGAGGCCACTGGCGTGCGGGAGTTCATTCTGCTCACGGCGCACGGGCACGATCCGCATCAGGAGGCGCTTGCAACGGTCATCACTACGGCTGCCCGCGTCAGAGTCGTCGACATGTTCGGCGTGAATCTCTCCGACCTGCTCGAAGGACAGAGGGAGGCCATGCACGGAGACGAGGTCGACACATCCATCATGCTGTTCCTGGCGCCGCATATGGTCAGCCTCGATCAGGCACAGGACTATATGATGTCGCGCGAGCAGCTCAGGCGGTACAGGCGCGGCTGGCTCACCGTTCCGAGCGGGAGCGCGGGCTCCATCGGGAGGCCATCTCTAGCATCGGCGGAAAAGGGGAAGCGCATCTACGAGCGCATCTACGCCAAGATCAGCGACCGGATTTTTCTGGCGCCCGCGTCGACCGAATAAGGTCGCGCGCTACAGTCAAGTCGGACTTAATTCAATCTTAAGGAAACTCGGTGTGTTCGGGTCTGAAACTCTGTTGTATAGTTGGCCGTAAGTGTTCGAAAAGTCCACCTCCCCTACAATGATACGATCACTGCTTTTCTTAAGTCTTATGGCAGGCGCCGTTCAGGCATCCGCCCAGGTTACTCCCCGCGATTCGGCTGGCCAGGCCACGCTGACCATCGATCAGGCGATCGAGCTGGCCCGGCGTAATAACCCCGAGCTCCAGCAGATTCAGAACAACCGGATCGGCGCCCGCGCGGCGGTGCGGAGCGCGTATGGCGCTCTGCTGCCGACCGCGGACGCCTCGCTCTTCGCGCAAAGACAGCAGGGCGGCCAGCAGATCTTCAGCGGCGCAAGTCTCGGCGCCAGCTCCGACGTCAATCAGTCCGCCTATCAGATCGGAGTGAACTATAGAATCAACAGCGCAACGCTGATAACGCCGAGCCTGCAGCGCGCCAATCGCGACGCGGTAGAGGCTGACATCACGGGCGCCGCCGAGACGCTCCGCAGCAACGTTCGCCAGCAGTATCTGTCGTCGCTCCAGGCCGAGGCGAACGCGGATCTTCAGGACACGCTCGTCGTGGCATCGCAGCAGGAGCTGATTCTCGCGCAGGCCAGAGAGATCGTCGGTTCCGGCACGCAGCTGGATGTCCAGCGCGCCGAGGTATCGCTCGGACTGCAGCAGGTGGCGGCGCTCAAGGCGAGAAGCCAGGTCGAGATCGAGAAGCTGCGGCTGTTCCAGCTGATGGGAACCCCCCAACCGCCGAACGTGAAGCTCGTCAGCCAGTTCCCGGTCACGCCGACATCGCTCAATCTCCAGGAGCTCATCGAGTCCGCGCGCCGCCAGAACCCCGGCGTTCTCGCGCTGCGGTCGAGGGAGCACGTGTCTGATCTCAACGTGAGGCGAGAAAAGGGCGAATACTCACCAACCCTGTCCTTGTCCACGGGCATCGGCGGCTACACGTACGGCTACACGAATTCCAACTTCCCCGTGCAGCAGGCATCGGCGCAGCTCGACGCGGCGCGCACGAGCTGCGTCAGAACCGAGGAGGTCCGCGCGGCGCTCAACCTTTCAAACCAGCTGGCCGAGTGCAACGCGATCGCATTCACGGACGCGCAAGCGCAGGCGATCCGGGACGCCAACTCGAGGTTCCCGTTCAACTTTACAAAGTCTCCGCGCTCGTTCAGCGCGACGCTCTCGCTTCCGTTGTTCGATGGATTCTCGCGTGAGCAGAGGCTGCAGGAAGCGATGGCGAGCCGGTCCGACGCGCGCTACAGCGTAAGATCAAAGGAGCTGGCGCTCACGGCGGATGTGACTGCGGCGTACCTGATTCTGGTGACGGCGGAAAAAACCGTCGCGCTGCAGGAGCAGAACGCCGCCAAAGCCAAGCAGGAGCTGAAGCTGGTGCAGGACCGGTACAGAATCGGGGCGACGACGTACGTCGATCTCACGGAAGCGCGCGCGACATACGAGCGCTCCGAGAGCGACCGCATCACCGCCGTGTACGACTATCATAAAGCCTTCGCCGCTCTGGAGAGCGCCGTCGGTCATCCCCTTCGCTAATCGGATCGACATATATGAAGAAACGCACCAAGTGGACCGTCGTCGGCGCGATCACTCTCGCGATCGTGATCATCGGCTTCACCAGCGCGATGAAGGGCCGCAACAAGGCGACCGAAGTCCGCATGGAGAAGGTTCAGAAGCGTGATCTGGTCGCCTCGGTGACGGCGAGCGGCCAGGTACAGCCGCACACGAAGGTAGACATCAGCGCCGACATCAGCGGACGAATCGTCCGCCTGGCCGTGAAGGAAGGCCAGATGGTGACAACGGGCCAGTTCCTCCTCGAGATCGACCCGTCGCAATATCGGGCGAGCGTCGAGAGAGCGACCGCGGCCGTCGCATCGGCCAGGTCACAGGCGGCGCAGGCGAAGCCGGCCATGACCCAGGCTCAGCGCAACTTCGACCGTTTGATGGCGCTCAAGAAAGCAAATCCGACGCTGGTGTCCGATGAACAAATCGAGCAGCTGAGAACGCAGGTCGAAGTCAATCAGGCGACGCTGGAGGCGGCGAACCACGCCATCGATCAGGCCACGGCGTCGTATCGGGACGCGCAGTCGCTCCTGAGCAAGACGACCATCTCCGCTCCGATGAGCGGCCGCATCACGCGCCTCAGCGTCGAGCAGGGCGAGACCGCGATCCAGGGAACGTTCAACAAGGACGCGGCGACGATGCTCACGATCAGCGACATGAGCGTCCTCGAGACGAAGGTCAAGGTCGATGAGACCGATGTCTCTCGAATCAAGATCGGCGACTCGACGGTGGTCCAGCTCGATGCATTCCCCGACACGACATTCATCGGCCGGGTCTCCGAGATTTCGAATAGCTCGGTAAAGGCTGCGGGCACCGGCGGTACCGGCGGCGCGACCGACCAGGCGATCGACTATGAAGTGACGATCCAGCTGCTCAACGTTCCGCCCGACACACGGCCCGATTTCTCGTCCACCGCGAAGATCATCACGTCGACGAGGAATAACGTGATCGCGATTCCGATCATCGCGCTCACCGTCCGCGAGGACAGCGTCAAGCCCGACACTTCGCTCACGCTCGCGAAGAAGGCGCCGTCGAAGGAAGTCGGTAAGCGTGACGTCGAGGGAGTGTTCGTGATCGGAACGAACAACAAAGTCACCTTCCGTCCCGTAAAGGTTGGTATCGCGGGTGAGAAGTACTTCGAGGTTCTCACTGGCCTCAAGGAAGGCGAGAACATCGTCGGCGGCACCTACCAGGCCATCCGCGAGCTCAAGGACGGCACAACGGTGCGCGCACAGAAGGACCAACCGAAGAAGGCCGGCGAGCCGGCGAAGGCCTAATGCCAACGACTGACGAAATTCCGATCAGCACCACTGCTGAGCGACAGGTAATCACGACCGAAGCCGGAGCCGCTCCGGATAAGGAATGGGTCATCGTCACGCGCGGGCTGAAGCGCGACTATGACATGGGCGGCGAGATAGTACACGCTTTGCGCGGAGTTGACATTGCTATCCGCCGCAACGAGTACGTCGCGATCATGGGCNNTGATCGGCTGCCTCGACACACCGAACGGAGGCGAGTACTGGCTGAATGGCGAGCTTGTTTCCGACAAAGATGAGGACGAGCTCGCGCGCGTCAGAAATCGCGAGATCGGCTTCGTGTTCCAGACCTTCAACC
>PKVB01000091.1:0-170 GCA_003131365.1 Gemmatimonadota bacterium | reverse complement strand
TGCACAACGTCGAGCTGCCGCTGGTGTACGCCGGCATTGGATCGGACGAGCGGAGAAAGCGAGCCACGGAAGCACTCGAGCGCGTGCAGCTCGGAGATCGAATCCAGCACCGGCCGAACGAGCTTTCCGGCGGTCAGCGCCAGCGCGTCGCGATCGCGCGCGCGCTGGTT
>PKVB01000164.1 GCA_003131365.1 Gemmatimonadota bacterium | reverse complement strand
CGCCGCGCCCGGCGGGCGGGCGCCTATGATCGCGAGCACCTGCGCCTTGGTGAACTCGGCGCCCGAGACGCCGTCCGTCCAGACTAACTCGTCCGCGAGCTGGCGCCGCAGCGCTGTCGTGTCGCCCCGCGCGAGCGCGCCGTAGAGGCTGTCCAGCAGCGGACGCGCGGCGGTCGGCGCCGACGGCTGGGCACTACTCGTCACCGCACCGGTGAGTGCGGNNGAAAAGTGCTTGGCAGCTGCAACGTTCGTCAGGTGGTGGCGTCGAGGCGCATGACTCCGGCCAAACTGTCCCGAAACCCCGCTGCTCGGTAGAAAGGGGCGAGTGCCGGTTCATAATCGACATGCAACCACTTGCAGCCTCGCTCCCTCGCGAGCGCGGCTGCCCGTCGGACGAGCTGAGTTCCGATGCCGCGTCGACGGTGCGCGACATCGACAGTTGGATCGAGCAGGAACGCGTGCTCCCCGCCATCGGTCGCGACGTTCACAAATCCGATGAGCTGATCCGACGCGAAGGCAGCGACGACGCCAAGACTGTGAGCGAGCACGGGCGCCCACTCGCGCTCCGCGTGATCGTGCCAGGCGCGTGCGAAGAGATTGTTGAGCGCCGCATCATCGAGCGGCGAATTGATGCGATAATCCACCATAGATATCACGACGCCCATGCGTTCACTTAACGCCCCAGCTAAGCCGCGAAGGGGCCGTATAAGAGTGATGGTGCAGCCATCACAAATCAATAAACCCTTCGTCGGCTTCAGCGTTATTTAGCCTACTGNNCTACTGGCGAGATATAGCCGACTTAACGTGCCAACGCGGCTGACGAGGACTACGGAACCGACGTCCACGACTGCTTCGTCTCTGCGCTTCAGAGGCGACGCCGCCACACCGGCAGTGCCGCTTCCTCGTTTAGTCCGCGCGGTGCCGTCGCGCTGACGGCCGCCTTCTGACTGATCTGCTGACAAATCGGAACAAGGGTCGACAGGCTCGAGTCAAATGCAATGACGTAGGTGCGAAAGTGCGTCGAGTCGGCCACGCGGTAGGCCACCATCCGCGCTCCAGCAGGTTCATGGCGAGGATCGGCGTTGTCAGCGGATGCATTCACCCACGCCGTATCGGCGAGATGGGACGCGCCGGAAATCGTTAGGCCTAGCGACGTGTATGCTTGCCGAAACCGCGAGGCAACACTATCCACTGAGGCGCCGGTCCGGTACGCCATCCACCAACAGTAGTGCTCTTTCGGAATAGCCGGGGCGTCCGCAACGATTGCCGGTGTCGTTCGATGGCAACCGGCGACAAGTGCGGCTATCACTAGGATCGCGACGCTACGCCGCATGAGAGCTGCCATTACTAACGCTAAACCGAAAGGTGTTGCAGGCTAACACCTAGCTAATCTGCAAGCGAATCAAACAAACTGCGAGCGCAGCGAGCTACCGAGGATCGGTTGTCAGCTACGCATCGCTCAAATCAATGGCGTCCTGCTCCAGTAGCACGACGCGTAGATTCGTTACGCCGCAACGCCGCAGATATCATAACATACCGTTCGTTACGACCCCGGCTACGAGTATCCGCACGAACGCGCACCCAGCATTCTGCGCCTTGGCGAGGCCGAATACACCTGACGGTACCGCGATTGCTCCGGGTACGAACCCGTTGCGCAACTCTTGATGCACCTCCGCCGACTGACGGCCGGTCTTGTCCGCCAGTTGCTTCGCCAAATGTCCGAGCGCGAAATCACAGACTAGGACTATTGCACCTCGCCCGAGCAAGTCTCCGAGCGTCGGGCGGACGATGCCTGGAAGAGGAGCCGGCGCGCGATGCCAGAAAGGGTTCTGGACTGCCGGCTCGCGCGTGACCGGATCATTCACCTTGTATTCGGCCCCCAATGCGTGGCGGCGCCAGGTCGCATCGTCAAGGGCCGCTGCTACCGCTTGCGTGCGGATATTCAAGACGACGCGCGCTTCATACTTCTGCGGCGCGTATACCCCCTCGCATTCATCGAGATAGCGCGCGGCGAATTCCAGCACGAGCGGGTCGGCGGGATCGCCCAGGCTCGGCCAGTCGAATACTGCACGATCGGTTGCCGTTGAGAGGCGCGAGAGCCACGAGAGGTCCCACTCTCCGGCCGCCGTGGTTCCCCTTAAAGGGCTGGCCGGAGTAGCGAAAGTCCTAGCGGGAGTAATCAACGTTGTGAGCGAGACTGCCGAGGCGAGTCGCCCCGCCTTCGTTACGAACTCCCGACGTGAGCTGCGATTCTCTGTCATGACCCTAGCTCCGAATGAAGGATGATCGCGGCCGAAGCCCATGGATTGATAAAAATGTGGAGAGATAGCGCCGGGGGAGGAAGCAGGTGATAGCCTTCCCTCTATACCCGTGATGATGTTGACTGGTACAGAGACAAGGGCCTCGTCGGCTCGAGCTGAGAGAGTCAAGATTCGTTTGCGGTATAATTGGTGTTAGGTAGCTCCCCAAAGATTCCTCGAAAGATGAGTGCAACGTGACGACGTTGGACACGTATGACGCGATCGGCCGATTGTATTCGACGCGACGCCAGCCCGATCCCCGGCTGGCCGCGCGAGTTCACGCGTTGATCGGCGGCGACAGCACTGTCCTCAACGTCGGTGCCGGAACGGGTTCATACGAGCCTACCCGAAGCGGCGTTGTTGCTGTCGAGCCCTCCGCCGTAATGCTCCGTCAGCGCCCCGGCTCGACCGCGCCGGCAGTGCGAGCGGTTGCCGAGGCGCTGCCCTTTCAGGACCAAGCATTCGACGTCGTGCTCGCCATCTTGACGGTGCACCATTGGAACGACCAGAGACGGGG
>PKVB01000180.1:21624-21785 GCA_003131365.1 Gemmatimonadota bacterium | reverse complement strand
TGTCTTTTTTGTGCCCTTTTCTTCGGCTAAAGGTGGTTAAGGATACAGTCGAAGCGGTTACGGGAAAATGCTAAATGATGGCGAGCGGCTAGCTTAGCCGAATTGCACTCTGATCCACCAGACCTGGAAAGTGTGTGTACGTTAATAGCGTACCGTGGGTT
>PKVB01000180.1:20376-21614 GCA_003131365.1 Gemmatimonadota bacterium | reverse complement strand
GAGTAACCTTCAGGTGTCGGTTCGTGGTGTCGGTGGCTCGTAAGCTTAACCAGCAGCCGTCTCTGTCTTCCTTGTTGCCAAAGCTTGTCGCTGCAGTTCTATCTCAGGTTGCTGATAGACCAAAGCGAGCCCAGAATTTGGCGAGGGCGCTTAGGGAACTCAGCGAAACTAGAATCCGAANNGAAACCGACAGTTGGGTGATACGAAATCGACATTTCGGTAGCCACCCCAAACACATATGTTCGGCTTGCCGCTTAACTGGGTGTGCACAGATTGGCCGAGCCACTTGCCGACGGGCTTCTCACCGCCTGCCGCAAATTCCACACTTTTAGACAATAGCTTCGGTGGCCCAAGCTGTGAAGGCCTACTGGCGCATGTTCGCATCGATCCTCCTCGTCATTTTGGGCGTGGAAGTGGTCGTGATGATGGTGCTGAGCGCGCTGCCGCCGATGCCCCCACTCGTCTTGGACTTCGTCGACGGCCTCTCGCTCGCGATCCTCAGCGCGCCCCTCCTCTGGCTCATTGTCGCCAAGCCGCTCGCCTTGGGCGCGGAGACCGAGAAGTTGCGTCACGAGGCACGCGTCGCGAGTATCCTGGAGACCTCCGTCGACGAGCGCAAGCGGGCGGAGGCGNNGTCATCACCGACCGTAACGGCACAATTGTGTGGACCAACCAGGCGTTCTCAACACTCACGGGCTACAGCGCAAAGGAAGCCATCGGCGAGAACCCACGGAATCTGGTCAAGTCGGGCGTCCAGGATCAGGCGTTTTACAAGAATCTGTGGGATACCATTCTCGCGGGAAATGTCTGGCAGGGTGAAATAACGAATCGCCGCAAAGACGGCAGCCTGTACCCCGAGGACCAGACCATCACACCGGTGAGGGATGATCGCGGCGAGATCACTCACTTTATTGCGATCAGGCGGGATCTCACGGAAGAGAAACAGCTCCAATCCCAGTTCCTCCAGGCCCAGAAGATGGATGCCGTGGGACAGCTGGCGGGCGGCGTGGCGCACGANNTGCTCGCCTTCAGCCGCAAGCAAGTGATGCAGTCTCGCCCCATCAGCGTGAACTCCGTGGTCCTGGGCGTCGAAAAATTGCTCAGGCGCTTGATTGGAGAAGACATTGAGCTCGCGACTACGCTCGAGCAGCATCTGGCGCTGATCAACGCGGACTCGGGACAGCTCGAACAGGTGATCATCAACCTTGCGGTCAATGCCCGCGATGCGATGCCCAATG